>JALZEK010000082.1 GCA_030862065.1 Actinomycetota bacterium | reverse complement strand
GAGGCGGCCCGCTTGGATATTCGGACGGAAGGCTAGGCGCTTTTCGGAAGCATCCGGGTCATCTTCGTCCCGCACACGGGGCACAGCCCCTGTGCCGCCTTCGAGCCGTTCTCGAGAGTCTTGACCTCGCCCTCAAAGTCACGTTTCTCCCGACACTTCACGCAGTAGCCGTTGTAGGTCTCTGCCATGGCGTCACGCTCCTCTCCTCCGTGAGACACGTCTATGGTGCCATGTCCCAGGAGGGGGAGGCGGATTTGAGACTACGTAGAGTGATCTCCACCCGCTGAAGTAGCCGATTTTGGGGCATTCTCATCACTCTCTGTAGTCGACTTGGGAGGCGGTGCCGCCCACCGAGGCGGGGCCCCCCTGTGGCGGGCCAACAGGTAGGCGCAAATCGCCACCGCGATAAGGGCGGTCAACTGGCTGCCGGTAAGTCCCAGGTAGCGTTTGTCGACCCGCAGGGAGTCCGTGACGACCCTAATGATCCCGTACCAGATCACGAACACGATCGTGAGCAGCCCCGCGTTGAGAGATCTACGTCGGAACCACAGCAGCAGGGCCAGCAGCAGCGCCGTGGAGGCGAGGTCGTACAGGGCGGTCTGATGAAGGGCCAGGTCGAAGCAGCCGAGCGAGGGCGGCTCCCCCTGAGCGAGCGCCTCTCGGTAGACCTGGACCGCCGCGGAGGGCGTGCCGTCGGACTCGCCGAGGCAGCGCCAACCGAGCACGAAGTCGGTGGGCTTGCCGAGGTGATCTCCGATCATCAGATCGCCTATCCGGCCGATGACGATACCCAGGGCCAGACCGGGAACCGCGAGGTCCGCCGTCCGCCAAAACCCCATTCGTTTTCGGATCATGTAGGGCAGCGCGAACAGGACAGCTCCCGTGATCCCCCCGAGCAGCGAGATCCCTCCCTCCCAGACCTTGAAGACGCCGAGAAGATCGTCGCCGCCGTTGGTGACCTCGCTCAGGTGTCCGAAGACGTAGCCGAGACGGGCCCCCACGATCGCACCGATGAGCGCCCAGAAGAGCGCGTTCCAGATGTCGTTCTCGTCGGGGCCCCCGTGTTTGCGCGCTCGTCTGACCATCAGCTGAGCACCCACTAGGTAGCCGAGCGCAATTCCAATCCCGTGGGGAGAGATCGAAAGACCGCCGATCTCAAGGCGCGGAATGATCTCCCAAGCAAGGGGGTCCCAGCCGAACTTGAACGCCTCCGCGACGATCATCGACTGTCGATCCCGCGATAGAGTTCGACGCGCACCATGCCGGGCGGGCTCAGACCTTCTTGTAGTCGGTCTGCCAGTGGCCGTCCTCGGCGACCTCGAAGTCGCCGAACAAAAGTGGAGCCTCCTGTTTCATGATTCGCCCGATCTTGTCGAACACGAGTCGAATCTCCTCCTCGGCCCCCGGATCGGTTCTCATATAGATCGTGTGCCGGAGGGTCCGTATGTTTGCCGTCCAAAAGATCACCGTCGAAACCCCGTCGGGAGCAAGCCTCCGCAGCGCCGAGGTGATCTCTTTTTTGGTGTGGAACGGAACGCCCTCCTCGTCCAGTCCGAAGTGCTCCGCGGCCGAGACCTGGAAGTCCTCGAGGGTTTCGAGAATGGAGATGATCTGGGGGCGCAGCGACTCCATCGCCTCGGGTATCCGGAACGGAATCTCGTCGAGACGAACGAAGCGGAGACTCTCCTGGCTGAAGGCCGAGCCCGCCCGATGTCTGGTCAATTCGTGGGTGAATACTCGGCTCACGTTGTAGAGGATGAACGTGTAGTTGGCGTGTTCGAGCACCGACCCATGGCCCGACCGAAGCAGGTTGAGGAAGTATTCACCCTGGTCGCGCCGGACGCGCTTCACGTTGGGATTCAGCCCCTCTTTCCACGACCGATAGCAGGCCCTCCCCGCCGCCTCGATGACGAGCTGCCCGGGGTTGAGTCCCTCGTTCTGGTCCTTTCGCATCTGCAGCCAGGACTCGCCCCCCACGGTTTTGAGATACCTTTCCAAAGCTTCGAGGTCTATCGAGGGCCGGGCGATCAGTTCGACTTCGGGCTGCGTTTCTCTGACCAAGACGTTTTCCTTTCTCCGCTCATGATCGGCCAGATCGAGGCCGCCGCCGGCGCGCCGCGAGAGAGCCAGAGTAGCCCGGCGCAAAAGCCCCGGATGGGATTGTCGACCAAGTTGCCACGCTCCGATGGCAACAAAGTCAGATCGCGAAAGCTCTTGGGCAATCTCGAGGATGCCGGTGGACAATGAGGCCATGACCAAGGTGAGGGCTCCCAGAGGGACCGAGCTCTCCTGCAAGGGATGGCCGCAGGAGGCCGCGCTGCGGATGCTCATGAACAATCTCGACCCCGAGGTGGCGGAGCGTCCCCAGGACCTTGTCGTCTACGGAGGATCGGGCAAGGCGGCCCGGAGCTGGGACGCGTACGAGGCGATAGTGGGCGAGCTGCGGCGGCTGGAGGGCGACGAGACCCTGCTGATTCAGTCCGGAAAGCCGGTCGGCGTTTTCCGCACCCACGACCGCGCCCCGAGGGTCCTGATCGCCAATGCTCTTTTGGTGCCGGCCTGGGCCAACTGGGACAACTTCCACCGCCTCGAGGCACTGGGCCTCACGATGTACGGCCAGATGACCGCCGGATCGTGGATCTACATCGGAACTCAGGGGATCTTGCAGGGCACGTTTGAAACCCTCGCCGAGCTCGGTTCCCGCCACTTCGAGGGTGATCTGAGGGGCAAGGTCGTTCTCACCGCAGGCCTTGGGGGAATGGGAGGAGCCCAACCGCTCGCGGTGACCATGAACGGCGGCGTGGCCCTCTGTGTCGAGGTCGATCCCGGCCGGATCGAAAGACGCCTTGAGACGCGCTACCTCGACCGCTCTACCGGCGACCTCGACGCCGCCGTCCGCTGGGCGGACGAGGCCGCCACCGACGGACGCGCCGAGTCGATCGGGGTTCTCGGCAACGCCGCCGAGGTCCTTCCGGCGCTGGTCGAGAAGGGGTTCTCCCCCCACGTCGTGACCGACCAGACCTCAGCCCACGATCCGCTGGAGGGCTACATTCCCGTCGGCCTCGACGTCGCCGAGGCCTCGGAACTCCGAAAGTCCGATCCCGACACCTACGTCAAGCGGGCCCTGGAATCCATAGCCGCGCACGTCGAGGCGTGGCTGAGTTTCCAAAGGGGCGGCGCGATCAGCTTTGAGTACGGAAACAACATCCGGTCTCAGGCCGAGCGGGCGGGGGTCTCAGACGCCTTTGAGATCCCCGGGTTCGTGAACGAATACGTGAGGCCCCTGTTCTGCGAGGGAAAGGGACCCTTCCGCTGGGCGGCGTTGTCGGGTGATCCGAACGACATCGCCGTCACCGACCGGGCGATCCTCGACCTCTTCCCCGACGACGAACGTCTGCATCGCTGGATTCAGATGGCCTCGGAAAGAGTCGCGTTCCAGGGGCTACCCGCCCGCATCTGCTGGCTGGGTTACGGGGACAGGGCCAAGGCGGGTCTGCGATTCAACGAACTCGTGTCCTCCGGGGAGGTGAGCGCGCCGATCGTCATAGGAAGAGACCACCTCGACGCCGGTTCCGTCGCCTCTCCCTACCGGGAGACCGAGGGCATGATCGACGGGTCGGACGCGATCGCGGATTGGCCCGTGCTCAACGCGCTGTTGAACACCGCGGCCGGCGCGCACTGGGTGTCGGTTCATCACGGCGGAGGAGTGGGGATCGGTTACTCGATCCACGCCGGAATGGTGGTCGTCGCAGATGGGACCGACGACTCGGCGGGGCGGCTGGAGCGAGTGCTCGACACCGATCCCGGACTCGGAGTGCTGCGCCACACCGACGCCGGTTACTCGAAGGCAATCGACGTCGCGCGGGAACGCCAGCTCAGGATTCCCATGCCTCCGGAAGAGCGAGATAGGGACTAGCTGCGGTACCTGATCGTTCTGGAGATCTCCAGACGGTCGCCGGACGTCGAGAGATCGATCCCGTATGTGGACAAGTGTGAGCTTACGCCGGCGGCGACTACCTCGTTGAGTACGGCAAAGTCGAGCCATGTTCTCGAGTTGAGTTTCCGACCGAACACCCGGCCCTTCGCCCTAGCGTTTCGGTACGCTTGCACTCCGGCCCCAGCTCCGCCCGGATTCACGCCGGCCGCTTCATAAATCGTGGGGGTTAGCCCTTTCCCCTTCCAATCGGCGACATGTTTCTGCCCGTTTGTTTTCACGACCACTCGTGCCGAGGAAAGCGCGGGGTCCATTTGGAAATTCTCAAGCGTTGCCCTCTTGCCACGGCCGTGGCCGGTGCAACTGATAACAGTCATGTCTCCGTGTGTTGACTTGTGGCACTTCCCTTTGAAGGCCGCGACCAACCCCTCCGGCCCCGTCCCCTCGAACCAACGCCATCCGATGACCCCGTAGAAGTCGCCAGTCTTTCCGTGCATCTGGACCCAGCTGGCAAAGGCCAACTGATCGACGACCGCCCCGGCGTCCGGTGCCCACGCCGGAGTCGGAGATAGCGAAATGATCAGGGCCGCAACGGCGGCCGAGACGAATGCCTTGCGCATGGTTCCCCCTTCGCCCCGCGTAATAAGTAACAGCATGATTCGCCCACCTAGGGGCCTTTCCTGCCTATCGTTTTAGGGGCGAGTCCAGCCCTCCACCGCGTCGGCCACCAGCGTCCTTATCTCGGCCTCGTCCACCCGAGTGAGCCGGCCCCCCTCGACCACCATCTCGCCGCCGACCATCACCTTCGAGATCGCCGTCGGCTGCATCGAGTTAACGATCTGCTTGACGAGATTGGCGCTCGGCTGCAGGGACATGTCCGTCAGGTCGACGGCGACGAGATCGGCGTGCCGGCCGGGCTCAAGAGATCCAACCGGAAGACCGAGCAGATCGGCACCTCCGGCCGTTCCGAGCCGAAGTACGGTCTCGGCGTCGATCGCGCCGCCGTCTGTGAGACGGGCCTTTGCGAGCTGTGAAGCCGTCCTCATCTCGTCGAAGACGCTCTGACGATTGTTTGCACAGCCACCGTCGGGACCGAGTCCGACGCGGATGCCGCGCTCGAGCATCTCGACGAGGGGAGCCATCCCGTCCCCGAGAAAGGCGTTGGCTCCCGGGCAGTGCACGACTCCCGCTCCGGACGCCGCGATGAGGTCGAGTTCGTCTTCGTCGACCCAGACCGCGTGCACGGTGACGAGCCTGGAGTCGAGCAACTGCTCGCGCTCGAGCAATCGCACGGGGGTGGTGCCGAATCGCTGTTCGATCTGCATTCTCTCGTACAGCGCCTCGGCGAGGTGTAGATGGCACGGAACGCCGAGCTCGTTCGCCACTTCGAGCGCCGAGCGAATCGTCTCCGGCGAGGCCGCATGCAGAGAATGAGGAGCCGGCTGAACCGAAACCATTGGATTCTCTTCCACGGCGCGCGCCAGTTCGAGGCATCGACGCGCCGCATCGCCGGAGCTCTCCCGAAATCGGGCCGGAGCCTTCGTCGGGGCGTCCTCGTCGTAGAACGTCCTGGCAAAGACGAGTCTTATCCCAATGTCCCGCGCCGCTCGGAGAACCTCTTGCGCCCTCTCGTTTCCTCCATCGTGGAGATAGAAGAAATCGACCGTCGTGGTGGTACCTGAAAGAACCGCTTCCGCAAAGGCGAGTAGTGCCCCCGCGTAGATCTCGGCGCGCCCCAGTCGCTCCGAGAAGGGATACAGGACCAAATCCCGCCAGTCTTCGAAGGACCTGTCGTCGGCAAAGCCTTTAAGGAGACTTTGGAAAGAATGGCCGTGCGAATTAACGGTGCCCGGAAGGATTGCGACATCTCCCCAGCTCTCCGTCGGTATTTCGGGCGGGGGCCGGTCGGTAACTTCCACAATCCGGTCTCCCTCGATCACGACCATCTGATTGGGGACAAAGCGATCCCCGACCCAAACGACAGAGCCCGTTACGGCACGGGTAGAAGGCGACTCTTCCATTACTCACTTAGGGTGAAACGGTGACCGTCATGATCGGCGACCATCTCACATTTGACGACGTCGTGACCGTTGCCGCGGGTGGGCCGGTCGAGATCTCGCCCGATGTGGTCACCCGAATGCGCCCCGCCCGCGATCTAGTGGAGCGAGCCGTCGAGTCGAACGAGGCCGTCTACGGCATCACGACCGGGATCGGCCAACTGGCCAACGTCCGGATCGACCCCCACGATGCGGCGAAGCTTCAACGCGACCTGGTGCGATCTCACGCGACCGGCGTGGGTGCCCCGCTTCCGACGGAGGTCGTGAGGGCAATGCTTTTACTGAAGGCGCGCACGCTGGCGCGCGGTTACTCGGGGACGAGGCCGGTGCTTGTCGAGCGCCTGGTCGATCTTCTCAACCACCGCATCCATCCGGTGGTGCCGTCTCAGGGATCCTTGGGGGCCTCGGGCGACCTGGCCCCTCTCGCTCACCTCGCCCTGGGCCTGATGGGAGAGGGAACGGTCGAGGTCGACGGCCGGACAATGGCGTCGCACCACGCCCTAGTGAACGCCGGGCTCGAGCCCCTCGAGCTGTCGCACAAGGAGGGTCTCGCCCTCGTGAACGGAACCGAGTTGATGCTGGGCCTCGGAATACTCACGTGGTGCGGGGTGGATCGCCTGGGCCGCGCCTCGGACATCAGCGCGGCCATGACGCTGGAGGCATGCCTCGGCACGGACCGCGCCTTCGATCAAGAGCTCATCTCCCTCAGACGGCATCCCGGCGCCCAACAGGTCGCCGCCAACCTCAGAACCCTTCTTTCAGGAAGCGAGATTGTTGCCTCTCACAGGGAGTCGGAACACCTCGTTCAGGACGCTTACTCGCTCAGGTGCATACCTCAGGTTCACGGTGCCTATCGGGACGGACTCGAGTACGTGAAATCAATCCTCGAGGCCGAGCTCGGCTCGGTCGTCGACAATCCCACCGTGCTGGCCGATCGGGGGGAGGTTCTGTCGGGCGGAAATTTCCACGGCGAGGCGCTCGCCCTGGCCCTCGATCATCTCGGCCTCTGCGCGGCGGGTTTCGCCACGATCGCGGAACGGCGCGTGGCGCGCATCGTCGATCCGGACCTCAACAACGGCCTACCGGCGTTCCTGACGACCGAGCCCGGCCGGAGATCGGGTTTCATGCTCGCTCAGTACACCGCCGCGGCCCTTGTATCGGAGAACCGGTCGCTGTGCTGGCCCGCCTCGTCTGATTCCGTCCCCTCCTCGGCCGGGCAGGAGGATCACGTCAGCATGGGAGCGACCTCGGCGCGCAAGGCCGCCGCGATCCTCAAGAACTCGCAAAGGGTGATCGCGATCGAGGCACTGACGGCGAGCCAGGGACTCGATCTCCGCCTGCCTCTACGGCCGGCCCGGGCCACGGGGGCCGCGCGCGATGTGATCCGCAAGGTCTCGCCCTATCTCGACGAGGACAGACCCCTGTTCGACGAGATCGAAGCAGTGACCAGATTGGTGGACGACGGGTCTCTTGTCGAAGCCGTGTCCGACGACGCGTGGGCGCCGGTCTGATCGAAGCTAGTCCCTGACGACGCGCCGAGCCCCCACACTGGCGACGGCTCCCAGCCGACCTCCACAGGCCACGGCCAGCAGAGGCGGCGCGTCCGGGCGGTAGGCGATCTGATCGAATTCCTCGACGTCGAGAACGACGAGATCGCCGCGGTACCCGGGGGAGATGCTTCCGACCTCCGATCCAAGTCCCAGGACGCTCGCCGCGTTGACGGTGGACGCGGCCAGGGCCTCGAGGGGGCGAAGCCCGTAGAGCCTGCAGGCGAGCGCGATGACGAACGGCATCGAGTGGATGGGCGAGGTCCCCGGGTTCAGATCGGTTCCCAGCGCCACCACGGCCCCTTCCTCGATGAGGTGGCGCGCCGGCGGTTTCTTGTTCTGCCTGAGGGTGAAAGTGGCGCCCGGAAGGAGGACGGCCGCGGTATCAGATGCGGCGAGATCACCGACCGCTTCCGGTGACGTGTGGTTTAGGTGATCCGCCGAGGCGAACCCCCAGCGCGCCGCGAACGCGCCGGCCTGTCCGTCTTCCAACTGATCGGCATGAATCCGCATCCTGAGTCCCAGAGGTTCGGCGGCCGTGCACAGGCGGGCTGCATGCTCCAGCGCGAAGGCGATGCTCTCGACGTAGATGTCGCATGCTTGAGCGAGACCCTCCTCGGCGACGCGGGGAAGCAATTCGGACGCCACTTCTCCGATCCATTCGCCCTGCGACTTCCCCTTCGGCACCGCGTGCGCGGCGAGACAGGTCGTCACCACCCTTTGGGGAGAGTCCTCGGCGACCCGGCGAGCGAGCCGAAGTTGACGCAACTCGTTCTCAACGGAGAGGCCGTATCCCGACTTCATCTCGAAGGTGGTGGTCCCTCTGGAGAGCATCGTCGCGGCGAGTGATTTCGAGAAGTCGAGGACGTCCTCGTCGTCGGCCTCGGCAAGCAGCCGGGCCGAGCGGAAGATCCCCCCCTCCTCGCGATGAATGGTCTCGTAGCGCAGGCCCGCAAGACGAGCCGCGTCTTCGTCCGCTCTCCAACCGTAGAAGGGGAGGTGCGTGTGACAGTCCACGAAACCCGGCACGATGGTGCAGCCCGTGGCGTCGAATTCGACCCGGCCCCGCCCGACGTCGCCGATCTCCGAGATGTGACCGTCCTCGCACGCTACGTCCACGCCCTCGAGCGGTTGAATTCGAGCGAGATCGTCTCCCCTCGCCGGCCCGTCGAAGTCCATGGGGTAAACGGAGCGCGCGTTTCGGATCACTAGGTCTGGGGCCATGGCTTACGTCGCTATCCGCTGATCGACTTTTTTGTAGGTCAAGCTTCCGTCGGGGGCCTCGATCCTTTCTATCTCCCCTCTCTTCACGAGGTAGGCGAGGTGGGCAATGGCCTCCCCCAAAGCCAGGCGGCGCTGAAAGTGAAGCAGCTCGGGTCCCCATATCTGGTCCGTTATCTCGCTCGCGGAGTGGGGCTCTCGCCTAACGATCTGAAGTATCGAATCGAGTCGCCGGTCGTGATGGCGGATGTTCACTCTTGCTCTCTCGGCCCCGTCGTCGAAAGGGTGACCGTGACCCGGGAAGACGAGGGCCGGGCCCAGAGCCGCCACCTTCTCCAGAGAGTCCAGGAACTCGCCCAATGGATCGGTGTCGACCCCTCGTTTGAAATCGATGTGTGGGGTGATCGCCGGAAGCAGGTGATCGCCCGAGATGAGTATCCGATCGGCACCCGTCCACAGACAGATATGCGATTTCGAGTGGCCTGGCGTGTAGACGATCTTCCACTCCCGATCGCCGGCGGAAAACGCATCGCCGTCGTGAACCCGCCGGGTGGGCTCGATTACAGAGGAGAGAAAATGCCGCCAGTCCTCAAAGGCGGTCAGCTCGTCGAGATCATCCGCCTGGACGCCGTGGTCCAGAAACATCTCCTTGAGGGTCGCGGTCACTTTCTCCGGGTGCCTGTACATGTCGAGCTCCTCATCGACGCTTTCGTGCATCCAGAGCTGGCAGCCGGTTTCGTCAACGAAGCGCGCCGCCAACCCATAGTGATCGATATGCGGATGGGTTACGACGAGTCGAGTGACGTGTTCGGGGACGGTGTCGCAGACGGCGAGCGCATCCACGACCTCGTCCCACCCTCCATTCCGCGCCGAGTTCGGATCGTGAATGCCGCAATCGACCAGCGTCGCCCCATCCGGGTCCGCGATCAGATAGGCGTTGACGCGCGTTAATCCCGGAAACGGAAGGGGTAGTGCGAGTCGAAAGATTCCGGGCGCAGGCTCCCGGCGCCGATGCAGTACCAACGGCTCGCTATTCGTGCATGTGTTCTTTGATCACAAAGGACACCCGCACCAAGACCTTGTAGCTGACGCTTCCATCTTCGACCGTCCCCTCGATGCGTTCGACTTCGAATGTCGTAAGGCCCCTCAGCGTGAGGCTCGCTCGGTGAATGGCTTCGGAGACGGCCTCTTCGATAGTGGGCCCGGTCGCGGTGAGATCGATCGACTTCTCGACGGACATGGCTCTCTCCTCGTTGTCTCAGACAACGGCGAATACTAGTGGGGGTCGCTTGTGCTTACCGGGACGTGGAACCTCGGAACGCTTACAGCCGGCGCTGTCCGAGCGGGGAGATGAAGGTCGGCGTGCGGGGGCAGGTCACCGGCGCCCGGACGCCCCTGGCGTGCTGGGGATAGGCCTTCACGATCACATTTCTCGAAATCGCAAGCCACCACCTCGCGGCCGTGAGCCTCAGTTTGGCGTCCGAAGGTCCGGACATCCACCGGCACGATCTCTGGCCCCTCATCGCACTCCGTCCCTTCTCTTCAGACAATCCCTCTGACTAGGGGGTCCGTTCACACCCGCCTAGATGACGTGTTCTGCATGCCCGGGGCCATACCTTCACTCGCTTGCAGAAAACATGCCCTCTACCGATGCCATACGTCGGGAATGTCCGATTCGAGTAAAAAAAACTTTGAAATTCGAGGGCCCGACGCGTCCGCCTCGCGCCGGAGGGCACGATAGGAGATCGAGATCAGACGTAGCCGCGCAGCTCCGCGGCTCGGACCACGCGTTCGACCGCGATGTCGAAGGCGGCGTCTCTGAGCGTGGTCCCCTCCTCCTCTGACCGAGAACACACCGAGTTCGTGGCGCGAGTCATTTTCTTTTTGAGCTCGAAGTTGACTTGATCAAGCTCCCAGCGGAACTGCTGAATGTTCTGAACCCACTCGAAGTACGAGACTGTCACTCCGCCGCAGTTGGCGAGGATGTCGGGGACGATCGTGACGCCGCGATCGTTCAGCATGGCATCGGCGACCGGAGTCGTAGGGCCGTTCGCCGCCTCGACCACCATTTTTGCCGTGACCCTCTCGGCGTTCTCGTGGTTTATCACCCCGTGAATCGCCGCCGGTATCAGGATGTCGCACTCGCACTCGATGAGTGCCTCGTTGGAGATCTGCTCCCCACCGGGGAAATCGGCCACCGTTCCGGATTCGTCGCGGTGCTTTACCAGCTTTTCAAGATCGAGCCCGTCCCCGTTGTAGGTCCCTCCCGTGATGTCGGATACGGCGACGATCTTGGCTCCCATCTCCGCGGCTATGGCCACGGCCCAGAAACCGACGTTTCCGAATCCCTGGATCGCGACGCGCGCGTCCTTGAACGCGATGTCCTTGCGTTTGGCCACCTCCCTCGTACAAAGGACCACTCCTCGCCCCGTGGCTTCCTCGCGACCGGGGGACCCGCCCATCTCGACCGGCTTGCCGGTGACGATCCCGGGAGTGTGGCCGTGTTTCTGCCCAAACGCGTCCATCATCCAGGCCATGGTCTGAGCGTTCGTCCCCATATCGGGGGCCGGGATGTCGCGGTTCACCCCGATGATGTAGGAGATCATCGACGTGAACCGTCGAGTCAGCCGCTGCAGCTCGTCGTCGGACATCTGCCTGGGGTCGACTTGAACCCCGCCCTTGGCGCCACCGAATGGAACGTCGATGAGAGCGTTCTTCCAGGTCATGAGGGCGGCCAGCGCGCGTACCTCATCGAGGTCCGCGGAGGGATGGAACCTGATCCCTCCCTTGTAGGGGCCTCTCGCGCCGTTGTGCTGAATCCGATATCCCCGGAAGACCTGCATCGATCCATCGTCCATTCGCAGCGGTACCTGGACGGCCAGCTCCCTGTATGAACTGGCGAGCACGTCCCGCATCTCCTCCCGGAGCTTGAGGCGGTTCGATGACTTATGGAAGAAGTAAGTCGCCGCCTCGAACGGGGTCATGGCGTCGGTCGGCTCTTCTATGAGAGGGGGGGCTCCCACTCTTTCCGCGGCATCATCGGCCGTGTCTCGAGTTTGTTCGTCTCGCCGGCGCTCGGCCGTGACGTTGCCCATCGCCCGGGAAGCCTACTTCGCCGGGGCGACGACCTCCAGGCCCGAGACCGGGGTCTCGACAACGGCCTCCCGACCCCCGGACAGGAACGACCTCGTCCGCTCGTAGGACATCTCGATCAAGCGCTCCGTGAACTCCATGGATGCAAACGGAACAAAGAAATCGAGCTTTGGAGTCGGCAGCATCACGACGCGGAGCTTGTCCGAGTACAGCTTCTGTTCGATCTGAAGGCGCTGGGAACGGGCGAGCGTGAACGCGTGAAGCATGTAGTCGATGGGCCGGTTGAGCGGCCTCTTCTGGTGGCTGTGAGAAGTCGAGTCCATCACGTAGAGGGTCTTTCCTCCCATGTTCACCGCCGGGGAAATTGGGACGTTGTTGGATACCCCTCCGTCGATGTAGTGACGGCCCTCGATATCAACCGGTGGGAACACTCCCGGCATGGCGGTCGACGCGAGTAGAGGGGGAGCCACGGGCCCCGAGGTGAAGACGGTCTCGTCCCCCGTTTCGAGATCGGTCGCTACCACCCCCAATGGGATCTGGGCGTCCTCGAAATGCGCGTGGCCGAGTCTCGATTCCACCAGCTTTCGCATGCCGGTGTTCTCAAAGACGCGATTCCCTCGCACGAGGAAGCGGGCCCAGGTCGCCTTGAACCGGCCCCCCGGAAAGAGGTCGCCGTCGGTGAGACCCAGCCAGATCCGCTCGAGTCCATCCGCGCCGCCGGTGCTGGGATTGAAGGCGATGAACGTCGCGTTGAGCGCCCCGACCGAGCTCCCGACCGCGATCTCGGGGACGATCCCGAACTCGAACAGGGCCTTGAGGCTCCCAACCTGGAGGCCGCCGAGGGGGCCGCCTCCGGAAAAGACAAAGGCAACTCGATCTCGCCGCCTGAGCGCGAGACGTCTCAGCCACTGAGCCCGGGAGGGCGCGGGCCTGCCCGCCGGTTTGCTCATAATCAAATAATCGGCCCCTTAAAGGGACTTAGTTAGGAATTCGCGACTTTAAGAGTAAGGCAATCAGCGAGCTACCTTTCTCCGGGTCTGTGAGGCCCGGGACTTCGCCCTCGAGCTCGCCTCTCCAGCCTTGGCCTTGGCGGCCGCTCCCGCCTTCGAACCGGTCTTTGCGGCCTTGGCCTGGGCCCTCTTGGCCGCGGCCGAGCCCTTGACCCGGGCCTCCTTCGCCGCGACCGACCCCCGCTTGCGGGCCGTCTTTGAAGCCTTGCCGGCGACCTTCTTGGCCTCGGTCGCGGCCTTCGAGGCGCTGGAGCGAACCCTCTTCATTTCCTTGGATCCGGCCACCGACTTCGCGCCCTTGCGTCCTTCCTTGAGGGCCGTCCCGGCGAGGGTCGTGGCGGCTCCTGCGGCGGCCTTGACCGCCTTGCCGGCCGACTTGGCCGTCTGCTTCGCTTTCTTGGCGTCCTTTGTCTTGGCGACCTCCTTTGCCGCCTTCGACGCGGTCTTGGCCGCGCGCCTTCCAACGTCGCCCAGTCCCCGGGCCGTCTCCTTCGCGTACTTCTTGGCCTGGGCCGTTTGCTTCGAGGTCTTGCGCGCCATGGATTCGCCTCCCTTTCCAAGTTTGTCGAGAGCCTAACCGCAGTTCAACCCGGTACTCCGGCCTGACGGATCGGTCGTCGATTCAAGTTCTTATCAGCTTTGGGTACCAAATAGGTCCCCAAAACGCACTCTGAACAGGTCCTCGTCTCCTGAAGAAGGTCGGGGGCAAGAGCGGCACTAGCCGCAGGTCTCTGCTTCATTGCGGCGAATTGAGGGTCAACAACCCTGTGACAAGGAGAAGGAGAACGAACATGCGCCGCACCATTCTCGTAGCACTCATCCTAGGTCTTCTTGCTGGTGCTCTTTCCATGCCGGCCGACGCCCGGAAGAGGAAGAAGCTCAAGCCTTATGTCACGACCGGATCGATCGCAGTCGGACATCCTGCGAACTTCGAAGCCGGGGTCGGCGTTACCCGCGCGGAATTCACCGAGACCTGCGCCATTCCTCAGAGCCAAGGGATCGACGGCTACGTCGTCGAGATCCCGAAAACTCACATGAAGAAGCCGGCGACGGCCTCAGCAGTGGGCTCCGCTACGGGTGCCTACGACCTCGACCTGTTCTTCTACAGCGACTCGTGTGGCG
>JALZEK010000064.1 GCA_030862065.1 Actinomycetota bacterium | reverse complement strand
GGATCGCGCGGCGCTCGGCCTCCAATGCCGTCTCACCCGGCCCCCTGCTCGTCCCGACGCCACCGAGGCGAGAAAGAACCTCACCCCAACCACGCAGGCGCGGGAGCCGGTAGTTGAGCTGCGCCAGCTCGACCTGGAGCTTTCCTTCTTTCGAGCGCGCGTGCTGGGCGAAGATATCGAGGATCAGAGCGGTGCGATCGATGATCTTCAGTCCACGTTCCGCGAGCGGGTTGACCCCGGCGATCTCTTCGAGGTTCCGGCCCTGCGCGGGTGACAGTTCGTCGTCGAAGATCAACATGTCGGCGTCGAGCGCCGTCGCGGCGTCGACTATCTCCTTGACCTTGCCCTTCCCGAGATAGGTCGCGCCGTCGGGCTTGTCGCGCCGCTGCGTGAAACGATCGAGCGCGTCCGCTCCGGCGGTGTCGGCCAGGGCTTTGAGCTCCTCGAGGGACCACTCGGCCTCGTCGGCGTCGCTCTCACCCAGCACGGCCCCCACGAGCACCGCGCGTTCGCGTTCCGGCCGGGTCTCATAGCTTTTCGATGGGGCTTTGGTCAGCGGACGATCCCCCGTATGCGTTCGACGCCTTCTTCGAGACGGTCGTCGGCGATCGTGAGCGAGAAGCGGACGAATCCTTCGCCGGAGGGCCCGTACCCGTTGCCGGGGGCCACGACGATGTCGGCCTCGTCGAGCAGATAGGTCGTGAACGAAGCCGACGTGTACCCGTCCGGCACCGGCACCCACAGGTAGATCGACCCTTTGGGCGGATCAACGATGATGCCCATCGACTTCAAGCCGTCACAGAGGAGGTCGCGTCGCCGGCGATACGTCTCGACCGTGCTCTTGAGCACGTCCTGAGGTCCTTCGATCGCCGCGATGCCGGCACGTTGCACCGCATCGAAGATGCCGGAGTCGATGTTGGTCTTGAGGCGCTTGATGGCCTCGATCGCAAACGGCGCGCCCGCGACCCAGCCGATCCGCCATCCCGTCATGTTGTAGGTCTTGGAGAGCGAGTGGAACTCGACCGCGTGATCCATCGCTCCGTCCACCTCGAGCACGCTCGGCGCAACGTAGCCGTCGTAGGTGATCTCGGTATAGGCCGCGTCATGCGCGAGCAAAAGATCGTGCTCGGCGCAGTACTCGACGGCCCGCCTAAAGAAGTCGATGTCGGCAACCGCCGCGGTGGGGTTGTTCGGATAGTTGATCCACAGAACCGTCGCGTGGGCCAAGACATCTCGTTCGATCGCGTCGAAGTCGACGAGGAAGTCGTTCTCGGAGATCAGCGGAAGCAGGTAGGCCTCCCCGCCGGCCAGGATCGTCCCGGTCTCGTACACGGGGTAGCCGGGATCCGGCACCAGCGCGACCTCGCCGGGATCGACGAACGCGACAGGCAGATGGAAGATGCCCTCTTTCGATCCCACGAGCGGCTGTATCTCCTCATCGGGATCGAGTTCCACGCCGAACCGGTGCCCGTACCACTCCGCCACGGCTCGTCGAAAGCCGGGCATGCCGGTATACGACGGATAGCTGTGGGTGGAAGGATCCCGCGCCGCCTCAGCAAGGGCGTCGACGATTGGTTGGGGCGTTGGTAGATCGGGGTCCCCGATGCCGAAAGAGATGATGTCCGCGCCGCGGGCCCTCGCCGCCTCGACCTTCCTATCGATCTCGGCGAAGAGATAAGGAGGGAGTTTCTCGATTCGGCGGGCCGTCCTCAACCAAGCGTCTCCAGATCGACGTCCCCCTCGAAACTCTTCACCGCCGGACCCGTCATCAACACTGGCCGCTCGTGCCCAAGCGATCCGGCCCACTCGAGTTCCAGTTCGCCGCCGGGAAGTACGACCGTCGACCCGTCCGAGGCGCCACCCACCAGTCGGGACGCGACGGCGACGGCCGCGGCCCCGGTTCCGCAGGCGAGAGTCTCGCCCGAGCCGCGTTCCCACACCCGCATGCGAATGAGGTCCGGCGTTTCGACTTTTGCGAACTCCACGTTGGTCAGATTGGGAAACATCGGATGGTGTTCGATGGCCGGACCTATCTCGGCGACGGGGACCGAGTTGGGTTCGTCGACGAAAATGACCGCGTGGGGATTCCCCATCGACAAGCAGGTGGCCTCGAACACGTCGGTGTCGAGTTCGATCTTGGCGTGGAGCGCGTCATCACCATCCCACCTCACAGGGATGGAGTCGGGATCGAAGATCGGCGCGCCCATGTCGACCGTCACGGTTGGGCCGTCGACGCGCAAGATCTTTAGTCCCGCCCTGGTCGCTACCTTCAACTCCGATGCGTCGGTGAGACCTTCGTCTCGCACAAAAAGAGCGAGACATCTGATGCCGTTGCCGCACATCTCGCCCGGTGATCCATCGGAGTTGGCGTAATCCATGAAGAAGTCACCACCGTCACGACCGGGAGCGACTCGGATCACACCGTCCGCGCCGATCCCAAACCTCCGGTCGCACAGACGGCGGGACTGGTCCTCCGTCAGAGAGAGTCGATCCTCCGGGTCGGCAATCATGATGAAGTCGTTACCGATGCCGTGATACTTCGCAAATCTCATGACCTCTAAGGTACCGTGACCCACACCAACGCAGGTCGAATAACGCTCGGGAGAATGCATGACCGCTGCGAAGATGCGCCTCGCCATCCTCGTTGCCGTCGGGCTGCTCGGGGCGGGCTGCACCACGGTCGACGTCGAAAAGCTGGAGAGCGACGTTGCGGACGGGATCTCCGACAAGCTGCGGAGCGACGTAACGGTCGACTGTCCCGATGAGGAGGTGCGGGGGGCAGCCGAGGGCGGGTCTTTTGAATGCACCGCGAGAAACGATAAGGGAGATGAACAGCCGGTTGACGTGACTCTGGACGGCGAGGGAACCGCCGAATGGAAGCTTCAGCCACCCTGATCCAAGGCGAGTGAGTCCCGCAAGTACTCCATCACCTTGTCTTCGACGTCCCGGTCGGCCGCGTCGAACCACCTGATCCTGGGATCGGTCCTGAACCACGACTCCTGGCGGCGCGCAAAACGCTTGGTTGCCTTCACCACCTCGTCAAGCAACGTCGATCGAGAAACGTCCTCACCGGCCTCGAGTATCTGCCGGTACCCCAGGGCCTGGCGCGCGGTGACCCCCAGGCCATTTCGCTCAAGATCTCGAACCTCACGCTCCAGTCCGCGCCGGAACATCTCGTCTACTCGCTCCGAGATCCGTCGGTAAAGAGCCGACCGCTCCAGGGCGAGGCCCGCCGCCGCAAGCCGGTAACGACTCTCGTAACGGTCCCACGAATCGTTCTCCGAGAAGGGACGGCCGGTCAACTCGATTGCCTCGAGCGCCCGAACTATCCGGCGCGCGTTGGTCGGCTCAATTCTTCCCGCCGCGACGGGATCGACCTTCTCAAGTCGGGCATGGAGGGCCTCGGCCCCCACGTCCTCGGCCTCACGCTCGAGGTCGCGTCTCACCTCTATCGATCTCGGTGGAAAGCGAAGGTCGTCGACCACGGCGCGGAAGTAAAGGCCGGAGCCTCCGACGAGCAAAGGTACCCTCCCCCTGCTCGAGATCTCCTCTATAGCCCGACGTGCGACCGACTGAAATTCTGCCACCGTGACCTCGTAATCGGCGGGCCACATGTCCAGAAGGTGATGAGGAACCGAGTTTCTCTCCTCGATCGAGGGCTTGGCCGTGCCGATATCCATCGCCTTGTAGATCTGCATCGAGTCGATCGAGACGATCTCCGCGCCGAGGTGAGGGGCGACCTCTAGCGCAACAGCCGACTTTCCAACCGCGGTGGGGCCCACCAAGGCGGCCACGCGAGGCACTTCGTTCGAAGCCGTCTCAGGAATCGTCATCGAAATAAGCAACCACGTATCCAACACCGACCGGGGAGGCATGAGCGAGAACGCGCGCCCGACGATTCGGGAACATCTTCGCCGCAACGGTCAACGGGAACAGGCTGCAGGAGCCCCCGGCAGCGGCCAGGGTCCTTATCGAGTCCTCCAACCGGCGGGGGTCTTTTTGGAGTGCTTCGAGAAAGTCTGACTCCGCGTCGGGGGCCTGGGGCAGATTCTGGATGGGGGCCCGGGGGCCGAGCGCTGCCGATGTGTTGGCGCTCGCGACAACGAGGGCTCTTTCGTCCAGACCGGCGATGGCGGTCGCCAGCGAGGAGGCCAGGCCGCCGTCCTCGGTGTCGTCGGCCACGCTCGCGGCCACAACCGAAGTCTCCGCCGAAACTCCC
This sequence comes from Actinomycetota bacterium, assembly GCA_030862065.1. Taxonomy (GTDB): domain Bacteria; phylum Actinomycetota; class CADDZG01; order CADDZG01; family WHSQ01; genus JALZEK01. The sequence goes on along the minus strand of JALZEK010000064.1, from coordinate 2,326 downwards.
ATCAGCAGCAGCGGGACGAGGATTCCATGGTCGATCCCCTCGCCTTCGGGAATCGTCTCAAGGCCGGAGCTTTGGGCGAGCGCCTCACCCAGACCCGAATCTGTACGCCACTTCCCGGCTACTCCGGGAACACCAAACGATCCCAGATCCCCCTCGATCGCGGAATAGACGCCCGTCTCGCGCCCGTGTGAAGAAACCACGATCACGGTACCGACACCCGACGGTCCAAACGACCGAGCTGCCCGGGTGATTTCTTCGGCGGCGGCCCGGGTTTCCTTCGACCACAGGGGCTCGAGAAGCAGAGGCGCATGCGGAACGATCGCGCCGGTCATCAATTGCAGGAGCCGCACCCTCCAGATGCATCCGTGACGAGAGGCAGCGTCAGGCCATGCTGCTTCACATCGACCCCCCGGCTCGCGATCTCCCCCTCGAGGTGATGGCTGCGAGCGTTTGTGACGCGCACATCCCTGAACGAGCCGGCCTCCGCACCATCCGAAGGAAAGTGGATGACCTTGTTGGAGCGTGTTCTTCCCGTTAGCCTCGCCGGGTCCTTCTTCGAAGGGCCTTCCACGATCACCTCTTCGGTCCCGCCGATCAGAGCATGATTCCGGCGTTCCGAGATCTCGTCCTGAAGCGCAATCAAGCGCTCGAACCGTTCCTGTACCACTTCCTTCGGCAACTGGTCGGGATAGTCGGCCGCTTCGGTCATCGGTCTCGGCGAGTACTGAAACGTGTACGCCTGGTCGTACTCCGCCTCCTCGACGACCGAAAGAGTCTCTCGAAAATCATCTTCGGTTTCTCCGGGGAAGCCCACGATGATGTCCGTTGTGACCGCCACATTCGGGATTCGGTCCCGCACCATCTGCACCTTCTCCATGTACTTCTTCCTCGTGTAGGCGCGCTTCATCCGCCTCAGAACGCGATCCGATCCCGCCTGCACGGGGAGATGGATGTGCTCACAAACCGACCTGCAATCCGCCATCGCTTCTACGGTGTCGGCCCGGAAGTCCTTGGGATGAGGACTGGTGAATCGGACGCGCCTCAGCCCCTCGATCGTGTCGAGTTCGCGAAGCAACTTCGAGAACATGGGCCGCCCGTCCAGATCCCGCCCATAGGAATTCACGTTCTGCCCCAATAGCGTCACCTCGACGACCCCGTCGGTGATCAGGCCTCGGACCTCTTGCGCTATCTCGCCGGTCCGTCGGGAGACCTCCTCGCCGCGAACGGCCGGCACGATGCAAAAGGTGCACGAGTTATTGCAGCCGATGGAGATGGAAACCCACGCGTGCCAGGGCGACAGCCGCCGAGCCGGCAGCGCCGAGGGAAATACTTCGGTTTGTTCGAGTATCTCGAAGGCGGGACCGTCGCTCGACTCACGCAGAAGACGCGGCAGGCTCGCAAGGTTGTGGGTGCCGAGCACGACGTCCACGTACGGCGCTCGTCGCTGGATGACCTCGCGGTCCTTCTGTGCCAGACACCCGCCGACCACGATCCTCATCCCGGGCCGCGTGTCCTTGAGAGCCTTCATATGTCCGAGGTTTCCGTAGAGGCGCTGGTCGGCGTTCTCCCGGATGCAGCAGGTGTTGAAGACCACGACTCCGGCATCCTCGGGTCCGTCGGCTTTCGAATAACCCTCGGCCTCCAGCATTCCCGCCATGCGTTCAGAGTCGTGCTCGTTCATCTGGCACCCGAACGTGCGAATGAAATATGTCGCCGGAACCGTCATTTCGGCGAGCGTAGCATCGGACTCACGGACGGAGCCCCCTCGAATCCTCACGCCAAGTCGTGGGCCGCATCGTTTACTTCGCGTAGGCCGACGAGCGCAGTTCCCGGATCGTCATGATCTTGATCTGTCCCGGATACTGAAGCTCCTCCTCGATCTTCTTTGCTATGTCCCGCGCTATGACTTCGGCCTTCATGTCGTCGACGGTGTCCGGCTTGACCATGACGCGCACTTCGCGCCCGGCCTGCATCGCGTAGACCTTCTCGACGCCCTCGAACTCCATGGCGATCTCCTCAAGCCGCTCGAGGCGCTTGACGTAGCTCTCGATCGTCTCTCTCCGCGCGCCCGGTCGAGCTCCCGAGATGGCGTCGGCGACCTGCACGATCACCGACTCGATGGTGCGCTGTTCGACCTCTCCGTGGTGGGATTCGATCGGGTGGCAGACCTCGGGTTTCTCGCCGAGGCGACGAGCGATTTCCGCGCCGATGAGCGCGTGGGAACCCTCGACCTCGTGCGTCACCGCTTTGCCTATGTCGTGCAGAAGAGTGGAGCGCTTCGCGAGATGGACGTCGGTGCCGAGCTCTGAGGCAATCATTCCGGCGA
>JALZEK010000062.1 GCA_030862065.1 Actinomycetota bacterium | reverse complement strand
GAAGAAGACGACCGGTCGCCGGAAGACGACCGGCCGGAAGAAGACGACCGGCCGTCGCAAGACCGCGGGCCGGAAGAAGACGACCGGGCGTCGCAAGACCGCGGGCCGGAAGAAGACGACCGGGCGTCGCAAGACCGCGGGCCGGAAGAAGACGACCGGCCGTCGCAAGACCGCGGGCCGTCGCAAGACGACCGGACGCAAGACCGCCGCTCGCAAGGCCACGGCCAGGAGATCGACCGGAAGAAGAAAATCGACCGGTCGTCGCTCGGCCGCACGGACGACGTCGAGCAGGCCGCGCGTCAAGTAGCCGTAGCCGGACAGAATCGGGGCGGCCTCGGCCGCCCCTTTTTTGTGTGGTCGGGCTCGGTAAGGTCGCCGATCCACACCGAACTACGATCATCGGATGAAGTCCTACGTAATTGACGGACCTTCGCCTCTTCGAGGCGAGGTTCCCATCTCGGGAGCCAAGAATTCCGCCCTCAAGCTGATGGCTGCCTCGCTCCTGGTTCCGGGGCGGGTCGTGCTCGAGCGCGTCCCTCGCATCAAGGACGTCTTCCTGATGTCTCAGGTTCTGGAGCAACTCGGGGCCAAGGTTCATTTCGAAGACACGGCCATGACGATCGACTCCTCGGGCGAAATATCCGACGAGACTCCCTACGAACTCGTGAGACAAATGAGGGCCTCGATTCAGGTCCTCGGCCCCCTCTTGGCCCGGCTCGGCAGAGCGAGAGTGGCCATGCCCGGGGGCGACGCAATCGGCTCTCGGCCAATCGATCTGCACGTCGACGGTCTCGAGAAGATGGGCGCGAAGTTTTCGTGGGAGCACGGCTACGTCGAAGGAGTGGCTCACAAACTGAGAGGAGCCCGCGTCCTGCTCGAATTCCCCTCCGTCGGCGCGACCGAAAACCTTCTGATGGCCGCGGCGGTCGCCGAGGGGATGACGACCATCGAAAACGCGGCCCGCGAGCCCGAAATTCAAGATCTTGCGTCATTCCTCGACGCGGCCGGCGCTCGGATAGAGGGGGTGGGGACTCCGACGATGACGATCGAGGGCGTCCCGGAGTTGCAGCCGCTGACGCACGAGATAATCCCCGATCGGATCGAGGCGGGAACATACGCGATTGGAGCGGTTGCCACCTGCGGCGAGGTTCGTCTCACCGATATGAGGCCGGACCACATGGAACTTCCTCTCAATAAGCTCGAGGAGGTCGGGGCCGAGGTCACCCGAGGGGACGGCGAGGTGCGCGTCGTCATGAGCCGGAGGCCGAGCTCCCTGGACCTTGTGACACTGCCCTATCCCGGCTTCCCGACCGATCTGCAGCCGCCGATGATGGTGCTGCTATCCCGAGCCGAGGGTTCATCGATCCTCACGGAGAACGTCTTCGAAGCGCGGTTCTTGTTCGTAGACGAGCTCAATCGGATGGGCTCCCGAATAAGGGTTGAGGGACATCACGCCGTCATCCGCGGCGTCGAAAGACTTTCGGGAGCTCCGGTCAGGGCCCCGGACATCCGGGCCGGAGCCGCTCTCGTTATGGGCGGCCTCTGTGCCGAGGGCAGAACGGAGGTCTACGACCCGGGGCACATCGAGAGGGGCTACGAGGACTTCGTCGTGAAGCTGAAGGGCCTCCAGGCACGCATCGGTGAAAGGGACTCGTAACCACCGACGCTCGGTCGAGGCAGTGACACTGGCGCTCGCGCTCGCGGCGTTCGCCGGGCCCGTGGCAGCGGCGGCGAAGAGGGGTTCCGGGAGGGCCTCGCGGCCCCCGACATCGGCCCTGTCGCCGGTCTCCCTCGTGGCGCGAGGCAACGACCGCTTGAACGTCTCTGGGTTGTTCCCCGTCCTCGACAGATTGAGATTGACGTCCGCTCCGGACGGATTGCTCGTGGTGAACAGGTTGCCGCTCGAGCGTTACGTCCTCGGCCTCAACGAGGTACCGCCCGAATGGCCATCTGAAGCGCTCAAGGCTCAGGCCGTCGCGGCTCGCACCTACGCGCTGTGGAATCTGCTCAAGCCCCCCGTTGGGAGTGCCGCAAACTACGGCTTCGACATCTGCGCAACGATTGAGTGCCAGGTCTTTACCGGAGCGCGCGTCCTCTCGTTGCCCGACGGACATCGATGGGTCCAGGCGGTGCGCGCGACGAGAGGGGAGGCCGTCCTCTACCGGGGGGGTCCGATCCTGGCCAGATACCACTCGGCGTCGGGAGGACGAACCTTCGACAACGAGGATGTCTTCTACGGGGAGCCGCCGTACCCATATCTCAAATCCGTCTCCAGCACGACCGAGCAGGCCTCGCCGCTGTACCGCTGGGAGGTCCGATTCACGCTCGCCGATCTCCAGGCCATCTTGGAGCGCGCCGGCTGGTGGGGACCCTCGAAGGGCAGGCTCGTCTCGGCTCGCACCATCGGCCGCCATCGCGGGCTTCCCTATCCCGACATCCGTTTCAAGGGGACGAAGGGTTCCCTAGTGAGATTCGGGGACGATTTTCGAACGATCGCCCGACAGCTGGCCCCGGCGATGTTCCCGGGCGTTTATCCGTCGGCGGCACCAACTCCTTCCGGTCGTCTGCCGGAGACGTTGCCGTCGGAGCGGTTCAAGACCGTGACCATCGGCAAGGTGGTTCACTTCTTCGGGCGCGGTTGGGGACATGGCGCCGGGATGTCGCAGTGGGGCGCGCACGGCATGGCCCTGCGGGGAGAGGACTACGCCGAAATCCTGCGTCATTACTACGCGGATACAGCCGTAGGCCCGTTTCCCTATCCGGGCTCGATCGATGTCGGCCTCGCCTGGGCCCGACCGTCGGTGACCGTGACGGGAGTCTTCAAGCTCGTGGACGGAAGAGGCCGCACCCTCGTGGATAACGCCCTGGGGACTTGGCAGTTCAATTTCACGGGAGGTAACGAGATGGAAATCGTTCCGGGGGAGGTCGGGCCGAGCCAACCTCGCAAGCGTCTTCCGACCGACGGGCGCATCTCGGTATCGATCCTGAAAGCGCCCGATGCTGTATCGGTCGGCGATGCAGCCAAACTCACCTTTCGCCTGTCCCAAGACGCGAGCGTTGCGACCGTCACTTCGGGCGACTCGGAGTTCTCGGACCTGAGCGTCGAGCTTGCCAAAAAGGGCACCGGCCGAATCACCTGGGTGGCTCCGCTGAAGCCTGGCCGGTACAAGGTCAGGATCGAGGCGACCGCCGACCGGGCCGCGGGGATCAGCAAGCCCGTCGGGATTCGGGTCGAGAGGGCGGAGGCCGGCGAACCCGTTCGGGAAGGGGCTCGCTCCCTCGAAGAAATCGAGGAAACTGCCTCCTCCGGCCCCCTCGCGGTCTCGGCCCTCTTGTTGCTCCTTACCGTCGGAACGGCCGTCGTAGCCGGTACGATTGCCTGGTGGCCCAGGCAACAACCGTCGAAGAGCAGGTAAAGGAGGCTCTCGAGCTGATCCGCCCGGCGATCCAGATGGACGGGGGGGATATCAAGCTCGTGGGGGTCTCGGGGGGAGTGGCCACGGTTCACCTCTACGGGACCTGTGAGAACTGCCCTATTTCACCGGTAACCCTCAAGCAGGGCGTCGAGCGCATTCTCAAAGCGCGCGTTCCGGAGATCACCGAAGTCGTAGCCATCGAGGCTTAGGTGAGCCAGGAGGTCTCGTCTCTGGTCGAGCGCGCCCTCGGCGGAGATCGCCCGGCCGTTGCACGCCTGATATCGCTGGTGGAGGACGGAGGGCCGGAGGTCGGCGCGGTGATGAGGGCCCTTTATCCCCACACGGGCGACGCCTACACGATCGGAATAACGGGAGCGCCGGGAGCCGGCAAGTCCACCTTGACCGAGCAGCTTGTGGGCCGGGCCCGCCGGGACGCGCACAAAGTGGGGGTCCTCGCGGTCGACCCCTCCAGCCCGTTCTCGGGAGGTGCGCTTCTGGGCGACCGGGTTCGGATGCAGAGCCATGCAACGGATCCCGAGGTCTTCATCAGATCGATGGCGACGCGCGGCCATCTCGGGGGAATCTCTCTCGCCACTCCGGAGGCGATTCGCGTTCTCGATGCAGTCGGCAAGGACATCGTTTTCGTCGAGACCGTAGGGGTCGGCCAGGCCGAGGTCGAGATCACCGAGGCGTGCGACACGACCGTCGTCGTCGTGAACCCGGGCTGGGGCGATGCCGTGCAGACTGCGAAGGCCGGACTGATGGAGATCGCGGACGTCTTCGTGGTCAACAAGGCCGATCGCGATGGCACCCGGCAGACGGTGCGCGAGTTGCAGCAGATGCTCGAGCTGTCCGACCTTTCGTTCAAGCCCGAAATCGTGCAGACGGTCGCCACCAAGGGAGAAGGGATAAACGACATGTGGACCGCGATCGAGAAACATCGCGCTTACCAGGAGGAAAACGATTTGATTCAGGTGCGACGCAGACGACGTATCGAACGGGAGATCCGCGAGATCGTCGCTCAACGCTACCGGGACAGGGTTGAAGCCGGGGCGGCGGCCGAGCTTCGTGAACTGACGCGACGCGTCGAGAATCGAGAGCTCGATCCTTACGAGGCGGCGGACCGCCTCATGTCGTCGATCTGATCCCGTAAACATATGAAACGATCTTTAGCGGGCCGACAAAGACTTGAGGGTTAAGCAGGCTGGGTAGACTCCTGTCATGGCCGACGACCCGCGTAAAAGCTGGCAGGAGCAGTACGAGAAATCTCGTCTGAGGGACGACGTCGACTTCGACACGCTTTCCAGCGTTCCGCTCGATCCGCTATACGTGCCCGAGGGAGACATCGACTCCCGAATCGGGTACCCGGCCGAATATCCGTTCACCCGCGGCATCTATGCGACGGGCTACAGAGGGCGTCTCTGGACGATGCGTCAGTTCGCTGGCTTCGGAAGCCCCGAGCAGACGAACGCCCGGTACCGATTCCTCCTCGATCAAGGGCTGACCGGATTGTCGGTTGCGTTCGACATGCCGACGCTCATGGGGCGCGACTCGGACGAACCGGAATCGGAGGGAGAGGTGGGTCGCTGTGGAGTGGCCGTTGACTCCCTCGCCGACATGGAGATCCTCTTCGACCAGATCGACCTTGACGCCATCACGACCTCGATGACCATTTCGGGCCCTGCTCCGATGCTGTTTGCCATGTACGTCGCGGCCGCGGAGAAGCAGGGGGCCGATGTCTCGAAACTCGACGGTACCTGTCAGACCGACATCCTCAAGGAGTACATCGCGCAGAAGGAGTGGCTTTTCCCTCCCGAGCCCCACCTGCGGCTCACCGCGGACATGATGGAGTACTGCGCTAAGGACGTCCCCAAATACCATCCGCTATCGATCTCCGGCTATCACATCCGCGAGGCCGGATCGACCGCGGTGCAGGAACTTGCCTTCACGATTGCCTCGGGATTCGCTCACGTCGAACTCGGTCGGCGGCGAGGCCTCGACATCGACGATTTTGCTCCGGGCCTCTCGTTCTTTTTCAACTCCCACATCGACTTCTTCGAAGAGATAGCAAAGTTCCGCGCCGCACGACGGATCTGGGCGAGATGGATGAAGGATCGCTACGGGGCCAAGAAGGAGCGATCGTGGATGCTCAAGTTCCACACTCAGACCGCGGGAGTCTCCCTCACCGCGCAGCAGCCCTACAACAACGTTGTGCGAACGGCGACGGAGGCTCTCGCCGCCGTCCTCGGTGGGACTCAGTCGCTGCACACGAATTCACTGGATGAAGTGCTGGCGCTGCCCACCGAGGAATCTGTCGAGATCGCACTCAAGACGCAACAGGTCATCGGATACGAGACTGGGGCCGCGAATGTCATCGACCCCCTTGGTGGCTCTTGGTTCATCGAGCAACTTACCGACGAAACTGAGAAAGCGGCCGAAGAGTACTTCACGAATATCGACGAGCTGGGAGACGGTTCAATTCTCGATGGAATGCTCGTCGGGATCGAACAGGGCTACTTCCAGAAGGAGATTGCCGACGCGGCTTTCAACTACCAGAAGCTTCTCGAACAAGGCAAGAAGGTGATAGTTGGTATCAACCGGTTCACGAGAACGGTTCAAGACATCCCCGAGATGCTCGTCATCAGCCCGGAGATCGAGGAGCGTCAGAAGAAGGCTGTTGCCGAGGTCAGGGCCAACCGCGATCAAAAGAGGGTCGACGACGCGATTGAGGATTTGAAAAAGATGGCCGCGGACGAGTCTCAGAACTCGGTGCCGGTCCTGGTGGAGGCGGCAAAGGCTTACGTGACTCTGGGAGAGATGGTTCAGGCTCTCAAGGATGTCTGGGGCGTCTACACCGAGCCCCCTATGTTCTGACAGAGGTCCGTTCCTGAAAAGAAACTATGCGTGGGCCGTTCTCGGAATCGGTGCCTTCGCTCAGGCCTCGTTCGCTGCGGTCGCCCAGGGACTCCCCGCAATTGGACCCGCTCTCAGGCAGGGATTTGACCTCACGCTCCCTCAAGTCGGTTTCGTGCTAGGAGCGCTGACCTTCGGCGGAGCCGTAACGCTCGTCCCCTGGGGTGTCGCGGCGGATCGCTTCGGAGAACGTCGTGTGCTGTTTGCGGGTCTCGTGGGGTGCGCCGGTGCTCTGGCCCTCGCGTCGTCGGTTGACGGAGCCCTCCCGGTCGGCCTTTTTTTGTTCGGCGCCGGAACGCTGGGGTCGATTGCGAGCGTTGGCAGTGGACGAGCCGTGATGGGCTGGTTCGCATCTTCCCAGCGGGGGTTCGCACTCGGCCTCAGACAGACCGCCGTCCCGCTCGGCGGTGCGCTCGCGGCTGTTTCGCTGCCGGCGGTGGCGGCGAGATCGGGTGTCGATGCCGCCCTCTTGGCCCTCGCCTCCGCGTGCGCCCTCGGTGCCGTCTTGTCCGCGCTGTGGCTGCGCAACCCACCGCGCCGAGAGGAAACCGAAACCACGGTCCCGACGCGGCCGATGCGCGACCGGCGGATCTGGCGCATCGCCGCGGGGAGCTCGCTTCTCATCTTCTGTCAGATATCGGTCGTCAGCTACGTCGTTCTGTTCCTGCACGGCCAGAAGTCGATGTCGGCGACCGCCGCGGGGGCCGTTCTAGCGGTGATGCAGATCGTGGGGGCCGCCGGGCGAGTTCTTGCCGGCAGGTGGTCGGATCGACTCCAGGACCGGGTCGCGCCGCTGAGAGTCCTGGCCCTCGGCATGACCGCGTCGTGGATCGTCGTGCCGGTCGTTCTGGACCTTTCTAACTGGATCGTTCTGGCAGCGCTCGTGGCGGCGGGGTCTGTGTCGATCAGCTGGAACGGACTTTCGTTTACCGCGGCCGCCGAACTGGCGGGAGCCGACCGCAGCGGGACCGCTATCGGGATGCAACAGACGGTCCTGTTCGCGATGGCCGCGCTCGTCGCGCCCACCTTCGGCGCTCTCGTCGAGTGGCTCTCGTGGCGAGCGGCGTTCGCGCTCCTTGCCGTCCCCGCTCTTGCGGCTTGGTTCGTACTCAAACCCCTCGATAAAAAGATCGCCTCATTAGGTCGGCCCATTGCGTCGGGCGGCGATAGGAAAGGGGTCGCCTCGGTCAGCCCCTCACGGTCTTCGTCACGGTAGGGGGGCGAACGGCGAGCCTTCCCATACGTGTATCCGGGAGCATGTCTGACAATCCCCGGGGCAATGTATGACACTCTCGCCTCGCGCCGCCGTCTGACCGCGCCGTGTCGCCGAGCGCAGGACCCGGACGGCGGGCCTGTCATACATCCAGGCGGGGAATGTCAGACATACCTGCGGGAACATATCCCTGGGCCCCCGGGCCCCGTTGTCCGTTGTCTCTTAGGTCCCATCCTTGTTCGTCGATTCGAGCCACTCGATCGCCTTCTTAGACAACTCATAGGTTCCCCACCATTGCCTGTGAAGCAGCCCTCGGACCTCCAGACGCGAGAGCAGGACCGATGTCTGGTCGTGGGGGATGCCGGCGAGTTGGGAGATTCTGTCGGGGGCCATCGGCGCATCCGTGACGACGTCGAGAATTCTGCGCTCCGCGGGGGTGACCTCGATCGACGGCGCGGGCACCGCGATGGGAAGCTCGGCCCGAACGTCCCGGCCGCTGGCCGTCACCGGGAGCAGTACTGCAATTGGAGCACCCCTGCTGGTCAGCAGGAGGAACTCGCCCTGTTCGAGTCGCTCGACGATCTTGCCGGGAGCGCGGCCGAGATCCCTCACGCCGACGACCCCCGCCATTTTGGGGATGTTGCGGACAACCCTGCGTTCAGTCTGCACGCCGCAAAGGTAAGGACGGCCTGGGACGAAAATTGCTAGAGCCCGCGGCCCCCGCGAATGATTCGATAGCCGATGAATCCCGCGATCAGCGCGAGGACGATTGCCGCGATCGCGGCAATTGTGGTCAGCGGATCGGCCTCGAGCACCGACGGGTCCAAGGAGGGGGTAGGGGAGGGGGTGGGAGCGGCGAGGAACACGAAGTGAACCCCGATCTAGCCCGGGCTCGGAGAGATCTCCGGCCATGGGGACGCGGTCTCTCCCGGCGGATCGGAGAGCCCGGCCTCGGCGAGCCGGTACTTGAGGATTCGCAGGATCCGAGCCGTCACTCCCCAGATGACGTTGTCTCGCCACACCCACGCCTCGGTCGGGAAGGTCCGGTCCCCGTGGCCGAAGCCCGGCTCTTTGCGGATCTCCTCCGTGATCTCCGCGACCGGCACCTCGAGGACCTCGGATACCTCTTCGGGATTCGGTTTCAGCTCGGGCGGCTCCTCGAGCCAGCCGACCACCGGAGTCACGACGAACCCCGACACGAAGGTATGTAGCGAGTCCAGCTCTCCCAAGACCTCCACCGCGTCTGGAGCAATGCCGATCTCCTCCTCCGTCTCGCGCAGGGCCGTGACTCGAGGAGACTCATCGCCCGGGTCAATGGATCCGCCCGGAAAGGAAATCTGCCCCTTGTGGCTCGGGAGGTGTTCGGTCCGAACGGTGAACAGCAGATAGGGCTGCTCGATTCCGACGAACGGGATCAAGACGGCGGCGGAGCGCGCTCCCTGTAACGGGACCTGAATCGGAGGACGTTGTGTGAGGGCGCGTCGAAGCGCCGATCTGAAATCCGAAGTCACCGAGGGCCATCCTAGTCGTCTCCGGCTCGGCCCTCGGATGCCTCGTTGCCTATGCTGCTCCGACCAATCCGATCGGCGGTTGTTTCTGAAGGAGGGACCGTGGGCGAGTTCGTAAACCTCGAGGTGTCCGAGTCGGGCGTGGGTACGATCCGGCTCGATCGGCCGAAGGTCAACGCGCTGAACGATCAGGTGGCGAGGGAGATAGGTGAGGCCGTTGCTCAAGCCCGCGCCGACGACTCGGTCAAAGTCGTCGTCGTCTGGGGCGGAGAGAAGGTGTTCGCCGCCGGCGCCGACATCAAACAGATGGTCGATCTCGATCCGGTGACCATGTACCGGTACATCGGCGATTTCCAGGACGTGTTCACGAGACTCGAGGCTCTTCCGAAGATCACCGTTGCGGCGATCAACGGCTTTGCGCTCGGCGGCGGATGCGAACTATCGCTGGCGTGCGACTTCCGCGTCTGCGCCGAAGACGCACAACTGGGACAACCGGAGATCCTGCTCGGCGTCATCCCGGGGGCCGGTGGAACGCAGAGGTTGACGCGCCTCGTCGGTCCCGGTCATGCCAAGGACATCATCTACTCGGGGCGGTTCGTCCCGGCAGACGAGGCTAAGGCGATCGGGCTCGTACACGACGTAGTTGCCGCCGATCGGGTCTATGCAACCGCCGTCAAGTGGGCCGAGCGATACGCCCGGGGGCCGACGGTCGCCCTGATGGCCGCCAAGCAAGCGATTCAAAACGGTCTCGAGGCCGACATCCAAAACGGTCTTTTGATCGAGCGCCAGGCCTTCTCGGCCCTCTTCGCCTCAGAAGACCAAAAGATCGGAATGAACTCGTTCGTCGAGGAGGGTCCGGGCCAGGCGAAGTTCGTCGGCCGGTGACCGAATCCACCGACCTTCCCGTCCGGCGCGTCGAGATCCCAACGCCCTACGCGGTCGGTCCCGTCAACGCCTACCTGATCGAGGCGGAACCGCTGACCTTGATAGACGCGGGCGTCAATACGCCCGAGGGCGAGATCGCGCTGATCGAAGGGTTGGCCGAGGGCGGCCGGAGGGTCGAGGATCTCGAACGGGTCCTCATCACCCACGCCCACCCCGATCACTACGGGCTCGTCCACATTGTGCAGGAGAGATCGGGGGCCGCGGTCTACTTCCCGGAGCGCGAGATCGCACGGGTACGCGATCGCCAGATGCTCTTCGAGGTTGGTCGGCTCTTGGTGCAGGCGGGCATGCCCCTGGAACTTCTCTTCAAGATGGACCAGGCGCGCAAGAAGGACCCTCGCCCCGGGATTCGCCACGACGAGGTCGTTCTCGTCCACGATGGAGACGCGTTCGACTTTGACGAAGGCTCCAGGCTGCGAGCGCATTTCCTGCCCGGCCACACCGGAGGCCACGTCGTGTACCTCGAGGAGCAATCGCGCGTGCTCTTCGCCGGAGACCAACTGCTGCCCGAGGTGTCGCCGAATCCGTTGCTCGAGCCCTCGCTCGACGAGCCGGGCGAGAGGCGACGCTCGCTCAAGGAATACCTGGGATCTCTCGACGCCCTACTGGCCATGGATCCCGCCCTCGTCTACCCCGGCCACGGCGATCCGGTTCACGATCCCGGGGCATTGATCCGGCGCACGATCGAGCATCACCACGCGCGCAAGGCAGAGGTGGCGGCGATGCTCGATGGCTCGGGCAAGACCCCGTACGAATTAGCCATGCAGATGTATCCGGACGTTTCGGGATACGAGGCCTTTCTCGCGGTGTCCGAGGTCGTGGCTCACCTCGATCTCGTGGTGGAGGAAGAAAAGGCGGTGGTGAAGGAGCGAGACGGAGTGACGTTCTACCAGAAGGCGTGACGACCGGGTAGGGTGCTTGCTATAGCAAGCAGCGCGCTTATCGGCGGTCGGATAAGACGTGTGTCGACGATGGGGTGAGAGACGGTGCCGTCCCGCCGCATCTAACAGGAGGTCTGTCTTGAACATCGTTGTGTGCGTGAAACACATACCGGACCCCAACCTGCCCCCCGAGATGGACGGGGACCGGCTCAAGCGAGAGGGGATCCAGGGCGTACTCGATCCCGGTGATGAGTTCGGAGTCGAGGCGGCTCTCCAGCTCAAGGAGGCCCACGACGGAGAGGTCGCCCTCGTGTCGATGGGCCCCGAGACGGCAATGGAGGCGATCCGGCGCGGCCTGTCCATGGGGGCCGACAAGGGGGTATTGGTGTCGGACGATTCCCTGAAAGGGGCCGACGCCCTCATCACGGCCCAAGTTCTCGCGGCGGCGATCAAGAAGTCGGAGTTCGACCTCGTCATAGCGGGAGTGGAGTCGACCGACGGCTACACGGGGACGATGCCGTCGACGCTCGCGGAGTTTCTCGGCATCCCACAGTTGACGTTTGCGAAGCACATCGAGGTCTCCGACGGGGCGATCAAGATCCACCGCCAGACCGCGGAGGGCTACCACGTAGTCGAGTCGCCGACCCCCTCGTTGATCACGGTCACCGCCGGTGTCAACGAGCCTCGTTACGCATCTTTCAAGGGGATCATGGCCGCCAAGAAGAAGCCGGTCGATCAGTATTCGCTCGCCGACCTCGGTCTGGAGGATATCGCCATCAACCAGAAGGTCGCCGAGATGATTCCGGCAGAGGAGCGCAAGGCCGGAGAGGTGATCCACGACGAGGGTGACGCCGCAGGTCGCATTGCCGATTTCTTGAAGGAGGCAAAGGTCATCTGATGGGCAGCATCTGGGTTTACGCAGAGGTATCAGACGGAAAGGTCGATCCTTCGGCCCTCGAAATCCTCACGAAGGCGCGCGAGATCGATCCCGACGTGGCGGCCGTTGCGTTGGGGTCTGGTGCTACGGAGGCGGCCAAGAAGCTTGGAGAGTTCGGGGCCAAGACGGTCTACGCAAGCGACGATCCCGTTTACGACGACTATGTTGCACAGCCGCACGCCCACGCCCTTCACAAGCTGGTGGAAGAACACAGCCCCGAGCTCATCTTGTTTGCGATGAACTACGACTCACGAGACGTCGCCGGGAGATTGTCCGCCAAGACAGGCTCGACGCTAATGGCGAACGCTATGGACCTCGACGGCACCGACAGGGCGAAGACGGCGATTTTCGGAGGCGTCACGATCGTGGACGTCGAGCTCGAGGGCTCTCCCAAAATCGTCCTCTTTCGACCGAAGTCGTTCGAACCGGAGCCCTCCGGAGGGGAGGCCGACATAGTCCCGGTCGAAGTCGAGATTCCAGAGGAGCTGAAGAAGGCAAAACGTGTGGAACGTCACGAGGAGGCCGCGAGCGGCCCCAAGCTCGAGGAGGCCTCGATTGTGATCTCCGGAGGCCGGGGACTGCAGGAACCCAAGAACTTCGAACTGCTCGATCAACTTGCCTTCGCGGTTGGCAACGCGGCGGTGGGGGCCACGCGCGCGGTCGTCGACGCGGGATGGGTTCCATACGCTTACCAGGTCGGTCAGACGGGAGTCACCGTCAAGCCGGGCGTCTACCTGGCCGTTGGAATAAGCGGCGCCACCCAGCACATAGTGGGAATGAAGGGGGCAAAGAAGATCATCGCCATCAACAAGGACGAGGAGGCGCCGATCTTTCAGATCGCGGATCTCGGTGTGGTCGGGGATGCCCTTAAGATTCTTCCGCAGTTGATCGAAGAGGTGAAGTCTCGTAAGGGCTGATTGTTGACTAGTGGGTATTGGCGACTCGATCCGTAACTTCTTCAGCAAGAAGAAGAATCCCGATCTTTCCGCGCTGGAGGCGTTCGCCCGCGACCGCAAGGGGGTCGAGGGCTTCATCGAACCTCGCACCGCGACTCATCCGACGACGCTTCTGTTGGTCGATCGCTCCGGCAGCAACATCAGAGGCGAGGTGCGGGACCCCGAAGACGCGGTGGCGTTTTGTGAAGCCCTCGGGATCCCGGTTTACGACGCGGCAGTGGTCGGCTACCCGCAGCGGATGCGCGATTTCGAGCGAGGCAGGTCCGCGGCCGCCGGAGACGAGCTCGACCGCCAGATCGCAGACCTGGAGCGCAGGCTCGACGACGCCGGTCCGACGACTCCGGACAACTAAGGGGCTAGCGCCCGAAAAGCCGTTGCTATCCCTACACCACGCTCACTTATCCTGTTTTGATGCGCTATCTCGATTACGCGGCCACGACCCCCGTGCTCCCCGAGGTCCGGGAGGCGATGATCTCCGTCCTCGACGAGGACTTCGGTAACCCATCCTCGGTACATGCTTTCGGCCGGCGTTCTCGCCGGCTGGTGGAAGACGCCAGGGATCGAGTCGCCGCCGCCGTGGGCGCGGATCCCGCCGAGATCGTCTTCACGGGAGGGGGGACCGAGGCCAACAATCTTGCCCTCAAGGGGGCCGCCTTCAAGCTCAAGGGCAACGGCCGGCAGGTCGTCACGACCGCATTCGAGCACCACGCCGTGCTCGACTCGGTGCACTGGCTTGCCCGCCAGGGTTTTGAGGTAGATACCGTCGGAGTCGGTTCGGACGGCCTCGTCGATCCGGATGCCTTTGCCTCGGCGATCCGATCCGACACGATCGTCGCCTCGGTGATGTCGGTGAACAACGAGATCGGAACGGTTCAGAACCTTTCTTCCATTGCGGAAAAGGTCAAGGCCCGTAACGAAAGGACTCTTCTGCACACCGACGCCGTCCAGGCCCTCGGAAACATCCCGGTGAGCCTTCACGCTTGGGGCGTCGACCTGGCGTCTTTTGCGGCACACAAATTGGGCGGCCCCAAGGGGGTCGGTGCTCTTTTCGTCAGATCACATGTCCCGGTCGAGGCCATCCTCCATGGGGGAGGACAGGAGCGAGGCCTCCGCTCGGGGACCCATAACGTCGCCGGCATCGTCGGCTTTGGTCTCGCGGCGGAGATCGCGGCCAAGGAAACGTATGAGAAGTCGGAACGGGTTCTTGGACTTCGCACGAGGCTCTTGGAGGGGATTCGCAATTCGATCCCTGACGTGGTCGTCAACGGGGATATCGACCGCCGGGTGGCCGGCAACGTCAATATCTGCATCCCACGGACGGACGGTGAAACGCTCCTGCTGTTGCTCGACGAGGCCGGAATCGCGTGCTCGTCCGGATCGGCATGCACCTCCGGCGCGCTTGATCCTTCTCACGTCCTTCTCGCACTGGGCGTCCCCCCCGAGACGGCAAAGGGAAGCCTTCGTCTCAGCCTGGGCCGAGGTTCGACCGACGAAGACGTCGACCACGTGCTGGAGGTTCTTCCCGGCGTCGTCGAGCGGGCCAGGAGAGCGGCATGAAGCGCCGCCCAAAGGCCGTCGTCGCGATGTCGGGCGGTGTCGATTCGTCGGTGTCGGCCGCGCTTCTCAAAGAAGAGGGCTTTGACGTCACCGGGGTGATGCTCAAACTGTGGCGAGGCGAGGCGGCCAACAGCAATTCGGGTTGTTGCAACCTTGGAGCGGCCGAAGACGCGCGACGAGTCGCCGATGTACTGGACATTCCCTTCTACGTACTGAACTTCGCGGAACGTTTCGAAAACAGCGTCATCCGCGACTTCCACACGGCCTACGCGGATGGGCGCACTCCGAATCCATGCGTTCGTTGCAATCAGTGGATCAAGTTCGGAACGCTCATGGACAAGGCCAAAGCTCTCGGCGCCGATGTTCTGGCGACGGGGCATTACGCGCGCGTCCGCGCCCGGGGAAACCGCTACAGGTTGCTGCGCGGGAACGACCCCCAGAAAGATCAGTCCTACGTCCTGTGGATGCTCGACGAAGAAGACCTCCGTCGCTGCCGGTTCCCCGTTGGGGAGCTCAACAAGAAGGAGACCCGCGGCCTCGCCGCCGACCTCGGTTTGAGGACCGCCTCCAAGCCCGATTCGCAGGAGATTTGTTTCGTCAAAGGAGGTGACCTTCCCACATACATCGACGATCACCTTCCCGAGGCCTCGGCCCCCGGGCCGATCCTGAGCGACTCGGGAGAGATCGTCGGTCGCCACAGCGGCGTCGGTCGATACACGATCGGACAGCGAAGGGGACTGGGCGTCTCGCTCGGGGTGCCGGTCTATGTCACCTCGATCGACGCCGAGTCGAACTCGCTAACCGTCGGCCAGGAGGACGACCTCGACGTCGGGGGGCTCGCGGGGGAGGAGGTCAGCTTCGTGGGCGACGTGCCCGAGATGGGAACCGCGGTTCTGGTTCAGCACCGGGCCCATGGGGAGGTTCACCCGGGCGCGGTCGAGGCCGTTGCACCGGATCGGGTGGTGGTGGCCTACGAGCAGCCGGTCAAAGCGGTGGCCCCCGGTCAGTCGGCCGCCTTCTATTCCTGCTCCGACCCGGATGAGCTCCTCGGAGGCTGCGTGATCTCCGAGACTTTTCCTGCCCCCGTTTCGGCTCCTCTGAGCCGGATCTGACAGCACCAGTGGCGACCGCCCGAATCCTCGGCGGAGGCGGGAACTCACCGTTTTGCGGCGAATTCTCAATTTGATGAGACGGGCCCTCGCCATCGCCATCAGCATCAGCGCGCTTTTCTATCTCGCGCTTGGCGGCGGCAGCACGGAGGTTGTGGCCGGCCCCCCGCAAAATTGCGGCATTACGACCCTCGACGGGACGATCGACGTCTCGGTTCTCGAGGATGGTCTTGCGCTCAAGTGCGGTCCCGGGGAGCGAATCAGAACCCGCGACAGGTTCGCCGAGGCCGAGCCCGGCCGGAAGCAGAGGCGAAGGCCGCTTTTGTCGTTCTTCAGCATCGCGGACGTCCAGCTGGCCGACGAGGAGTCGCCTCTGCGCGGTGAATGGGCGGACAAGTGCGAAGACCATCCCTTCGAGTCCGCCTTTCGACCTCAGGAGACGATGGTGCCGCACCTGTTGAACGGACACATCCGGGCGGCCAATGCCATCGCCAAGAAGGGGAGCCCTGTTCTGGACGACGACTTTGACTTTGCGATCGGACTCGGCGACCTCGCCGACAACAACCAGTTGAACGAACTGCGATGGATCATCGACATCTTTGACGGTAAACAACTGATCAATCCCGATTCCGGCGACGAAGGCTACGACGGCGTCCAGGCGAGGGATCCCGAGGGTGCTCCCGAGGATCCCCTGACGAGCCCCGTAAAGGGCGAATCAATTATCGAGTTGGCAAACGAACCCTTCTGGGCAACCGGTCTGAGGCCCGACGGCCGGCTCCCGTGGTATTCGCTTCCCGGAAATCACGACGTCAAGGTGCAGGGAACGGTCCCGAACGAAGCAGGCTGGAGACAATTCGCCGAGCAGTGGGCCGTGGGCAGTCTCAAGGTCCAGGACCTTCCCCCTGACCAGCAGCAGGACGCCTGTGAAGACCCGGCCGGAAACTTTGGCGATCCCGACTGGTACTCGAACCTCCCCGACGGCACCACCCAGCCCGTGCCGCCCGATCCCAAAAGGAGATTGTTGAGTCGCGAGGATTGGGTTCAGCAACACTTCAAGACGACCGGGCTTCCGGACGGGCATGGCTACGACCACAACCGCTGCCGGACCCGCAAGGGTGATCTTCTGGAGAGGGCCTGCTACTCGTTCACCAAGGGACGGTTCCACTTCATTGGCGTCGATACAAACCCACACGAGGGGTTCGAGGGAGGCAATGTCGACAGGCCTCAATTCAGGTGGCTGCGCCGAGAACTCAAGGCCCACTCGACCAAGTACTTCAAAATCGACGGCGACGTCGTGAAGAACGAGAACGGTCGGAACAAGCTGATCGTGGTCTTCACCCACCACACGATCGGATCGACCGATAACGAGGAAACCCCGAACGCAATGAACGGCAGGGACCTGAGGCGGCTGCTGCTTCGTTTCCCGAATGTGATCATGCATGCCAACGGTCACACCCACCAGAACAAGATCTGGGGTCGGGAGAACAGAGAGTGGGATCACGGTTACTGGGAGGTCAACACGTCCGCCATCGCAGACCTGCCTCATCAGAGCCGAACGATCGAGATCGCCGACAACCGCGACGGAACTCTTTCCATCTTTGCGGTGGTGTTCAACGCGTTGGTGGCACCGGACCCGCGGACCATCGACTGGAAGGCCGACGATCCCACAGACGAGGTGGCTCTCGGCGGTGCGGAAGCGACGAGCAACGAGAATTGGTTCGCCTCGGCCGCGACGGAGCTCGGCTTCTACGATCCCCAGGGTGATCTCACCAGGATCGGGAGGCGCGGCGACCGAAACGTCGAACTTCTCCTTCCCGCCCCGGCCTGGTTCCGGAACTGAGTCTGAACTAACCCTTACATCGCCGACCGGTCGTTTCACCGGAATAGTTCCGCACCCACGACCACTCGGCAGGAGCGCGGCAGGGTTGGGCACGTGCGCCGATTCAGGAGTCCCCTTCGTCCCCTGAGAAGATAGGGCGATGACCGAATCCAGGAAGGGGGCCGCCAAGCGTGCGGCCGATCTGCGAGAGCAGATCGATTACCACTCCTATCGCTACCACGTACTCGACGACCCGGAGATAGCCGACGCGGAGTACGACGCCCTCGTCGGCGAGCTCATGGCCATCGAAGAGAAGCATCCGGGTCTGATCACGCCCGATTCGCCGACCCAGCGCGTGGGCGCGCCTCCCTCCGACCAGTTCGCTCCCAGCCCCCACCGGGCGCCGATGATGTCTCTCGACAACTGCTTCTCCTTAGAGGAGCTGCTCGCGTGGGGCAAGAGAGTGGAGCGGCTGATCGGCACACCGGAGGCCTACGTCGTCGAACTCAAGATGGACGGGGTGGCGGTCAACCTCACCTATGAGAACGGATCGTTCGCGAGAGGCGCGACGAGGGGTGATGGCTATGTGGGCGAGGACATCACCGGAAACCTCAAGACGATCAGAGCGGTTCCACTTCGCCTTCGCGAGGATCCACCCAAGATCGTGGAGGTGCGCGGAGAGGTCTACATGCGTACCGACGATTTCGAGAAGTTGAACGAGAGGCTCGGGGAGGCCGGGCTCAAGACCTTTGCCAATCCCCGCAACGCCGGGGCGGGATCTCTCAGGCAGAAGGACCCCAGCATCACGGCGAAACGAAACCTGTCGCTCGTCTGCCACGGGGTGGGGTCGATCCAGGGTCGGCGGTTCTCATCGCACTGGGAGGCGTTGGAGACGATCCGCTCGTGGGGCCTGCGTACGAATCCAGAGAACGATCGACTGGAGACTCTGGACGAGGTCTACGAATTCTGCTCTCGGTGGCAAGAGAACCGGCACGACGTTCCCTACGAGATCGATGGCGTGGTCGTGAAGGTCGACGCGATCGCCCAGCAGGACGAACTGGGCCACACGTCCAAGGCGCCTCGCTGGGCGATCGCCTACAAGTTCCCGCCCGAGGAACGCACCACATTGCTGCAGGACATCTTCGCGTCCGTCGGACGGACGGGGGTCGTGACTCCGTTTGCCCAACTGGAGACCGTTTTTGTCGGCGGCGTGAACATCTCCACGGCGACGCTGCACAACGAGGACGAGGTG
>JALZEK010000040.1 GCA_030862065.1 Actinomycetota bacterium | reverse complement strand
ACCAGGGGATCGTCGCCGAGCAGGTCGCCCTCGAATCTGTCTCCAACCTGCTCGATCGTCTGCCCCTCCAGCAAAGGGGCCGCCCACTTGTCTTCGTAGACGAGGTGTCCGACGAGGTCCCTGACGTTCCACTCGCTACACGGGGTGGGCAGCTCCCACTGGTCGTCTCTTATCTGCTCGACGCGCCGATCGAACTCTTCGACGGCCTTTTTGAATTGGGCGACGAGATCACTCACCGCCGGTGTACCAGGGATCCTTGAGATCAATCCAGCGCGTGTCTTCCATCAGCGAGGTGAACTCCTGGAAGCCTTTCTCCCTTTCCTCGGATCGCTGCTGAGATTCACCTTTCCTGGCCTCTGCCTCCGATGTGAAGTAGTTGACGAGCGTGAGGGTCCCGTCGTCTTTCCAGCACTGGATCCCACCGATCAAGTCGGGCCGGTCGTCCGGACCTTGCTCGAACTCGGCCATTACTTCGCGGAATCTGTCGAGGTTGCTGCAGCGGGCCTGAATGGCTTGCACGAAGCCCGCGTCGTTCGAGCCTCCGCGACGGAACAGCTCCGCGTTTGGGTAATCGTCGAAGGTGGGGTTCTCGATGAATTGAGATGTCTCTTCCCACCACGCGCCCTGCTCGGGGCGATCGCTGTTTTTCTGGGCCGCCTCTTCAGACTCGAAACGGGCGCTGAAAAACAACTGACCGTCGTCGGTAACGCCCCCGGTGGATCCCAGGAATCCGATCGCCCCCGGCTGGACGTCCTGCACCCACTTGTCCAC
This sequence comes from Actinomycetota bacterium, assembly GCA_030862065.1. Lineage (GTDB taxonomy): Bacteria > Actinomycetota > CADDZG01 > CADDZG01 > WHSQ01 > JALZEK01. Next base: position 19,283 of record JALZEK010000040.1, on the reverse strand, counting down.
CTGCTTCCGTATCGCCTCGGCGTCTTTGGCCCGGCCCTGGATTATCTGCACGAACATCGCATCACCTCCTGGTCCACTCTGGAGTTACCGAACTCACGCTACCCACACAATCCTTCTAGTCAAGAGGGGAGTGGCTGCGGGCGGCACGAGCGAGCCGCGCAGCTCGGCGCGCCCGTCGCAACGGTTCGGGCGTTCTCGCTCGGTGCACCGCAGCTCTCACCACCTCCGTCGCGATCTCGGGATCGGTCCGCCAGCCCGCATGCACGGCCACCGGCCTCGTTCCGGCCCTCGTTCTCAGCCAGTAACCGACGATCCGTTCGTCGAGGGTGAGGGGAGAAGAGGCGAATCTCTCGTCGGCTGGCCATGGTCCGCCGGCAACCAGGGTCCGCTGGGTCACACCGACCGTGGGGATATCGAGGACCGCTCCAAGATGTAACGCGAGGCCGGCCCGACGCGGATGGTCCCTGCCGGTTGCGTCGACGATCACCACCGGGGGTCGCTTCGGCAATCCGTCGATCGCCGCCTGAAGCGCGACGCCTTCTCGCATCGCGAGAAGGCCGGGCTCGTAGGGCGCTCGGGCGAGATCTTGATGAATGGATGTCGCCTCGATGCGGCGATCGGTGCCTAAGACGGCGGCCGCCCACATCGGCTCGCCCACGGCCCCCGGCCCGGACCTGTCCTTCTGAAAGGTGACGAAGCAAGCCCCGAACAGGCGGAGCGGCTGAGAAGGTCTCCACGAGTCGACCTCGATGCCCGCAAGCCTTTCCTGAAGGTGTTCCAGTCCCTCTCTGTCGGAGGGCCAGGGGTCTTTTCTTAGATGCGTCAGGAGGAGATCGGTCATGGTCGCGTCTGCCTGGGGATCGGTCGATTCGGCCAAGCTACTGCTCCACCCAACGTCCACGGTCTCCATACGCCACCGACGGTACGGTCCACTACGCTTGAGATTAGGAGTCAAATCTCTGCGACATGGATGGCGACGTGGAAAAAGACATCTCACGCGAGGAATTCGGGCCGAACATCTGGTTGGTGGACGAGATGTACCGGCGCTATCAGGAGAGCCCGGGGGAAGTCTCGGAGTCGTGGCGAGAGTTCTTCGAGGACTACAAACCGAGCCACGAGCGTCGCACCCGCAAAGCCGAGCCCGAGGCCGATTCCAAAGCAAAGGGGGACGCCGGCGACGATGGCTCCGATCGGAAAAGCGTCGCGCTCAAAGAGGGCAAACCGAAGGCCGAGAAACCAAAGGAGGCCGAAGAGGCCAAGCCGGAGTCAAAACCAGAGTCAAAACGGGAGTCAAAAGAGGGGAAGCCCCAGAGCGCCGCCGAGGCCAAGAAGGCCGAGAAGGCCGAATCGAAAGAGGGGGAGCGGGTTCATCTCTCGGGCACGGAACAAAAAGAACCCGAAAGACGACCCGCCGATCAAGAAGCCTCGCAGGAAGCGCGCGAGGTCAAAGAGGAACCGGTCCCGTTAAGGGGGGTTGCCGCCCGCATCGCCGAGAACATGGAGGCCTCCCTCGGGGTCCCGACGGCCACGTCGGTGAGAACGATGCCTGCGAAGTTGCTCGAGGAGAACCGACGGGTGATCAACCGCTATCTGTCGAGCATGGGCGGAGGGAAGGTCTCCTACACCCACATCATCGGATGGGCGGTTCTGAAGGCCCTCCAAGCACATCCCGACATGACTTCGAGCTACCAGGAAGTCGACGGAAAACCCCACATCGTGCACAACAAGCACGTCAACTTCGGGTTGGCAGTCGACATAGAGCGATCCGGTTCGCGCGTTCTTCTGGTTCCCAACATCAAGGCCGCGGACCAACTCGATTTCGCCGGATTCTTCGGGGCCTATGAGGACCTGATACGCAGAGTTCGTTCCAACGAGTTAAAGCTCGAGGACTTCGAGGGAACGACGGTGACGCTCACGAACCCGGGGACGGTGGGCACGTCCCAGTCCGTTCCCAGACTCATGGAGGGCCAAGGACTCATCGTCGGGACGGGCGCCATCGCTTATCCCACCGAGTACGAGGCGGCCGATCCGAAGACCCTGGCTCGGCTGGGCGTAAGCAAACTCATCACGATCACGAGCACGTACGACCACAGGGTCATTCAAGGCGCGGAGTCGGGCGAGTTCCTCTCTCACGTACACGATCTCCTTTTGGGCGTCGAGCGCTTCTACGACGAGATCTTCTTGTCGCTAAAGATCCCGTACGAGCCGGCGCGCTGGAGCAGGGACCGGGCCCCCGCGGACGACACCGACGACTATCTGCAGAAGCAGTCGCGGGTCATCCAACTGATCAACATGTACCGGGTAAGGGGGCACCTGCTCGCAGAGCTCAACCCAATTGGGTGGGAGATCCTTTCTCACTCCGAACTTGATCTTTCGCATTACGGGTTGACGGTCTGGGATCTCGACCGCGATTTCGTTACCGATGGCCTTCCCGGCCCCCGCAAGCAGCCGCTTCGCCAGATACTCGACACCCTCCGAGACGCATATTGCCGAACCGTCGGGGTCGAGTACATGCACATATCGGACCCGATCGAGAAACGCTGGATTCAAGGGCGCATCGAGCCCGGCCCGGCGGATTTATCGACCGATGAAAGAAAGCACATCCTCGACCGCCTGAACGCGGCGGAGTCCTTCGAGCGGTTCCTGCACACGAAATTCGTGGGTCACCGCCGTTATTCGCTGGAGGGGGCCGACAGTCTTATTCCGATGATGGACGCGCTACTCGAGCAGGCCTCGGGCGACGGAATGGTCGAGACGGTCATCGGCATGGCCCACAGGGGCAGGCTCAACATGCTCGCCAACATCGTCGGAAAGCCGCTTCCGGAGATGTTCAAGGAGTTCGCCGGCGACATCGACCCCGACACCGTTCAGGGATCCGGAGACGTCAAGTACCACCTCGGGATGACCGGCCGGTACAAATCGAGGTTCGACGACGAGATGGCGGTCGTTCTTGCCTCGAACGCATCTCATCTTGAATCGGTCGATCCCGTCGTCGAGGGGATGGCGCGCGCCAAGCAGGATCTGATGGGCGAGGACGGAGAGGATCGGGTCCTTCCAGTTCTGATTCACGGGGACGCCGCTTTTGCCGGCCAGGGTGTTGTTGCGGAGACCTTCAATATGTCTCAACTTGCCGGCTACCGGACGGGTGGAACGGTTCACATCGTGGTGAACAACAACATCGGGTTCACGACTTCACCGGCGGAGGCGCGCTCCAGCACCTACGCCACCGACATCGCAAAGATGATTCAGGCGCCCATCCTCCACGTCAACGGGGACGACCCGGAATCGTGTGTGCGAGTGGCCAGGCTCGCCTACGAATACAGACGCGAGTTCAAGAAGGACGTGGTCATCGATCTCGTGTGCTATCGACGTCACGGACACCAGGAGGTCGACGATCCCTCGTTTACCCAGCCGGTGATGTATCAGAGGATCGAGGAGCGGCGGTCGGTTCGCAAGCTCTACACCGAAGACCTCGTGAACAGGGGCGAGTTGACCGTCGAGGAGGCCGAGGAAATCCTCAATGATTTCCAGGAGCGACTACAGAAGGCCTTCGACGAGACGAGAGGTAGCGAGCGAGCGACCATCCAGGTCGTCCCCTACCCGAAAAAACTGTCCGATGTCCCGCCCCCCGATACTTCGGTGGAGCAGGAGCGTCTCAAGCAGATCCACGAGCTCCTCACCAGCTTCCCCGACGGTTTCAGCCCGCATCCGAAGCTCAAGCGCATGATCGACAAGCGGCGCGGGTTGCTCGAGAACAACGCGATCGACTGGTCGCATGCCGAGGCCCTTGCCTTCGGCTCGCTTTTGCTGGAGGGCTTCGCCGTCCGCCTCTCCGGGCAGGACTCGCGACGCGGAACCTTCAGCCAGCGTCACTCGGTCCTCGTCGACTACGAGACGGAAGAGGAGTACGTCCCTCTGGCCAATCTCTCCCAAGGCCAGGCCCCGTTCATGGCGTATGACTCGTTGCTTTCGGAGTTGGCCGCACTCGGATTCGAGTACGGCTACTCGATCGCAAACGGTGACGCGCTTGTTTGTTGGGAGGCTCAGTTTGGCGACTTCGTCAACGGAGGTCAGGTCGTCATCGACCAGTACTTGGTTGCCGGCGAGGACAAATGGGCTCAGCTAAGCGGCCTCGTTCTGCTTTTGCCTCACGGTTTCGAGGGCCAGGGACCCGAGCACTCGAGCGCGCGGCTGGAGCGTTTTCTCACGTTGTCGGCCGAGGACAGCATCCAGGTCACCCAGCCGTCCACGCCGGCTCAGTACTTCCACCTTTTGCGGCGACAGTTGCATCGCTCGATTCGGAAACCCATCGTGGTACTCACGCCGAAATCGCTCCTGCGACACCCCGACGTCAAAAGCGCGACCGCCGCGCTGGCCGGCGGCGCCTTCAAGGAGGTGCTCGACGATCCCCTGGTGGATGACCCCGATGGAGTCGAGCGAATTCTTCTGTGCACCGGCAAGATCGCGTACTCGTTGCGGGATCACAGACAAGAGACGGAGGCCCCGGCCGCGGTGGTCCGGGTGGAACAGCTCTATCCCTTCCCAGAGGACCTTCTTTCAGAGGTGCTGGAACGTTACCCCGACGCCACCGAGCTCTGGTGGGTTCAGGAGGAGCCGGAAAACATGGGGGCTTGGGCGTTCATGCAGTCCCGGCTCGAGCGACTCTTAAGAGATGGCATGAAGCTCTCCCATGTTGCCCGACCAGAAAGCGCGAGCCCGGCTACCGGGAGCCCGAAACTTCACGAGCAAGAACAGCAGGCCACCCTCGAAGAGGCGTTTTCGGAACTTTCTTAAGCCGGCGCTTCGTTGGTCTGGTCCGATGTCCGCCGGGCAAGAAGACCCTCATCGCGCGCCGATCGGATCGTCTCGGCGAGCGTATCCAGAGCATCGAACTCCGGCTCCCAGCCCAACTTCTCTCTGGCCTTCGTGCAATCCATCAGGACAGGAACGCGCACGGCGTTGATCCAACCCGCTTGCGCCGGTAACAAGGGCAGGGCGGAGATGACCTTGAGTGTGGCGTCCACGGCCACCTCTGGAATCGGAAGGGCGTACCAGCCCAGGGCGTGGGCCATGTCGCTGAGCGTGATCTCACCGTCCGCCGCGAGGTTGTAAACGCCCGGCTCCCCCTTGCCGAGGATCGCCAGAGTGAGTGCCTCGGCGACGTCGTACTCGTGCACTAATTGGAAGGGGACTCCCGGATCGGGGATGACCGGTCGGAGAAGCGGGAGCCTTTGCACGACCCGCTTGGCGGTCTTCGGAAGCCTTTCCCCGATCTGAACGTAGGGGATCTTTTCGATGAGGCTCAGGGCAGAGGGGCCCGCGACGATGCAGGGTCTGAAGACGAATACGTCGGTGTCCGACCCTGTCGACATCTCCTTCAGCCGTCCTTCGAGCTCTGCCTTTTGCGCGGAGTAGTAATGCTCCTCGGTCCCTCTAGGGTGTACGTCTTCCGTTAGAAGTTCGGGGTTGTCGTCGTGAAACCCGTACGCCGCCACTGAGGAGGTGTACACGAGTCGCTCGACGGCGGCGTCGAAACTGGCCTCGAATACGTTTCGGCACCCCTCGAGATTGACCACTCTCGTTTCGTCGACCGAGCCGAAGATCAAAAAGGCGAGGTGCACCACGACGTCTGCGTCCTCCACCAGCGAGTCGACCGAGCTCTTGTCGCAGATGTCGCCCTGTCGATACTCAACTTTTTCAAGACCGGCTTCAGACGGGTCGAAGGGGCGGCGCGCCATTCCGATAACTCTGTCTACATCGGAATCGGCATCGAGCCGACGGAGAAGTGCACGACCGATGTCTCCGGTGGGTCCGGTGACCGCTACGGTGAGGTCGTCAGTATCCCCCATCGGCGGAGATTTTACGCATATTCCTCTCGCGCTGTATTGAACGCTTCGAGAGCCGCATCATCAAAGAGAACAAAAGTCACTTCAGTTACGCGGGTCTCACATTGAGCGACGGTCTTTAACGCGATAGGTGCAGCCAGTTCCAACGGATAGCCGTAGACGCCCGTCGAAATGGCAGGAAAGGCAACCGTCTTTGCCCCCAATTCGTCTGCGAGCTCGAGCGATCGGGCGTGACAGCTTGCCAAGAGGTGCGACCTGTCCTCGGATTTCGCGAAGACCGGGCCGACGGTGTGTATCACCCATTTGGCGGGTAGCCGGCCGGCCGTTGTCGCGACCGCCTCCCCCGTGGGAAGACCGTTGGGGTAGCGGTCCTTTCTTATGCGTTTGCACTCTTCGAGGATTTCCGGGCCGCCGGCGCGATGAATGGCTCCGTCCACTCCGCCCCCGCCCATAAGCGACTTGTTGGCCGCATTCACGATGGCGTCGACCGATTGGCTCGTTATGTCTCCTTGCACGAGGGTGATCTTCGGCATGTTCAAAACATAGCCCTGACATGCCGACGTGACCCAATCTCGGTGGGACTACGCTTTTGGCATGCCCGATCTTTCCGCCATCAGGTCAGACCTCGAAGCAGAGCATCGGAGCCTCGATCGAGCCGTGGCCTCTCTTGGCGGGGGGGAGTGGGATACCCCCACGCCGGCGGAGGGCTGGACGATCCGCGACCAGATAAGCCACTTGGCGTTCTTCGACGAGCAGGCGACCCTCGCTGTTTCCGACGTGGAGGCTTTCTCACGAACTCTTGCCGAGATCGCCCGAGACATCGGCCTCTTCGAGAGTCGTTCGATCGACAAGGGCAGAGCGATGGAACCAAAGGACGTTTTGGCATGGTGGCGCACGGCCCGAACTGAAATGTTGTCCGCGTTTGAGAATCTCGATCCCGACATGCGCATCAACTGGTACGGCCCCCCCATGAAACCGGCGTCGTTCATCTCGGCTCGCATCATGGAGACGTGGGCTCACGGTCAGGATGTCTTTGATGCTCTGGGGATCACCAGGGATGCGACGACCAATCTCAAACACGTCGCTCACCTTGGTGTACTCGCGCGCAACTGGAGTTATTCCGCGAACGGGATGGAGGCGCCGTCGGACGAGATCCGAGTTGAGCTGCGCGGCCCGAGGGGGGAGGTGTGGTCCTGGGGCCCGGCCGACGCGACGCAACGCGTCCGGGGAGACGCTTACGATTTTTGTCTCGTGGTGACCCGGCGACGTCATCCCGACGACACGGATCTGGTTGTTGAGGGGGCCGCCGCGAGCGAGTGGATGGCCATCGCCCAGGCTTATGCGGGGCCCCCCGGAGCCGGCAGGAAGCCGGGTCAGTTCCCGAAGCGGAGTCTGTGGTGACCCAGGCGATCGAGTGGACGGGTTTCATCCTCGGGATCGCACTCGTGGTTTGGAATGGAAGCAGCGTCCTCAGGTCTCTGATCGTGCCGCGCGGCCTCTCCTCGAAGTTATCCCAGGTCGTCGCGACGATGGTCCGTAAGGCTTTTCTGATGGTCGTCAACCGGTCCACAAGCTATGAGACCAAGGACAGGGTCCTGGCACTCCTGGCCCCGGTTTTTCTTATGACGATCCTGTTCACCTGGATCTCGCTGTTCTTACTGGGCTTCGCGTTGATCCTGTGGCCGTTTCTGGATTCTTTCGGACGGGCCCTTTTGGAGAGCGGTTCGTCGACCTTCACGCTCGGGTTTGCGGCCACGAACGCATTCGGGCCAAGCGTTATCCATTTCCTCGCCGCCGGGACCGGCCTCGCAGTGGTTGCGCTTTTGATCGCGTACCTGCCGACGATCTATGCCGCGTTCAACCGGCGCGAGATCGCGGTGACAACGCTCCAGAGCAGGGCGGGGGCGCCGGCGTGGGGGCCGGAGATCCTGGCGAGGCATCACACCGTGAATCTGATGGGGAACCTGGCCTCCTTTTACAACGAGTGGGAGCACTGGGCGGCGGACGTCGCCGAAAGCCACACGAACTATCCGGTTTTGATCTGGCTGAGGTCGCCTCATCCCCTTCGCAACTGGGTGATAGCGCTTCTTTCGGTACTGGACTCGGCCGCTCTCTATCTCGCTCTCAGTCCGCAGGCGGCACCGACCGAGGCCCGGCTCTGTATGCGCATGGGGTTCACCTGTCTGCGGACCATCGCCGACTTCCTGCGGATCCCCTACGATCCCGATCCCCTTCCAACAGATCCCGTGCAACTGTCCTACGAGGAATTCCACGGGGGCGTTCATCGTCTCGAGCAGATCGATTTCCCGATGGAGAGAAGCCCCGAGGAGGCTTGGTCGCACTTCAGGGGATGGCGCGTCAACTACGAGTCGGTCGCGTACGCGCTCGCGGACTTGGTCGTCGCGCCGCCGGGCCCGTGGTCGGGCGAACGCCACCACCTTCCGGGGATGACGATTGTTCCCCAGCGACCGGTCGATCGAAGCCCGGAGGATCCAATGCTGGAGAGCCCTAAGAAGGAGAGGTCCGCCTGGCACGCCTGATCGCGTGCCGAGGTCGGCAATGACCGCGGGAGCGTGCTCGAGTCTCGAGCGATTACCGGCGGAGGCCGGGAGGCTCGTCTCCGAGGCTCGTCGCGCGGTCCTCGCCACGCTCTCCAAGTCTCACCGCCCTCATCTCGTTCCGGTGTGCTTTGCGGTGGTCGGAGAAGAGATCGTCACCGCGATCGACGACAAGCCCAAGTCGACCCGCCGGCCGGCGCGCCTGAAGAACATCGAGCGGGACCCGACCGTCACGCTCCTGTTCGATCGCTGGGACGAGAACTGGTCGAGACTGGGTTGGGTGATGCTCGAGGGCGAGGCGAGCATCGAGCCCCCCGGTTTCGCATCTCGTGAGCTCCAAGACCGCTACACCCAGTACGCGGAGGACCCTCCACGCGGTGAAGTCATAGTCGTCAGGCCCAAGAAGTTGCGGTGGTGGACCTATGAGTGACTGCCCGGGCTTCTCTGTCATCCGCGACCGGCGATGGCTTAGGGAAGCGTCCACTAGTTTCGGGTAATGGGACTTGATCCTGCACTCGCGCTCGAGACGGTTTTGGCAGAAGGCGACGAGTGGCAGTCGTGGCGGGCGCTGCGGCTCTCGGGGGAGCAGCCGGCGGAAATTCCGGCGATCCCGAGCCAGGACGAGAGCGGAGGTTTCATAGGACCCTCGGGCCGCGTGTCGCCGGGAGCAACCGGAGAGGCCCTGTGCCATCTGGCGATCCTCGGTCTGATCGAATCCGAGCCCGCGGCAGCGGCGGCGAAGTGGCTTCAAGCGAGCCGCACTCCCGCCGAAGCGTGGCTGGACGCTCCCGACGACGTCCCCGGTGAACTCGACTCCTACTCCGGGGGCCGGGTCTGGGCCACGGCCGCGGCGAGCTGCGGCTTGCTGGCAGTGGGGCGTGATCCGGGAGCGCGCGCCGTCGACCTGCTACGCGGGGAGGCGGACCTCGAGGGCCGGTTTACGGGCGGCGCCTATCCCACGTTTGCCGCGGCCGGCGTGTATTGGCTTGCGGCGGGCCCCAAGACCGAGATGGCGGAGTGGGCCCTGCGATGGTCGCGCGAGTGGCAGGAGGAGTGGTGGGGGCCGTGGGAATGGGCCACCGCCCTCACCTTTTGGGGGGCCGCCGGCATCGTTCCCGAGCACCCGTCCGTCGAGGTCTTTGTCACCGCGCTCCGTTCACTAGCTCCGTCCGAGGGGTGGCGCGACGACCTCGGCCTGACGGTTAGAGCGCTTGAGTTGATCAATCACTACGAGGGCTGACCGACAACTAAGACGACCCGCTACGGACGATGCAGAACTCATTGCCCTCGGGATCGGCGAGCACGATCCAGCAATCTTCGTCGTGTTCGGCAACGTCTCCCGGCTCGACCTTCCTAAGCCGGGTCCCCCCGAGTTCCTCTACCCGGCGCGCCTCTGCCTCCTCGTCTCGCGCCAGGAGATCGATATGGAGGCGGTTCTTCCCCGACTTGGGCTCGGGGACCTTTTGGATGAAAACCCCGATCCCTTTGCGTTCGGGATCCTTCAACAGCGCGTAGGTGTCCTCGAGATACTTCTTTTCGTAGTCGAGGACGCGGCTCCAAAACTCGGCCATGGGGCCTACCTCTGCGCAATCGATGGCGATGTTTCCGATTCTCGTGGGCATGTCCGACCTCCCGCTTGCCAAATAGGCCTCGTAACTAGTAAAACCTATTAGATGGTTACGAAGCAAACGACCTCGTGGAGCATGGCCCTGAAGGGCCCCTCGGGAGAGCCCGTGGACGTGGTCCGCAGCCTTTTGTCGCACGGCCTGGCCTCGCTTCCTCCGATGAGCATCCAGCCGACGCCGCCTTCTCTGGAGGTGACCCTCCCGCTCAAATCGGGCCGCCCCCGGACCGTTGGAATCACTCCGTCGAACGACAGCACAGTTCGAGTTCAGGTCAGGGGTCGCCCGGTTGGAAGCAGGGCCGAAGAGGAGATCAAGTTGCTCGTGCGCCGGCTGTTCAACCTCGGCGAGGACCTGTCGGAGTTTTATGCCGCCGCTGCCGAGGACCCGGGACTGTCGTGGGTCGTCTCCGGAGCGGGTCGGATGATGCGCAGTCCCACCGTCTTCGAGGATGTCGTCAAGACGATCTGCACGACCAATTGCTCGTGGTCGCTCACCGAAAAGATGGTCGGAGCGCTCGTGGAGCAGCTCGGGGAGCCGGCACCGGATGCCCCTGCCGAGGCCGTGGCGGGCCGCGCCTTTCCAACGGCCGCGGCAATGGCCGGCGTGAACGAAAGGTTTTACAGGGACGTGGTCCGAGCAGGGTACAGAAGCCCTCACCTTCTGGCGTTGGCGCGGAATGTCGCGAACAGGGACGTCGATCTCGAGGAACTGGCGCGCGCCGGCCCCGACGAGCTTTCGGACGAGGAAGTCGACGAGCGATTGCAGTCCCTGCCCGGAATCGGGCCCTACGCGGCCGCCCACATCATGATGTTGCTCGGCCGGCACTCACGATTGATCCTCGACTCGTGGACGCGCCCCAAGTTCGCTCGCGTCGCCGGGATGAAAAGTGCAAGAGACACCACAATCGTGCGCAGGTTCAAGAGATACGGGCGGTACGCGGGCCTCGCCTTTTGGCTCTACATCACCCGGGACTGGGTCGAGGACGCCTCGATTCTTGACTGAAGGAGCTAGCCGGTGCTCTCAGCCTTGAGGCAAGCTAATCCCGCTCCGATGAGCGCCAGGCCGATGTATAGGAAGCCCGCGATCTCGGACCCGGTTTCGGGGAGGTCGTCGCCCCGACCGGTCCCACCGACATCGTCGTCGGGGGCATCCGTCTCGTCGGTGGTTGGCGTTCCGTCCTGACCCTCGGCCACGACGACCGTCCCGGCCATTCCCTCCCCCTCGGCGGTTCCGTGGTACTCGCAGTAGTAGGGAAACTCTCCGGCCTCGTCGAAGGTTTGGGTGAACGATTCGCCCGGGTCGAGGTTTCCCGACTCGAACGAGCCGTCGGAGGCGGTGGCCGTATGGTCGGCATCCCCGTCGTTGGTCCAGGTCACGGAGTCGCCTTTTGAGATTTGGACCTCGGGGGGGTCGAAAGCATCGTCGACCGCCGACACGGGTGCATCCTCGGCCGAGGAGACGGCGGGCGTAAGAACCCAGAGGGCGAATGCCCCAAGGAGCAAGACGATCGATCGGATACGCATGAGGACAGCGATTTTCCCACTTTCCGGCCGTTTGTGTCGGAGCGGCCCGGCCCCCAAATGAGCCCGGTCGGGCTTGGGGGGCCGGCCGGAGGCCGTCTGACCTGCGGTTTTGTGACGAGTCGGCGCGAATTGATCAATCTCCAGGCCGCCACTAGGGTGTCCCGATGCCCCGTCTGAACAGAGTCCGGCCTTTGCGCGCCGCGGTCGCCGCCCTTATTGGGTTGCTGGCGATGTCGGCGACCTCATCGCTCGGCGCCTCTGCCGCGCCGCCGACCGAATCCGAACTCGATGCCGCGGAGTCACGGCTCACATCTCTCAAAAGTGATCTCGAAGCACTGACCGCTCGATTCGGGGAGGTCCACGACAGACTCGAATCGCTGAACGAAGAGACTGCAAGGACCGAACTCACGGTCAGACGTCTGGCGCGAGAGATGATCGAACAACGGGCCGAGGCCCTGGAGCTTGCCCAAGAGATTTACAAGGGCGGAACAGCGGGGGGGGTCGAGGCCCTGCTCTCCTCTCGAACCCTTGCCGAGATGGACGCGCAACTGGCTTATCTGGAGTCGTCGGAGGAGGCGCGCTCGGAAGTGTTCGAAGGCCTCGCTGCCAAGCGCAGCGAGTACGAGGACAAGCTCGATGAGTGGGACGCGGCCCGGGCCGAGGCCGCCGAGGCCTACGACGAACTGGCCGGGCTTCGTGCCGAGGTGGAGTCCGATATCGGGGCTCAACAGAGTGAGATCGAGGAGATCGAAGACGCCATCGCGGCCGCGGAGGCTCGAGAGGCGGCCGAGGCCGCGGCAGCAGCGGCCGCGGCGGAGGCTGCAGCCGAGGCCGCCGAGGAGGCCGCCTCCACTCCGCCCCCGACCTCGACCACCCCCAATCCCAGCCCCCCTGCGGGCGGATACAGAGCCGACTGGGATGCCATCGCCCAGTGCGAGTCGGGCGGACGCTGGCACATCGATTCGACCTACGACGGTGGTCTCCAATTTCACCCCGACACATGGCTTGCGTACGGGGGCGGCCGGTACGCCCGCTACGCGTGGCAGGCGACTCGAGAGCAACAGATCGCGATCGCCGAAAAGGTGCTCGCGGGTCAGGGTCCGGGCGCGTGGCCGAACTGTTTCCAGTGGGCCTGACCCGCAAGAAGAAGGCACCAACATCTGAGTCGCTGCCCGTTGGTCGTCCCTTACCTGAAAGGCTGAAGGCCGCGACGGAGACGATGCCTGCCCGCAGGCCCATAGTCCTTAACCGCGGGGGCCGAAACCGAAACGCTCGAAGTAGATCTCTTTTCGGGACACTCCTCTGCGCACGAGCTGTTCGGTGAGCGACTCCACCATCGCCGGGGGGCCGCAGAGCAAGAACGATCGCTCGGTGAGGTCTCCGCTGCGCTGTTCAATCCTTTCTGCGGTGATGAATCCCACCTCGTCCTCCGGCACCAGGAAGAGGCGGAACGTTCGGCGCGACTGCTCGATTTTGGCCAGCTCCTGAGAGAAGTAAGCCATGGCTCTCGTCTTCGCTCCGTGGAAAAGATCGATCTCGTATTTGTCGTCGCTCAAGCTCCGGGCCATGCTGAGAAAGGGAGTGATCCCGATCCCTCCGGCCACCCAAACCTGTTTCTTTCTTCGGGCCGCGAGGTAGGAAAAGTTTCCGTAGGGGCCTTCGACCCTGGCGGTCGCACCCGCCTGCAGCGTCTGCATCGCGGTCGTGTAGTCGCCCACGGCCTTGACCGACACCTTTAGGTCACGCTCGCGCGGAGACGAGGTGATCGAGAACGGGTGGAACTGTTCTCGGACGTCTCCCGGGCGCACGGCAATGATGGCCGATCCGCCCTCGGGAGTTACCGAGAAGGGATGAAACTGCGCGTTGAACTCATCCGAATAGAAGGTGACGAAGATGAATTGTCCAGGGCGGAAGGAGAGCGGGCCGTTCGTCGGAGACATCGTGATTTCGATCACGTAGGGATCTAGCGGACGAGCGCCGGTAACCCGATAGTCCTTTCTCAAGACGAGAACATTCCCGAAAAGAGAGCGGTAGACGTACCCACAGGCGCCCGCGACGAACAGAGCTCCGAGAAAGTACGTATGAGGATCGGCGCCGTCTTTGATGCCGGGTGCGAGAAAGACATGAAGCGCGACCAGCGCGAGCACCGCTCCAAACACGCGATGCACGTAGACAAAGGTTTCGTGGCCGAGTCGGACGTAAAGAGTCAGGAACATCGTGATCGAGATAAGGATCAGGGCGATTACTCCATAGAAGGTGACCCAATCGTCGACGGGTAAGAAAAGGCGGAAGGCCGACTCCCATGAGTTGAGCGCCCGCCCGGCGAACATCCCGCTGGCATGTGCCACCAGCAACCAGATGACGATCTTCCCGGAGCCTCGGTGTACGGCATACATTCGCTCAAAGCCTCCGAAGAACGCCGTCACCAACCGAACCCGGGCCCCCAAAACCAGGTTGGCGGCGTAGAGGGCGGAGCCGGCCAGCCCGATGAGGATGGCACCGCTCGTCAGAGATGTCGCTGCGTCGCTGAATCGAATATCAAGAGGTTGGGCCGTCAGCCACAACACGATCGGAACCAGTGCTATGCAGGTGAGGATGAGGGGGCCGCGCGCCCGTTCCATCCTCGGGGGCCGGTGGGGGCCGGAGATCAGGACGCGCCTGTTACGACTGCCCACCTGAACGCATGGTCCGAGTAGAAGTCTGCCGGATCAAGCGTTCCCCTTCGTTTCTTGATCAGATATCTCTTGTCCAGTCCCGCGTCGGCGATCCGATGACTCGTGAATATGTAGTCGATTCCACCAAGATTGGAGGTCGCGCGCATCGCATCGGTGAAACCGTAACCATTGACGAGAAGATCCCAGAAGGGTTTGAACACCTGGCAGCCCGTCCCGTCCTCGTCTTTCTCGAGACAGAGTTTGGAGTTGAAGTCCCCGCCGATCGTCGTGGTTTCGTCTGCCGGACTCTCCGGATAAACCTGATTGAGCTCGGTCACGATTTCGCGCACCCACCGCTCTCGGAGAGCGAGGTCGACCTCGTCCGATGCAAGGAAACCGCGCGGGACAAAATGGATGCTCGACAGTCTCAAGGTCAAGCCGCCTTCTATCTCTTGCGCCTGCATGTAGGCGTGATTCTTGATAACCGGTCGCCGGCCGGGGGCCGCCTTCCTTGCGCTGTAGCGACTCGCCACGAAATCGCCGGGGTCCAGAGTGAGCATCGTGTCGGCGTTGATCAGGATCGCCGTGTCAATCTTCGTAACGCCGGTCTGGGTTCGACCGGCCCACTTCGCGCCGGGTCCAATGACGACGAAATATGAGTCTCCCGTGGCGAACCCGAGGAGGGTTGCCACGTTGCCCGCGCTCACCCTATTGACCTCCTGCAGGAGTGCGATATCGGGTGAATAAGGCACCTGGTTGATCAACCGGTTGACGAAGATCTCCATATCGGAGGAATCTGATACATCACCGTCGGTATAGGCCTCTTTGAGATTGGCCGTAACCACGAGCACCTGTCCGGGAGGAGAACCGCCCGTTCCGGCAACGCCCGCGTTTTGGATCGCCGAGATCGCCACGAAACCGACCAGCACGATTCCGGTAATTGCCGCTCTCGATCCAAATCGGGCCGAGTGCGAGTCATTCACGGACTTCGTTCTCCTTTGTCGGATGGCACAGCAACCGGCGCTCCGTGGCGACGCGGTGGTCTGCAGGGACTCATCTTGACGGGATTGTCCGCCAATGCAAACGAGGCCAACTCCATCGCCGTGCGCGGGCCGAGCCGTTCGCCCCGAAGGCGCTTTTAGGGGCTCCCCATCAGGTGCGCCAGGAGATATGGCGACACCCAGTCGTTGCCCGTCGGCCTTTTCCGTCCCGAAGCTTCGCTCGCAAGACGAATTACACGAGACCGGATCTCGGTCCACCCCGCCGCCTTTGAGGTGTGGTCGTCGGCTCCCAGATCCACCGCCTGCTTTCCAAAATTCTCGTCCAAGTTGCTGCACGCCAGGATTCGGGAGGCGGGCGAGACGGATTGGATGCCCTCGACCGCCTGCAAGCCGTCCATGTGGGGCATGCAGAGATCGAGAACGATGACGTCCGGCTTGACCTGGAGGGAGAGCTTGATTGCCTCCACACCATCTTCTGCCTCACCCACTATCTCGAGGCGTTGGTCCCTGTGAATGAGATGGCGAATGAGTGTCCGATAGTGACGGTCGGCGTCGGCAAGAAGGACGCGGATGGGAGGTCCAGGTGTCTTCTGCCCGTTCATCTGCTGACCTGCGCCGCCTCTGTTGCTCATTAGCCTGCCTCACTCGATGCCCGTCTCAAGGCCGGTTGGCTGAAACCTGACGGTTTAACTCTGAGCGGGGAGTGAACTTTCTTCTGCGCGGATATCCACAGATCGCGCACGCATTTTTCGGGGCCCAACGGCGCGGAAAAGGCGCCCCCCCCGGGGCGCCTTTTCTCCAGCACCTCCGGACGCGCCTCGGCGTCGTCGGGGGGCGACTAGTCCGCTCGCCGCAGAGTTAGGAGGTCCCAGCCGTGCGAAATTGCGACAGGATGTACGGAGAGACCCACTCTTTGCCATCGTTGCTCTCCGCTCTTGGTGAATTGCTCAAAAGACTCGTTATTCGGGCATAAATCTCCTTCCAGCCCGCTCCCTTGGAGACGTGGTCGTCGGCGCCCAGATCGAGAGCGTTCTGTCCGAAACTGCGATCGAAGTTGCTGCACACCAGGATCCTGGATCCAGGTGACGCGGAGCGAATGCCCTGAATGGACTGTAAGCCGTCCATCAACGGCATGCTTAGATCGAGAAGGACGACATCCGGCTGGAGCTGCTGAGCCAAGCTGATGCCCGTGGCCCCGTCGCCCGCTTCACCCACAACCTCAAACCGGTCCTGTTGCTCAACGAGGTAACGCACAAGCGTGCGGTAGTCCTCGTCATCGTCGACCAGCAAGACCCGAAGCGCGGTGTCGCGGCGACGATCGTTCAATACTCGTACTACGCCATTGCTGCCGCTCATCAGGATTTCCCCCTTTCGGGATAGATGGGAGGGATATCCCTCCCAAAATCGTCCGCTCGATGCCTGTCCGCTTTGTCAGTCCATAAGGAAATGCGACCGCGCTCAATAGCGCCGTGCCAAGTTGGTCCACCGGGCGCCAAGGATGGCCCGGTTGGACCCAGACCGTGAACCGAACGGGTCGCTCGTTTTCTGGGTTCCATTAGATGAGCCCTTTCTTTGCAGCCAGGGCGACAGCCTGGATTCGGCTGTTTGCCCCCAGTTTTCTTTGCACCTCGCCGAACATCCGTTTGAGAGTCGACTCACTAATGACCAACTCCTGGGCGATTTGGGCCCGATCAAGTCCCTCGCTTGCCAGTCTCAGTAAGTGGATCTCGGCGTCGGCTAGATGCATCACCTGACGCGGTTGCCCGAACGAAACGGTTGCTGCAAAAGGCGCGAGGACTATCTCTCCCGCATTAACGCTGCGTAACGCCGCAATCAACTCTTCGGGTTCCGCCAACTTGGACAGATACCCACGAACGCCCGCCTCGAGGCTGCTATGGACATCGCTTGGGTCCTCCGACACCGTGAGCATCACGACCTTGACGTCGGGGAAGAGCTGACAGATCTTTCCCGCGAGTTCGCAGCCCTCCGATCGCGGCATCCGCACGTCCAATAGGACGATGTCCGGGAGGTGCCGCTCGACCTGCTCGAGCCCTTCGTCGGGGGTCCTGGCCACCCCCACGATCTCTATGTCGTGAGTGAGGTTTTGCAGAAGGGCCTTGAGGCCCTGCACAAACGTGGGATGGTCGTCTACGGCGACCACCCGGATCGACCGGCGAGAGGGCGCCAGGTCTTGATCCCAGTAAGCCTCGTAATCCGCCATCTTTTGCCTCCCAACCCTCGCCGGAGGGTGCGGAGGGGCCAGGCCACAGTGGCCCGCCCATCCTTGACACCAATCCTGAAGGTGAGGAGGGGGTCTCTTCTGTGCAAATTTCCACAGAACGGGGGGGCATTTATGCCTCAAGGGGCTTAGAGACGAAATGGGGCGCGATAGAGGTCGTAATCCCAGTGCTGCGGCCGAGATTTGAGCCGCCCCCTTTCGGGTAAGTCAACAGTCCACACGAGTTGCATTCGGAGGTGGACGGATGCCCCGCCGATTATTGATTCTTGTGATCGGATCTTTCCTGCTCGTCGCGACGGGAGATTTCGTGGGGGCCGGGCCTGGCACAGACGCCTCCAAGAACATCGACCGCCTCGCCCAGGTCCCAATCGAGATCGGAAAGAATGAGCGGGCGGCGGGCTCGGACCTCGCCTTCCAGGGTGATCTGCTCGTGGCCGGCGCATTCGAGGGCATCGGGCTTTACCGCATGCTCGACCGAGCGCCCTATCTGAAGCAGCTGTCGTTTTATCCCTGTCCCGCTTCCCAGAACGACGTGTCGATCTGGGGCGATCTCATGTTCGCGTCGATCGATTCCACGGGGTCCAACTCGGCGAACAATGCGGTATGCAACAACACCGACAAGTCACGGGAGAAGGAGGGCGTCAGGATTGTCGATATCTCCAACCCCCGTCACCCACGTCAGGTGCGATTTGTCGAGACCGACTGTGGCTCGCATACGCACGTGATACTTCCCGGAGGTAAAAAGACGATCTACATCTACGTCGGTTCCTATCCCCTGAGCGGACAGGGCCCGACCTGCAATGCCGTCAGTCACCGCAAGGTTTCGGTTATCAAGGTTCCCCTCGACAGTCCGAAGAAGGCTCGCGTCGTCGCAACGCCATCGGTCACGACCACGATCGGATGTCACGATTTCGCGTTTCTGCCGAAGAAGTCTCTGGCCGCCGTTGCATGCATCTCGGAGGGCCAGATTTGGGACGTGTCCAACCCGGTCAAGCCGAAAATCCTCTCGCGCATATACCAGCCGGAGATAAATATCTGGCATTCGGGAGGGTTTACGTGGGACGGGCGTTACGCGGTCTTCGGTGATGAGCAGGCCGGTTCGACCTGGGGTGCCTGTCCCGGCCACGAGAGCTCGACCACGGGTGCGCTCTGGTTCTATGACGTCGGCGATCCTAGGGATCCGAAACTGAAGAGTCACTGGGCTCTTCCACGGCCGGCTCCTGCTCCGGACTCACCTGATGAGGCTTCCTACTTCCGGTGCACCGCGCACAACTACAACGTGCTTCCCATGCGCGATCCAAAGCGTTACGTGGTGGCGTCTTCTTTCCGAGGAGGAGGAACATCGATCGTTGATTTCTCGAAGCCCGGCAACCCGAAGGAACTTGCACACTTCATGGACCTTGAGCCGGTTCCCGATACTTGGTCTACGTACTGGTACAACGGCCGACTGTACGCGAACGACAACGATTCAAAAACGGGCATCGGCGTTTTCAAAGTGGACGGCCTCGATAAGCGGAAAGTCCGCTACTTCAAGACTCGGCTGAATCCCCAATTGCACGATCTTTAGGCCGGACAGCTTCACCTTCGATATGGCCCGGATAAGTCTTCAGCAGATAAGGCCGGGCCAAGCCTCAAGGAGCCGAAGGCTTCCTGAGCAAGACGTGATCCCAGCCGCCCCACGTCGTTCTCGCATCGACGCGTTGCGGCCTCGGGGGGCGAAGAACAACACCGATGGGGAGCAGGGCGTGAAGCCGTCACGGCGAATTCTAGGGACGTCATGCGCCCAACTGATGCCCTGAGCCGCGGAGCTCAGGGCCTATTGCTACTTGCTCTTGTC
>JALZEK010000010.1 GCA_030862065.1 Actinomycetota bacterium | reverse complement strand
ACGGCCGAGTTCCTGAGCCCCGCCACAATGAGCGGGGCGGAGACAGGGGCCTCCAGCGAACGCAGGATCTCAATCTCTCGCAATCCCATCCCCCGAGCTGCCTCGACCGAGTCGGGATCGACGCCCTTGATGCCGACATAGGTGTTCGTCAGGATCGGAGGGATACCGAGAAGGATGAGGCTGATCAAAGTCGGAAGAAAGGCGAAGCCGCCGAGGCCGGATCCGAGCTGAAAAGTGAACGGGAAAACCAGGGCAAGGACGCCGAACGACGGCAGAGCGCGCCCCATGTTGGCCACCGAGACGGCCAGAAACTCAAACCGCCGGCTGTGTCCTATGTAGAGACCGGTGGGAAAGGCGACCGAGAAGGCGATCGCGCTGGCAAGAAGTGAAATCCCGACGTGTTCCAACAGGCGCTTGGGAATTCCGAAATCTCCCGACCAGTTAAGGGGATCCAAAAACCAGTCAATTGCCGATGACAGCACATCCATCTACGCGGTCCTTTCCCGGGCTCGATACCACGGAGCCAGTACCCTCTGGAGGCCCAGGAAGGCGGCGTCGGCGGCGACCGCAAGGAGAATGGAAAACACTGCCCCGAGGATCATTGCCGTCCAGAACTGAAGTCGGTTCCCCACCAATATGAAGTGGCCCAGACCTCCCTTGCCGATGAGAGCGGTGACCGTTACCAATCCAATAGTGGTAACCGTTGCAATGCGGATACCGGCGATCACCACCGGAAGAGCCAGGGGTATCTCGACGCGCCACAAGAGCTGGCGATTTGAATAGCCCATGCCCCGCCCGGCCTCGAGGGCATCTTCCGGAACTCCATCCAGGCCCGCGACGACGTTCCGGATAAGGATGAGAAGTGTGTAGGAAACGAGCCCGATCTCGGCGGTCAACGTCGAAAGCCCCGTGTAGGGGACCAGGAAAGCGAACAAAGCAAGGCTCGGAATCGTGTAAAGAACCCCCGTGACGGCGGTCACCGGTCCGTAGGCGCGCCGGTGTCGGTACGCATAAACCCCAAGGGGAAAAGAGATCAGTAGTCCAACCCCGACGGCGATGGCCGACAACTCGACATGCTCGATAAGCCTGGCCCAGATTTCATCGAGGTTATCTGCAATCCAGTCCCATCGGATAAACGGTTGCTCGGTCACGAGATGATTTCCCGACTCACTCGATCAAGCGTCAGAATGCCGCGGTAGCGCTGGCCCTCGCTGGCTACGACCGCGACCTTGGTGCGAGACGTAACTATCGAGTCCAGGGCCTGACGAAGCGTGCTGTCAAATGTGACGTAGGCGCTGAACGGCCGGGGCTTTGCTTCGGAGACGGTCGACTTGCCGTTGAGGGCATCAACGTCCACCCATCCCAGCAAATCGCCATCCTCGACGACGCTGACCCAGTCAAACCCGGACTTCTCCATCGCCGCGCGCGCCTCGTCCACGCTCGCATCCGGTGCCACAACCGGTCCCTGTTCGATTTCGATGTCGTTGACCTTGACGAGAGTTAACCGTTTAAGACCGCGCTCCGAGCCAACAAACTTGCGAACAAAGTCGTTGGCGGGGGCTCTCAGGATTTCCTCGGGCGGAGCGTATTGCTCGAGCACCGCACCCTTGTTCAAGATCGCGATGCGGTCGGACATCTTTATCGCCTCATCCACGTCGTGGGTTACGAAAACGGTCGTCTTCTTGAGCCGATCCTGGATGTCGAGGAACTGGTCCTGGAGGCGCGCTCGCACTATTGGGTCCACGGCGCCGAACGGTTCGTCCATGAGCATCACCGGAGGATCTGCCGCGAGGGCGCGGGCCACCCCAACCCTTTGACGTTGGCCCCCCGACAGCTCGCCCGGGTAGCGCTGCAGGAGAGCTCGGTCGAGGTGAAGAATCTCGACGAGCTCGTCGACACGACTGTTGATCTTGCGCTGCTCCCATCCCACCAGCTTGGGGACCGTCTCCATGTTCTGCCTGACGGTGCGATGGGGCATGAGCCCAATGCTCTGGATGACGTAACCGATGTTGCGCCTCAGCTCGACCGGATTCTGTTTCAGGACATCCGATCCGTCGACCAAGATCCTGCCGGCCGAGGGCTCGATCAGGCGGTTGATCATCTTCATGGTCGTCGTCTTTCCACAACCCGACGGACCCACGAGTACAACGGTCTCGCCGTCGTTGATTTCCATCGACAAGTCCCGCACTGCCGCCTGATCCGAGCCGTCAAACTTCTTAGACACCCGCTCGAGCGAGATCATCGGATCCGCCACCGTCGTTCCTCCGGATCGTGGGATATCCGTCAATCCTAAGAGCCTCTGACACCTCTACCCCCGCGCCTATAGTGAGCGGCATGGCGACAAGGCTGAGCCGAATAGCGGTCGGGTTGACCGTCCTCGCGTTTTTTCTGTGGTTGGGAAGACTGCTCGCTCACGCCAAGGTCCCCCCACCCGAAGGGCGCTGGCGAGAGTTGGATCAGGACCTTCTGAATCCGTCGTGAGAGTCCTGCTGCTGGGGGCTCTGGGGGCCACCGGCAGAAGAACAGCCGGAGAGTTAGTCCGCAACCCGGAGCTCGAAAAGTTGGTGGTGGCAGGACGCGACCCCGTCCACCTGCAACGATTCGCTCGGGCACTGGACTCGAGCAACGAGCGCGTAACCCCGGCCGTCGTCGATGTCCACGACCAGGACGAAGCGCGCAACGCCTTCGAGCGCGTCGACGCCGTAGTTTCGTGCGCGGGACCCCACTACCTGACCGAGTATCCGGCAGCAAAGGCGTCGATCCTCGCCGGGGTGTCGTATGTCTCGTTGTGCGACGAGTACCCGGCCGCGCAACGTGCTCAGTCCCTGAGTGAAATAGCTCAGGAGCGCGGCGTGACGGTTGTGAACGGCTGCGGCCTCAGCCCCGGCATCACGAACTTCATGATCGATTTAGCGGCCGGCCATCTCGAGCAAGTGGAGGAGATCAACATCGCGTTGGCCAGGTCGGCGACGGAATCGGAGGGGCGAGCCACGGCCTTGCATTTCCTTTACGAGCTAACCCGTGACGCCCCCTTCGTCTCCGATCATGAGCCCTCGACAGAACCTGCCGCCACTTCACCCAAGCTCGTGTTCTTTCCTGAGCCCGTGGGATGGGTCGAGACATTCCGCTGTGGGCATCCGGAGGTCGTAACGCTCCCCCACACGTATCCGGACCTGACGTCGCTCCAGTTCCGCATCGGCCTGACCGAAAAAGCCACGATGGACGTCGCCCGGGCCTTCGTCGCAACACCGTTGGCGCACAGCGAGACTGCGAGAAACCTGTTCGTCAACTTCAGTCGACCGCTGCGGCCGCTCGTGAACAATTTGCCACCTCGCGGACCCTCGTGGTCGGCGGCTCGCGTCGACGTCCGGGGCAACAGCAAGGGCCGCTCGTCGACGATCACGTACGGAGTCGTTGATCACCTCGCGAACTTCGTCAGCGTCCCCCTGGCCCGAGCGGCCGTCGAACTCGGAAGTGGTCGGGTTTCACACCCCGGCGTTCACCCTCCGGAGAAGGTCTTCGAAACAAAGCCTTTCTTACGTCACCTGCTGGAGCGCGGGATACGCGTGGCCGAGCTGGAGCCTAGAACCGTCTGACTAGAGATCTCTTTCGACAAAAGTGACCTCAATGCCTCCGATCACGTCGGCGACCACGTTGTAAAGAAAAGCCAGGAATAGATTCAACAAAGACATCACGACTGCCACGATCACTCCGATAAAAAAGGCCCACTTCTCCACGAAACCGAGCGTGACGCTCCACTCTCCCTCGAGAACGAACGCGTCTCGAACGTTCTCGATCAATTCGAACAGGCCGGCCGCCTCAACAATCCAGTACAGGATTGCAACAAAGACCAGCCAGATCAGAAGGAAACATCCGTAGAAAAGCAGCGAGACCTTGAGAACGCTCAGGGGATCGATGTGACGCAGCACTCGTTTAACCCTGCGAACCGGCTTCACGCGTCTCCGCCGCGTCGGCTTAACGGGGCGCCGGCGCGGCGGAGCAAAAATCATCTCGTCCTCGTCTTTGGTCAGCGGTTCCCGGTAGGGCCGGGGGGCCGGGGGAGCCGCGGGGTCGCCCTCCACCAGAGGTGGATCGAGGGGCTCAATGAACGGATTGGTCGCGTCCAGGTCATCGCTCGGCCCTCTGGAGCCGGCCGGGCGATCGGGTTTGGCGCTCCAGCCTTTCGGGTCTTCTCGGGATGAAGACAAGCGAGTCTCCTACGGCGGCTTGTCAGATGGGAACGGCGACATCGGCGGTCTCGCCTTTGCCCTGTGAGGTCAGATTAAACCGACGAAGCCACCCTCAGCCGTAATAACCCTTTCCCCCAAGCGACGGCGATCCCTCCCTACGTGGAGAGTTTGGGCTGCGGCTCCTCCTCGGTCACGGCGACCACAGGGGCGACCGCCGACACTCTCGCCCCCTCGGGCAGTTGCATGACCCGAACCCCCGTGGCGGGTCTCCCCTGACGGGAGATGGTCTTGACGGGAACTCGAATCACCTGGCCCACGCTAGAGATCAAGAAGACTTCGTCGTCCGCCATCACGACCGATGCACCCACGATCGGCCCTCGCGGCTTGGTGAGTTTGGCGGCGATGACTCCCTTCCCGCCACGACCCTTGCGTGGAAAGTCCGACAGTTTGGTCCTCTTGCCGTAACCAAACTCCGTGACCACCAGCAGCTCGTCGCCTTCCTCGATTACCTCGCAGGAAACCACTTCGTCGTCATCGTCCAGCCGGATTCCGATGACACCGGTAGCCGTGCGCCCCATCGGCCTTACGTGATCCTCCTTGAACCGTATGGCCTTGCCCTTCTTAGACACGAGGAGGATGTCGCTTTTGCCGGAGGTGGGCTGCACCTTTACCACCTCATCCCCCTGCTTGAGATTCAGGGCGATGATCCCTTCCTTACGCGAGGAGTCGTACTCGCGGAATGGAGTTTTCTTGACCATCCCCCGGCGCGTTGCGATGAGAAGGTAGCGGTAGGTCTCGTAATCCCGAGTGTCGATGACCGCGGCCACCTGGTCGTCGGGTCGCATGGGAACAACGTTCACTACCGCGGTCCCCCTGGCCGTCCGGTCTCTCTTGGGAATCTCGTGAGCCTTGAGGCGATAGACGCGACCGTTGTTCGAGAAAAGCAGCAAATAAGAGTGAGCGGTTGTCGTCAGAAGATGGTCGACGATGTCGCCTTCTTTAAGAGTCGCTCCCCTTACCCCTCGGCCCCCACGGCCCTGCCGCCTGTAGGTATCGATCGGAACGCTCTTCACGTAGCGATCCCGGGACACAGATATGACAAGGTCCTCGTCGGCGATGAGATCCTCGATATTGAACTCGCCCTCATCCGGAACGAGCCGGGAACGACGCTCGTCCGCATACTTTTGTTTGATCTCTTTGAGCTCGGCGGCGATGATGGCCCTGATCTTGGCCGGGTCGCGAAGGATGCCTCTCAGCTCCTTGATTGTCTTCTGCAGAGCTTCGTGCTCCTCCCGGATCTTGTCTTGCTCCAGAGCCGTCAACCGTCGTAGCTGCATGTCGAGAATGTGCTGCGCCTGGACCTCCGACAGTCCGAACCGAGCGATCAGTCCGCCCCGTGCTTCCTGCGTATCCGCGGCCGCGCGAATCAGCTCGATGATCTCGTCGATGTTGTCGAGGGCGATGATCAGTCCCTCGAGGATGTGAGACCGCTCCTCGGCCTTTCTCAGTCGAAAGCGGGTTCGGCGGACGAGGACGTCGATCTGGTGCGTGATGTAAGCCTCGATGACCTCCCCAAGATTCAAGGTGCGAGGCACACCGTCTACGAGGGCGAGCATGTTTACGCCGAAGTTGTCTTGCAGTTGGGTTCTCTTGTAGAGCGTGTTTAGAACGACTTGGGGGACCGCGCTCTTCTTCAGATCGATGATCAACCGCATCCCATCCCTGGAGGACTCATCCCGGAGATCGGCAACGCCCTCGAGGCGGTTGGTCTTTGCGTTCACCAGCTCGGCGATTTTTTCGGCGAGCCGGGCCTTGTTGACCTGATAGGGGAGTTCGGTCACAACGATCCGAGGATTGCCCTTGGGGCCCTCCTCGACCTCGCACACGGCCCGCATCTTGATTGATCCGCGACCCGTCGTGTAGGCCTCGTTGATCCCGCCTAGCCCGAGGATCAACCCCCCGGTGGGGAAATCGGGACCCTTCACATGCTTCATCACGGTCTTCAGCATCTTCTTGGCGTCCTCACCGATTTCGGGGTGCTCGAGAACGTCGACGACGGCGTCGATCACCTCGCCCAGGTTGTGGGGCGGGATGTTCGTCGCCATGCCCACGGCGATCCCGGTGGACCCGTTGACCAGGAGGTTCGGGAATCGGCCGGGCAGCACCACGGGCTCTTGGGCCTCGCCGTCGTAGTTGGCCTGGAAGTCGACGGTTTCCTCGTTGATCTCGCGCAGCAGCTGCATCGCGAGGGGAGACAACCTGCACTCGGTGTTGTGGCTGATGAATCCGTTCGTCAAGTACGAGTGGTCTTCAGATTCGACCCTTAGCGAGTAGACGGGCTGGATTCCTGAGGGCTCGACGGCCGTAACGCGCGCGTAGTAGTAGTTGCCGGCTGTAAGAGGAGCGATCACCGACTTCACTTCCTCGGACTCGATCCTCGAGAGGATCATTTCCCGGTCACGTTCCCACCGCTCGACCCGATCGACGTTGTGCCTAATGAGCCAGTCCCTGTTACGCCACAGGCGAGACCCTTCACGGCGCAGATACGGTCCAAGGAAGGGGATGTGATCCCCCGACATCGCCCTACTCGTCAAAGGAACCGAACCGAGAATGCTCAGAAGTTTCTTCTGCTTACGGCCCAAGAACCCTATGCGGGAAGCAAAGAGTCGGGCATCTCTCCGGTTAGAAATAACGACCTTGAATTCTCCACGTTTTGACTTCGAGATCCTAGAAACCACTCCGAATTCCAGGAGCAATCGCTGGACATCCCCAGAAAGTTCGTGGCTTCTGGTGGAGTAACTGATCTGGATCGTTTTCCGACCCAGCGCAGAGGGGCAGCCGTCTCCCTCAAACAAAGACTGCAGAAACAACCGCTTGAACTCCAACGACTCTCGCCACACATAGTCGGGAATCCTCTTTTTTGAGCTTCGTTCATTAACCAGCTCTCGGAGGGGACTCTCGAAGAAGCCTTTTAAGTTCTGAACATCCAGTTCAAGTAACTTACTTCCCGACTTGATCGTTCGTTCGTAGATGTAGCGGGGGCCCCCCACGACTTTGTCAAACGCCGCGACGACTCGCAAGAAATAGTCCTGGTCGGTATTGTTAAAACCTGCCCTTTCGCTCGATGCCCAACCTTCGGCAATCCACGCTCCGGTCAGGATCGCCAGCGCCTGCCTCCACTCCCCGAGAATGAAGGACGACTCCTCCGGTGCTGCCCGCGCGAGAGCTACGTAGGTTCCTTCCTTCACCTCAGAGAGAAACCTCCAGAGAAGAATCGGAACGCCGCCCAAGTCTTCTAGGCACAGCACGGGATGGTTGTAAGTTCCCGTCAACTCAAAGCCCTCCGCAGTCCGGACCGTCAAGGTCGGATGGCTGCCGCTGTGAAAGAGCTTTGAAGCCACAACAGGGTTACCGTGTCGATCCAGGACCTTCAGATCGATGTCCATCTCGGAGTTTGGCTTGAGGCGTGCGACGTCCGCAATGCGAACTGTGCCCGAGGTGGTCCGAACGAGCGCGTCGCCCGTGACGCAGTACCTCATCGCCGCTGGCGCATCGCCGTCGACCGAGCCGAAGTTGCCCTGACCGTCGATCAGCAAATAACGCGTCGAGAAGTCCTGGGCCAGGCGGGCGAGCGCATCGTAGATGGCCTGATCGCCGTGGGGGTGATAGCTGCGCATGACCTCTCCCACGAGCGCCGCGCATTTGCGATAGCGCTGATCGGGGCGAAGACCGGCCTGGAGGGCCGCGTACAGAATCCTTCTGATCACCGGCTTTAGCCCGTCGCGCACGTCGGGAAGGGCCCGGCTGACGATGACCGACATCGCGTACTCGAGGAAGGAGTACTGGACCTCCTCCTCGATCGTGATGTTCTCTATGCCGTCGCCTCCGTCTTCGGGCGGAAGCTTGTTCTGAAAGGGTCGTTTAACCACGGCCGCCTAATCGCCTATATGTCGAGGAACCGCACGTCTTTCGCGTTCCTTTGGATAAAGGTCTTCCGCGCCTCGACGTCCTCGCCCATTAGCGTGGCGAAGATCTCCTCGGCCAGCGCCGCGTCCTCCATCGTGACGCGCATGAGCGTTCTTCGCTCCGGATCCAGAGTCGTCTCCCACAGCTGCTCCGCGTTCATCTCGCCTAAACCCTTGAACCGCTGCGGTTCGATGCGTGCACCATCCTGCTCGGCCCTGAACGCTTCGAGTTCCTCGTCGTTCTTGAAGTGATGGATCTTTCCCTTGTACGGGACCCGGTAAAGGGGGGGTTGAGCGACGTATACAAAGCCGGCGTCTATTAGTTCGGGCATGTAGCGGAAGAAGAAAGTCAGAAGCAAGGTTTTGATGTGAGAACCATCCACGTCGGCGTCGGCCATCGAGATGATCTTGTGGTACCGGCATTTCTCGATGTCGAACTCCTCGCCGATACCAGTTCCAATGGCCGTGATAATGGCCTGGATCTCCCTGTTCTCGAGGCTCTTTGCAAGGCGTGCCCTTTCAACGTTCAGAATCTTTCCGCGCAGGGGGAGGACGGCCTGGTACTCGCGCTGACGAGCCCCCTTGGCGGTGCCGCCGGCCGAGTCTCCCTCGACAATCAATAACTCGGCCCGGTCCGGGTCTCTCGTCTGACAATCGGCGAGCTTGCCGGGGAGGGCACTCGACTCCAGCAACGACTTGCGTCGCACGAGATCGCGAGCCTTGCGCGCCTCCAGTCGGGCCCGCTGGGCCGAAATGGCCTTGGTGCAGATCGCGCGGGCCTCTGAAGGATGCTCCTCCATGAAGTCCGCAAGCTTCTGGTTCATCGAGGTCTCGACGAAGGAACGGATCTCGGTGTTTCCAAGCTTGGTCTTGGTCTGGCCCTCGAACTGCGGGTGTCTGAGCTTCACGGAAAGGATCGCAGTTAGGCCTTCTCGGACGTCCTCTCCGCTGAGAGCCTCATCCTTCTCCTTGAGAATCGCTTTTGATCGGGCGTAAGTGGTGATTACGCGTGTGAGCGATCTGCGGAAGCCCTCCTCGTGCATTCCACCTTCATGTGTATTGATGTTGTTAGCGAAAGTGAACACGGACTCGTTGAATCCGGCATTCCACTGCATTGCGATTTCGAGTTCGTGATCCGTGCCCGTGTTCTCCAGGTAGATGACTCTCTTATGAACTTCCTCTTTGGACGCATTGAGGTGCTTTACGAAGTCGATGATCCCGCCCGTGTATCTGAAAATTTCCTTCTGAGCCGGCTCGATTCGGTGATCGGTGAGCCTGATCTCAAGTCCCTTGTTGAGGAACGCCATCTCGCGGAGCCTCTGACCGAGGGTGTCGAATTTGAAGTCGCGATCCTCCGAGAAGATCTGGGGGTCCGGCCAGAAGGTGACCGTCGTGCCGGTGCGTTTCGCCGGTTTGACCGCCTTTAGCTTGGCCTTCGGATTGCCGCGTTCGTATACCTGGCGCCAGAGCTTGCCACCCCGCACGACCTCGACTTCCAGTCGCTCCGACAGAGCGTTAACGACCGAGACGCCCACGCCATGAAGGCCTCCCGCAACCTGGTAGCTCTTGCCGCCAAACTTCCCTCCGGCGTGCAGCGTCGTGAGTACGACCTCGAGAGCGGGCTTGCCCTCACCTTTGATGACGTCGACGGGTATGCCGCGACCGTTGTCCGAAACCCGGCAGCCCCCATCGGCGAGGAGGTCCACCGTGATCCGGTCGCAGTAGCCGGCCATGGCCTCGTCGACGGCGTTATCCACGACTTCGTAGACGAGGTGGTGAAGCCCTCTGGGCCCCGTCGACCCGATGTACATGCCGGGTCGCTGACGGACCGGTTCGAGCCCCTTGAGGACGGTGATGTCGCGGGCGGAATAGGACCGCTTGTCGCCCGCTTTGGACGCGGTGGATGACGCTCTAGCCGAGGCTTACCTCCCTTAGACCACTGCCGACCGAATGGTCGCCGAATGAGTTCTTTCTGGTTGTGACGGACCCCTCACATCGAGGCTCGTAAATGCGCTAACAGAGGCTGCGCGTGACGAGGGTTCATCTACGCAAATAATAGCATTCACCAGGGCTTTTCCAAGTTTTCCGACCCCCGGGAAGAGCTTCTGGGCGACCCTTTTCCACGTTTGGTTTTCCACGCCTCTCGAGCCCTCAAGAGAGCCTCTTCGGGATCGGTCGGTGGCTTCTTCTGTCCGGCCTTCGGAGTCGCGGCGGAGGGCGGAGGCACAGAGGTCTTTCGAGCGGGTCGGTCGCGGCGCGGCCCGGTCCAGACCCGAATCTCCCCGACCACTTCGGACCGAAGGGCCGCGTTTATCCGCGCCGCGATCTCGCCGGCCAAGAACCCGATCTCGCTCGCCCACGCCGGCGAGTCCGCGCGAATCCTCAACACCCCCTCTCTGAGAGAGGTCGGCTCGGCGTGAGCGGCTACGGCCTCGCCCACCAAATCGGCCCACTGGGCCCAGATGGCTCCGGTTTTCCCGGCGTCTCGAACGCCCAGCCGGCTTGTGACCGCGCCCAAGAGCTCGCCGATTCGGGCGGGGTCGTCAGGCACTGGCCGTCACCGAGGCCGCCTCGACATCGAGGATGAGCGACGCCGCCGCGGACTCGTCGGGTCCGGCCTCCGCCGACGACATGATCGTTTGATCGGCTGAAGCGATTGCCTGGCCCAGCCACCGGCGACGACCCGAATCGAGCTCCGACAAGACATCGTCCAGGATCAGCACAGGTTTTTCGTCCAGAATTTCCGATAGCAATCTGAACTCGCCCAACTTGAGGGCAAGCGCGCCGCTGCGCTGTTCGCCCTGGGAGGCAAAGAGACGGGCGTCGCGCCATTCCCCGCGATCGTCGTTTCGCAACCGGAGACCAACGTCATCGCGCTGGGGGCCGACCAGCGAGATCCCCCGCTCGAGCTCCCTGGCCCTCACGGCGCGGAGCGCCTCTGCAAGAGAGAGGAACAGGGCCTCCTCGTCAATCGTCGCCGGTTCGGCAAGTGCTTTGTCGCTAACATGCCGATCGACCCAGGCGCTGTCGTATTGGACGTTCAACTCGTGGCCGCCCGAGATTTCGTCGTACGCGTCACTGGAGTGAGGAAACAGCTTGGCCAGCGTGCGAAGTCGGGTCGCCGTCAGACCGGCCCCCGCTCGGCAGAAAGAGTCGTCCCAAACCTCCAGTGTCTTCAACGTCGACGAGTCCCCCACGCGGGGCGCGGTCTTCAACAACGAATTCCTTTGGCGGAGGACGCGCTCCCACTCTCTTCTTTGACCCTCATTTTTCGGGAACAGCTTGACGGCGAGCTCATCGACGAACCTGCGCCTCGAGTCCGGGGATCCCTTAACCAGGTTGAGGTCATCCGGACCGAAGAAAACGGCCACCATCACTTCGCTCAAGGTGCGCGCCCCACGGACCGGAGTCTTGTTCAGAAGGGCCCGCATGCCCCGGCCGGAGCGAAACTCGACGTCGATCTCGACCGCACGCCCTGAGCGGTTGATACGACCGTGGGCGTAGCCTTTCTCGGCACCTTCTCTCACCAGTCGGGCCTCACCGGGACGCGGCGAGCCCAGACCCGACAGGCAGTAGATGCCCTCCAGAAGGTTGGTCTTCCCCTGGGCGTTCCGTCCGCGCAGAAGCACGAGGCCCGGGGCGAGATCGATGGACGCGCTCTCGTAGTTCCTGAAGTCCTTAAGCGCGATCTTCTCTACGATCACATCTTCGACTAGGACAGCCTGACCGGCATCAACAAGTACGTGAAGCTGGCGTCTCCTTCGCCTTTAAGGATCGCCGGTTTAAGGCCATCCCCGGCCTCGAGTACCAGCCTTTCCGTCTGGATGGCCGCGCCACCATCCACGAGAAACTGAGGATTAAACGCGATGACGAACTCCTGACCCTCGTAGGTGACGTCGAGCACCTCCTGTCCCTCACCGACGTCCGGAGTGTGAGCCGAGATCTCGAGTTCGGCACCGAGATGGAATTTCACAGGCATATTGTTCTGAGCCAAGAGGCCCACCCTTCGGACCACTTCCAGAAGCGCGTCCCTGGCCACCGTCACCGCATTTGGGTACCCCTCAGGGATCAACTGCTTGTACTTCGGAAACTCTCCCTCGATAAACCGGGAACCGATAATCAATTCCGCGTCGTCCTCGGCCTCGATCGTGAAGACGATCAAGTTCTCTTTTACAAGCGCCTTGACGCTTCCGGCCCGGCCGGTAACAGAGCGCGCCAGCTCTCCCAAGCAACGCGCCGGGACCACGACGTTGGTCGTCTCGGCCGATCCCCCGGCCACGTCCAGACTCCTGACCGCCAACCTGTAGGAGTCGGTCGCGGCCAGAGTCAGCGTCCCGGAGTCGATCTCCCACAGAACGCCGGTAAGCACCTGCCGGCTCTCGTCCGACGAAGCGGCCCGAACCACCTGGGAAAGCGCGCCCGCCAGATCCGGCGCCTGAACCTGCACCGTCACGCCACCGTCGGGCCCCCGACTATCGACCGAGAGCTCCGGATAATCGTCGGAGGCGAGGGACTTGACGCGAAACCTCCCGCGGCCCGAGGAGATTTCGACCTCTCCGTCTCCAATAGCCAGTGACACCTGTCCGGCCCCCAGACTCCTCGCCATCTCCCCAAATAGCCGGCCGGGAACTATGGCCCGCCCCGGCTCGTCGACCGCCGCCGAGAAAGAGGTCTCCATGGTGAGTTCCAGGTCGGTCGCAGCAACTTTCACGCGCCCGTCGTCGGCCGCGTCGATGCGCAGTCCGGCAAGCACAGGGAGTGTGGCCCTCGTCGATATCGCTCGCGAGGCGAACTGGACGCCTTCGAGCAGATCGTCGCGCTCGGAGCGGAATTTCATCATGACCCTCCCATACTGTCTCTCAACAAGACCAATCTAAGACGGTTGTGCGACAAGAAGTGTTTTTTATCTATTGGTAGTCCGTAGTAGGGGCTGGGGATAGTGGGGAAAACCGGTATTCGGGCTGGTGGAGGAGGGTAATCCGCATGTTGACGGACCGGGGTGGATCTTTTCACTTCCCACAGGGGTCGCGAGGACGCGGCGAACTGGCGGTGTGAGTTCGTCCTGGATCGACAGGTCATTGCGGACTTATCCCCGCGTTCTCTGACGGATTCGGGCCGTGAGTTCTCGAACCTGTTCGTAAGTAGTTTGACGTTCCTGCATTTGGTGGCGAACCTTAGTGGCGGCATGGACCACCGTGGAGTGGTCCCGGCCACCAAACCGCTCACCGATTTTTGGCAGCGATAGATCGGTGAGTTCCCGGCAGAGATACATTGCCATCTGCCGGGCCTCGACGAGGGGCCTGGTGCGACTGGAGGACGTCACCTCGTCCGGCGTGATTGCGAAATAGTCGGCCGCTATGGAGATGACGAGTTCCGGGGTGACGCGGACCTCGGAACTATCTGGAAGGAGCGACTGGAGGACGTTCTGAGCGAGTTCCAGGGTCATGTCTGAGCGCGTCAACGAGGCGTAAGCGGCAACCCGGATGAGGGCTCCCTCCAGCTCTCGGATATTGGTCTGGATCCGGCTCGCGATAAATGAGAGCACTTCGGGGTTCGATGGGAGCGACTCGGTTGAGGCTTTCTTTCGAAGGATGGCGAGACGGGTCTCGAGATCGGGAGGCTGGATGTCGGTTAGCAGCCCCCATTCGAACCTCGTTCTGAGCCGCTCCTCCAGCGTGGAGATTTTCTTCGGGGGCCGGTCGGAGGTGATGATGAGCTGGCTCGTCGGATGGAGCGCGTTGAAGGTGTGAAAGAACTCTTCCTGGGTGCGCTCCTTCCCCTCAAGGAACTGGATGTCGTCGATCAGCAGGACATCGGCAGAGCGGTAGCGCTGGTGGAACTGCGGAATGGTTCGGTGCTGCAGCGCCATGATGAATTCGTTCATGAATTGCTCGGTCGTCACGTAGCGCGCGACAAGGTGGGAGTGAAA
Organism: Actinomycetota bacterium; assembly: GCA_030862065.1. Taxonomy (GTDB): domain Bacteria; phylum Actinomycetota; class CADDZG01; order CADDZG01; family WHSQ01; genus JALZEK01. The sequence goes on along the minus strand of JALZEK010000010.1, from coordinate 44,245 downwards.
GTCGCGGACGTATCTTCCGATTGCGTGCAACAGGTGGGTCTTTCCGAGCCCTGCCTCCCCGTAGATGAACAGAGGGTTGTAGGCCTGGGCCGGTGCCTCGGCAACCGCGAGGGCGGCGGCATGGGCGAAACGGTTTGAGGATCCGATGACGAATGAATCGAACGTGTACTTCGGATGGAACGGCGTCTCAAGCCCGGCACCGCGGGCCTGCGTCACGGTCTGGGGGGGATCGTCGGGTTTGACCGCGGCCGGCGCCTCCGTTCCGAGCCCTTCGTCGACAAGAAGCGCCACCGACACCGATCGGCCCGCGGCAACCGAAACGGCCTCGTTCAGAGGGTCTTGGTAACGGTTCTGAATCCAGTCCTTGGTAAAGGGGTTCGGCACCGCGATGACGAGCGTGTTTCCATCGAGCGTCAGCGCCTTGACTCGTCCGAACCATGCCGAGTAGTTCCCATCCGACAGCCGGGTCCGCAACTCTCCGGCGGCCGACCGCCACAAATCCTCGGCAGCCTGAGCCTCGGTCTCGAGTCGGATCTCGCCGACCTCGTCGACCGGCCCCTGTGAATCAAGTTCAACCTGAACGTCTTCGCGTATGTGCGCCGGCACTGCTTCCCCCTTGCTCCCGGTCCAACCTGAGTTATCCACAACGTCCGGGGACACATTCGCCCACCGCCACGTGCTTTGGTGGTGAGCCACGGCACTCTTCAGGAAGTGGTGCCTCCGACCTTCCCCCCTCCGTCCACAGCCCTATCCACAATTGTGGAAAAGCCACTTTCGAAGGACGGCGCGGGTCGGCCGACAGTCGTGTGGGGGGAAGTACCACCTCTTGCCGCACCATGGTGACCCGAGACTTGATCAATCAAAAGGAACGCTGTCGCCCCGTCAAGGTCAAATGCCTCGGAAGTTTGCCGCTCTCTGCAAGAAGTTTGCCGCTCTCGGAAAATGGCCTGTGACCAGCAAAAATGTAGCTTCGGTATACTTCGGCCGCACCCTGAGGATAGCCCTACTGTCGTCTGCGCGGGCAGCGGTGGCGGCGAACAAGACCCGATCGGATGAACCGTGACCAAGCGAACTTTTCAACCCAACAATCGCCGTCGGAAACGAAGGCACGGGTTTCGAGCCAGGATGAGAACGAGGGCCGGTCGCGCCATATTGAAGGCGCGCAGGGCCAAAGGCCGTTCGCGCCTGTCGGCCTGAGCCGAAAATCTCCATGCGCTCATCCCTCAAGAGGAAGGACTGGGAGTCGTTGGCGGCCCGTGGGCTGATGGGCCGGCGCGACGGCCTGCGGCTCAGAGCGCTGAGGATCGCTCCAAACGACGCGTTCACGATGATCGGCGTGGTGGCCCGCGGGCCGGCCGGAGCGGTCGAGCGGAACCTGATTCGGCGGAGGATCCGGGCAGCATTCCGGGAACTCGGACCCCCACAGGGGTGGAAGATCGGCGTATGGGCGGACCGGGAGGCCGGGGAACTCGGATTCCAGGAACTGGTAGAGGCGCTGCGAGACGCGCTGGCGGACGCAGAGGCGAGACTCAAATGAACTGGGCAGCTCGTGGGGCGGTGGGCCTGATTAGCCTGTATCGGCGCTTTGTATCGCCGCTGTTGCCACGGCACTGTCGGTTCGAGCCGAGCTGCTCGGCCTACTCCGTGGAGGCGATCAAACGGTTCGGATTGATCCGCGGGTCGGCGCTCGCGATCCGGAGGCTCGCCCGCTGCCATCCATGGGGAGCAGGCGGAGTGGATCCTGTGCCCGGAAGGAGGGCCGCCTAGATGGGGTTCTTCGAGGTCTTTGCCGCGGTCCTGGCCTGGTTCTACGCGCTGGTCCCTAGCTACGGCCTCGCCATCATCCTTCTAACGCTGGCCGTGCGAGTGCTTCTGTTGCCGCTGTCGATCAAGTCGACTCGCTCGATGCGTGAGATGCAGGTCATTCAACCGGAGGTGAAAAAGCTCCAGAAGAAATACAAGAACGACCGCCAGAAGATGAATACGGAATTGATGGCGCTCTACAAGGAGCATGGCGTCAATCCGTTCGGTGGATGCCTGCCGCTGTTGCTCCAGATGCCCGTCTTCTTCGCGCTTTTCTATGTCGTCCGCAGCCCGCTGAAGTACCTCTCGGAGAACGTCACGCTCTACGCGGATCTGGACCGGGCGAGCACCGTGCTGGACACCCATCGCTTCCTGGGCCTCCGACTCGATTGTTCCCCTGCCGAGGCCTACGCGGGGGACCCCAGCGCGGTCATCGCGGATTTGGCGTGCTCGTCGGGCGGGCTTCTCGGCGCGCTTCCGTACTTTCTCGTGATCCTGTTGATGGGCGCGACGACCTATTACCAGCAGCGCCAGATGCTGTCCTCGAGGGGTCAGGCGGACCCCCAGGCGCAGCAGATGCAGAACATCATGAAGTTCATGCCGATCATCCTCGTGGTCTTCGGATTCGGGTTCCCCATGGGGGTGGTTCTCTACTGGGTGACCACGAACGCCTGGACGATCGTCCAGCAAAGAATCATGCTTAGGGCGGCGCCTCCGATCGAGATCGGGGCCGGCGCCAAGCAGGGGGAGAAACCGACGAAGGCCGCCACAACCGGCGCGGACAAACGGGCATCTAAGAAGACCCCAGCGAAACCGGGCTCCGCCTCTGCCGGAAAGAAGGGGCCGGACAAGAAGACGCCGTCCGGAGCCTCCCCCGGCGCCAAGGGCGGGAGCAAGAAGAGGAAGAGATGATCGAACTACCCGAAGAAGTCCCGGAGGGGCGGGACGAGACCGAGGGCGAGCCGAACGAGGTGGTCGAGTCCGAGGAGCCCAAAGACCAGCTTCCCTCGGCGACTCCAGAAGAGGTGATGACCACGGCCGAGGAGTTTCTGCGGGGGCTACTGGCGGCCATGGAGCTGGAGGCCGAGGTTCAGTCGCGGGCGGACGGTCGAAGGGTGAACATCGAGATCGCGGGCTCGGAGCTCGGACTGTTGATCGGCCGCCGGGGGCAGACTCTCGACGCCCTCCAGGAACTCGTCAGGACCGCGGTCCAGCGCCGGCTGCGGGCGAGGGTTCGCCTGCTGGTCGACGTGGAGGGCTACAGATCCAGACGCAAGGCTTCGCTTGAGGAGTACGCGCGGGCCATGGCCCTCAGGGCGAAGGAGCGGGGCACCGAGATCGAGCTCGAACCGATGAACTCCTACGAACGAAAGATCGTCCACGACGCGGTCACCGACGTCGAGGGGGCCACGAGCTTCAGCGAGGGCGAGGAGCCCGAGCGCAAGGTCATAGTCAGGGGCGAATAGAGCGGCGGCCCCCGCCCCCGTTTCATGTGAAACATCCGCCCCCCTCCAGCCCGGGCCAGCTGCTCGACCGCTACGAGGCCCTCGTCCAGGAATGGGCTGGGCGGTTGGACCTAGTGTCGGCTCGAGATCTGGCCCGCTTCAGGGCCCGCCACATTGAGGACTGCCTGAGGGTCCTCCCTCTGGTCGACTCGCTTCCGGCGGGGCCGGCGATCGACGTCGGCTCAGGGGTCGGCCTGCCTGGGATCCCCCTGGCTATCTGCGGGCGGGCTCGGCTCTGGAGGCTCCTGGAGCCCCGGAGAAGGCGCGCTGCCTTCCTCGAGGAAGCGATCCGGGTACTTGAACTGGAGGCCGAGGTCGTCGCTCTCTCCGCCGATGAGGCCGCCTCCAGGCCCGGCCTCAGGGGGGCGCATGTGGTCGCCACGGCTCGGGCGGTGGCTCCGCCCGAACGCGCCTTCGCCCTGCTCGAACCACTGGTCCGCCCCGGGGCGCCGCGCGTGGTCTTTGCCGGCCGCGGGGCAAAAGTTCCCCGATTAGCCGGGGAATGGGCCCCCGGACTCCTTACAATTCCGGAGATGACCTCCCAACCCCAGGATTTACCATGAGTAACCGCCCTTACTGGCAATTACTGGCTCAAAGGGAGGCCCCGGGGCGGGCCGTTGCCATCGCCAACCAGAAGGGCGGAGTCGGAAAGACGACGATTGCGGTCAATCTCGCCGCCGCCCTGGGCGAGCAGGGCCGGCGCGTCCTGGTGGTCGATCTCGATCCCCAGGCCAATGCCACGACCGGGCTCGGAGTCTCGCGGGAGGGCATCGGGGCGAGCGCCTATCACCTTCTCTTCGGCGAGGCCGATATGGCGGAGTGCGCGGTGGCATCGGTCGCGCCGGGAGTGGAGTGCGTTCCGGGATCTGCCGATCTGGCCGGATCCGAGGTCGAACTGGCGGGGGCCGAGGGTCGTGAGAGGCGATTGGCCGCAGCGATGTCGGGAGCGATGGACTACGACGTGATCTTCATCGATTGTCCTCCGGCACTGGGATTGCTCACGGTTAACGCCCTTACCGCGGCCGCCGATCTCCTCGTGCCGGTGCAATGCGAGTACTACGCGCTCGAAGGACTCGGGCAGCTTCTGCAAACCGCGGAGCGGATCAGAGGGACGCTTAACCCCGAGCTGCGTGTCGCGGGTCTCGTGCTGACCATGTACGACGCCCGGACAAAATTGTCGAGTCAGGTCGGAAATGAGGTCCGGGCCCACTTCGGAGAGCGCGTCTACCGGACCGTAATCCCTCGCAGCGTCAGACTGTCAGAGGCCCCCTCCTTCGGCGAGCCCGTCCTCGGACTCGATGCGAACTCGCGCGGGGCCATCGCCTTCCGGCTTCTGGCGTCAGAGTTCATCGAAACAAGAAGTGGGATCTCGGCGGCCGAGTCTGAGACTCCCCGCGCCGAGCCCGGGCGACCCGGTGAGGCGGGACGAGGCTATGGGGCCCGCACCCCCGTGCCGACGGGAATAGCGCAGGCGTGGCCCCGACCGGTTCCGTGGGACTCGAAAGGCGATGTTGGCGTACCGACTTCGAAATCGACGAGAAAGGTGGCGACAGGTGAATAAGCGATCAGGCTTGGGCCGCGGACTCGACGCGTTGCTCCCTCCGGAGAACAGTGTGCCGACCGCATCCCCATTTATCGAGGTCGATGTGGACTCCGTCGACCCCAATCCTCGCCAACCCAGGCGGGAGTTCGACGAGGCGCTGTTGAAGGAGCTGGCCGCTTCCATCAGGGAGTTAGGGCTTCTTCAGCCGCTGGTCGTTCGAGAGAGTGGCGATCGTTACGAACTGGTCGCGGGGGAACGACGCCTGCGCGCGTTGAAACTTGCCGGGTTGCAAAGCGCCCCTGCGCTTGTCGTCGAGACCGACGAGCGGGGTTCGTTGGCCAGAGCTCTCGTGGAGAACGTCCATCGCCACGATCTGAATCCGATCGAGGAAGCATCGGCGTATCGGCAGCTGATCGACGACGGCGGCCTGACCCACGAAGAACTGGGGGTCAAGGTCGCCAAGAACCGAACGACGATCAGCAACGCTCTGAGATTGCTGGAGTTGCCGGTAGAGATCAAGAGATGGCTCATTCAGGAGCGCTTGACCGCCGGCCACGGGCGCGCGCTTCTGGGTCTCCAGGGGAGTCCGTTTCAGAAGCGACTGGCACAGCGAGCGGCACACGAGGGCCTGTCGGTGAGAGAGACCGAGGATCTCGTCAAGCGATACTCCTCGATGGTCTCAGGTCCTCGGCGGACCCGGTCGAGTGAGGCCGAGCGTCCTCCACTGGCCGTCGAGGCTCAGCGAATCCTCGCCGAGAGGTTGCAGACCCGAGTGCGCGTCGAGACCTCCAAGCGGAAAGGCAGAATCGTTCTCGACTTCACCTCGCTCGAGGAACTGCAGAGGCTTCTCGGCATCATCGCTCCGGAGGGATCGACGCGTACCGTGACGGTCGCGCTCGACGAGGAGCGCCCCGCGAGCTAAGACTCGGTCTCGAAGAAATCCCGGACCCCGTCGGCGACGGCGCGCGCGAGCGTCGCCCGAAAGTCCGGATCAACCAGCAGCTTCGCCTCGTCGGGGTTGGTGATGAACGCAGGTTCGACGAGCACCGCAGGCATCCGCGTCTCCCGCAAGATCGAATAGTTCTGAGGATGGCTCCGGCAATCCCTGAGACCGAGACTGACCAGACGGTTCCGTACGCTCTCCGCCAACATCTCTCCTGAGCGACTACGCGGGAAGTAGTAGGTCGAGGCGCCCTCCGCCATCGGTTCGGTATGAGAATTCAAGTGGATGGAGACAAAAACGTCGGCTCCCACCTCGTTGGCGCGCACCGCTCTTCCGGTTGAATCAAGTTCCTCGGTTTCCGTCCGCGTAAAGCGAACGCGGGCCCCGGCGTGGGCCGCGGACCCGGCGACTCTCTTGGCGAGATCCCAGCAGACGTCCGCCTCCCGTAGGCCGTTGGGACCGAGGTCTCCAAGGTCCATCCCGCCGTGCCCCGGGTCGACGACGACGAGGGTGCCGCGCATGCCGGACGCCGTTCGTTTCAGCTCCTCTCGAAGGCCGGCCGCGGTGTGGGGACGATCCACCCTCAAGCCCGACAGCGCGGACAGCGACCTGGTTCCGAAAATGCCGTCCTCCTCGATTGCGTACTCGTGCTGGAAGGCTCGCAGTGCCTCGTACGTGTCATTGCCAAAGATTCCGTCCTCCCGGCCCGCGTCGAACCCGAGTGCGTTGAGCCTCGCCTGCAAAGCGAGCACGTCGTCTCCACGCATCGGCGGGTTCTTCAAATAGAGGATGCGATCCCCCAATCGCCATCCTGCTTCGACAAGAGCGTCCCAGGTGTCGGGGCCGACGATCCCGTCCGCCAGAAGACCGCGTCGCTGCTGGAAGGTCCGTACTGCCTCCTTGGTGCGCCCCCCGAAGTACCCGGTTTCCTCATCGACCTCGATCCCGAGTACACGCAGCCGCGCTTGGATGTCGACGACTTGCCCGGAGCGTTCCCCTTCCAGGATCAGTCTGTTCACTAATGCGCCACCGCGATTCTGTAAAGACGTTTGACGAGCGGATACGGGTTCATCCACGACCCGTCGGCGCGCTGGATTCCGAAGTGGAGATGCCACGTGAATTCATTGCGATGTCCGGGATCGTTTCCGTAGCCGGTATTGCCGACGTTGCCGAGCTTCATTCCAGGCACGACGCGCACGCCCGGAACGATCCCGCGAGCAAAACGGGAGAGATGTGCGTAGAACCAGTACTTACCGTCGTCTCCTCTGACACCGACTCGCCATCCCGAATAGAAGGTCCATCCGACGTTCTCCACGGTCCCCGACGTTACCGAGAACACGGGCGTGTTGGGTTCGGCGAAGATGTCGTTGCCCTCGTGGACTCCGATCTGTTTCCACTTGCCTTCTACGAGCCGCATTCTCGGCGCGTGCCAGTCGTTCGCGAAGTTGATGACCGAGTACCAATTCGTGCGCGCCACGGGAAAGACTCTTCCGTCCTTCGTGCCGACCGGCCCCAGGTATCTCGGATGAACGGGTCTCCCTCCGGCAGGAGACGTAGCCACGAATATCAAGAGGAGGGCAAGCGTTCGGCAGGTTCTCGAAGCCACTGCGAAGAGACTATGTCGGCCTCCACCGAGCCGCTAAGCGACGGCGGTCAGGCGAGTCGCTTTTCCTCCAGGTAGCGCTCGGCGTCCATGGCCGCCATACATCCCATCCCCGCCGCGGTTATCGCCTGCCGGTAGCGGAAGTCGACCACGTCCCCGGCGGCGAAGACTCCCGGGACGGATGTCTGGGTGCCCTCGCCCTTCGTCAGGATGTATCCGCCGGACATTTCCACTTTGCCCTCGAACAGGTCGGTGTTGGGCCGATGGCCGATGGCCACGAACAGCCCCCCGGCTTCTACCTTCGACTCCTCGCCGGTTTCTACGTTTCTCAGCCGGGCTCCGGAGACCTTCGTGTCCCCCAGCACCTCCTCGACGACGCTGTTCCAGATGAAATCGATCTTCGGATTGTCGAACGCTCGTTCCTGCATGATCTTTGAGGCTCGCAGGGCGTCCCGCCGGTGAACGATCGTCACCTGGGAGGCGAATTTCGTAAGGAAGTTAGCCTCCTCCATCGCCGAGTCCCCACCGCCGACCACCAGCAGATTCTGATCCCGGAAGAAGAACCCGTCACACGTGGCACAGGTGGATACCCCGTGACCCAGCAACTCCCTCTCGCCCGGAACCCCCAGCATCTTGGCCGAGGCACCCGTCGAAATCACGACGCTATGGGTCGAAAAGACATCATCCCTCGTGGTGACCTCAAGGGGATCTTTGGAGAAGTCCACCGCGGTCACGTTGTCGGTGATGTATTCGGTGCCGAAGCGCGCCGCCTGTTTGCGCATGCTCTCCATCAACTCGGGACCCATGATGCCGTCGACGAATCCGGGGTAGTTCTCGACGTCCGTGGTGAGCATCAACTGACCCCCGGCTTCGATTCCTTCGATCATGAGAGGCTGGAGATTGCCCCGCGCGGCGTAGACGGCCGCGGTCAAACCCGCCGGCCCCGAGCCGATGATGATCATCTTTCGTATGTGGTTTGTCATTTTCGCTCACCATATCGAACGTGCCCGGACCGGCTTTGATTCCTGACCGCAAAAGGGGTTAGGGAGGAAGCGCCCCGGTCCGGCGCGCGAGCGGATGGTCGCATGACCCGGTAGGCCAGGCCCAGACGGTGTACCGATCGGGTTCCGGTCCGGGCTCACCGAGGAGGAAAGCGAGGATCAGCGCGGAGCGCGATTCCAGCGTGCCGACGGCCCCATAGGCGGGAAGAGCCTTCTCGTCCGTAGCCGATTGGACCTTGCGCGTACAGGGGCCGATTTGAGAGCGGACGATCTCGGGGACTTCGCCTCCGTAATTCGTCTGCTCATCGCCGGTTCCCGCGGTGTCTTCTCCGAGTGTCTCGAAGGCCCTCGTTGGGTGAAGCCCCTTGCCTATCCGCTCGAGATCGCGGTAGTTCAGCTTCTCGTAGCGTTCGAAGGGAAACTTCGGTCTGCCCGATGCCGAGGTGGGCACCGGGGCGGGCCCGGATTCCTGCTCGCCATCCCGCCCCGCGTCCCTAAACTGGTCTTGGGCGAACCCGGCCCCCCCTTCGTCCCCGGACCCGAGGTTGAAGGCGCCTCCGCCCCCCAGAAGGGTCGCCGCTCCCACCGCCGTCACCGCCAGCAGCGCGGCGACTCCCAGGGCTCCCGCCAGTCTGCGCCGGCCAACCCACCGAGCCGGTTTGCCATCCTCGGTCAGCCGGCGTCGGACACCGGCGTGCAACCTGGTCCGCTCGATGTCCGTTAGGGACTCGCTTGAGTCGAACGCGACCAGTTGGTCGTGGAGGCGACGACATTCATCACACCCCTGGAGGTGGTCGGAGACCTGCTTGGTCCGGACCGCTTCGAGATCACCGCGCCGGTAATCGCGCAGCAATTCCCTGCACTCGGAATGATCGAGGTGTTTTCTCATGTCGTTTCCTTTGACGGTTGAGTCCGCGTTGTTTGTTCCAGTTCCGAGGCAAGCCGGTCGCGAGCCCTGCTTATCCGAGACTTGACCGTTCCGACCGCTACCTTCTGGGCGCGGGCGATCTCCTCGTATGAGAACCCGGCGAGTTCGTACATGATCAGAGCCTCCCGGTAATCCTCGGTGAGCCGGTCCAAAGCGCGTGCGAGGTCGACCCGCGCGACGACTGGGTCCTCGATCCGGGTCGACGCGGGGTTGTCGATGATTTCGCTGGGCTCGGGGAGCCGATTTCGACGCCGGATCAGATCACGACAGGTGTTGATCCCGATTCGATAAAGCCAGGTTCCAAACGAGGCCTGGCCTCTGAACGTCTTTGCCTTGCGAAAGGCCGCGACGAAAGTGTCCTGAGTGGCGTCCAGAGCGTCGCTTCGATTGCCAGTCATCCTCAAGGCAAGTACGAAGATTTTCTCTTCATGTCTGCGCATCAGGACCTCGTACGCGCCGTCCCTGCCCGACAAGAAGAGGCGCAGAAGCTGGGCATCGGTCAGCTCATCAAGATCCACGGAAGGTGACCTCGGCGATCTCGGCGCTGCCGGTTCCCTCATCAATGAGGCTGGTGATCCAAACGAGCCAGTACCTGGCTTCGATTTCTTCGTCCAGGGTGATCTTGTCGTCGACCTGAGCCTGGTTTTGGTCGGATCGCACCTCGTACCCGTCGAGGGATTCGGCCGGATCATCCGCGGACCTCACCTCGTACGTGAACCCGGGAGTCGAAGTGCGCACGACGATCTCGGAGACAGCGCGCGGCTCCCCGAGGTCGAGCAGCAACCCGACTCCCTCCTTTTGGTCCTGCAGGGGACTGGAGTAGGTCTCGGTACTCCACGAGGTGGAGTCGTTTCCGTCGACCGCGAGGAGCGTCTCTTCGGGATGCTCTGTGCCGTCTCCGGGCGGCGGGTCGAAATCCGAGGCCGCCTCGACCTCGATGGCTTGAAGCTCCGCGCCCGCGGAGGGACCCGGCTCCGAATCGCGGTCGGTGAGAGTGGGCACCATGAATATCGCTACCACCGCCGCCAGAACGAGAAGCACCACGGGTATGAGCCAGCGCCACTCGGCGGGAGCACTGGCCGGGGGCGGAGCTGCTCTCTCGGCAGGCCGGGGGACGGCACCGATGACCGAGGTCGGTGCTCCCGAGGTCGCCGCCCGGAGTGCGGCTGCCATTTCGTCGGCGCTGCCGAAGCGATCCTGGGGTTGTTTCTCGAGTGCTTTTAGGACGATCGTCTCGAGTCCTTTCGGAACATCGGCACGAATGGTTCTCATCGGAGGGGGTGGAGTTGTGGTGTGCGCCATGGCGGTGGCGATCTGTGTCTCGGCCTCGAACGGTGGCCGTCCACATACGAGTTCGTAGATCAAGATCCCCAGCGAATAGAGGTCGGAGGCCGGCCCCGGTTCCCGTCCGTGAACCTGCTCCGGCGAAAGGTAGGTGACCGTGCCGAGTATGGCGCCCGTCGTGGTGATGTCGCTCGTCGCGAAGGCGGCTTTTGCAATCCCGAAGTCGGCAACCTTGAGCGTTCCATCGGAAGCCATGAGTACGTTGTGTGGCTTGATGTCTCGATGCACGAGGTCGTGCCTGTGCGCGTAGGAAAGGGCGTCGCATATCGACGCCCCGATCGTCGCGACTTCAAGAGGGTCGAGCGGGGCGTTCCCATCTCGAAGATCCGCCAGTGTGCCCCCCGAGCAGAACTCCATGACGATGTAGTGGCGCTCTACCCGATCGGAGGCACCGGCATCTGAACCGGTGTCGTAGATGGCCACGATGTTCGGATGGGTCAGACGGGCCGCGGCCAATGCCTCCCGACGAAAACGCTCCACGAACCCGGCATCCTCGGCCAGCTGGGTGTGGAGGACCTTTACGGCCACGGGTCGGGCGAGGACGTCGTCCCGCGCGCGCCAGACGGTGCCCATGCCCCCGCTTGCAATGGTTGATTCGAGGACATAGCGCTCGGCAAGAGTGATGAGCTCAGACGTCACTCGCGCATGGTATCGGCGGGCCGATACTTAGCTTGGGTTGATACTTGCGCGCCCCTCGGCCGACTGCTCGCCCCAATCCTCGATCGGCCCGATCTTTTCCACGATCAACGTGTCCGCCGTACGTTCCAGTGTGATCTTGAGGTTCCCCTTGGCGTCGACGTGAGCCTCGGTGAGCTTGGCGCTTTTTTTCCGCGCCCTTCGGTGAAGTTGCCTGCAGGTGTCGTTCAGCGAGGGATTCTTAGGACACTGCTCGATCGCGTTCAGGTCGCTCTCCGGGAGGTTGCCGCCGGCGATATCGGTGGCAACGAGGTTCGCCACCTCATCGGCGTCGGAGTCGAGTCCGAAGAAGTTCACCACGATCGAACCGGCGTCGAATAACACGACCCCCCCGATGGCGAGACCGAGGATCAACTTCACCAGCCAGTTGAGTACCACGCCGCTGTCGTTCATCCACCGATTATCGGCATGTAGCGCCCGAGGCTCAAGGAGCCCCTCGCAGACGCCTGGTTACAAGACCCCTGATGTGATGAAGTTCCTCGACCCCGAGCAGATAGGACAGGACGAGGTAGCCGGCGGCACCCGCCGCGACGGGGACGACGACGACGAAGGTCTGCCCGATCAGCCCCGATTCCGATACGAGCGCGCTTACTCCGAGAAAGACGAGCCAAACGAGCAGACCCATCGTCAGCGCGGCCACGCCGATCCTGGCGGCGCTGGCGGCAACCCGAATCCGATCCAGGCCCCCGATCCGGCGCGCCAGGATCCGCGCCTGAACGACCACCCCGAACGTGTACGCGAGCGCGTGACCGGCGGCAAGACCTCTCACTCCAAGCCATTCGAACATCGGGACGTTGATCGCCATGTTGACGGCAACCGCCCCGCAGTTAATGAAGAAGGGTGTCTTTGTATCCTGAAGAGCGTAGAAGGCGCGCAGAAACAGCTGAAAGAGAGAAAAGGGCACGAGCCCCAGGACAAAGAATCGCAGAACCCCGGCGACGAGCTCCGTCGACTCCCTTGTGGCGATGCCATGCTCCAGTAACAACCTAACAACGGGGTCTCCGAGGACGAAGAAACCTGTGGCGGCCGGAAGGATCAATAGAAAAGTTGCGCGGACCCCGGTGGATAATCGTTCTCTGAAGTCATCCCAATTGCGAGCGACCGCGTGCTGGCTCATGCTCGGAAGTAATGCGGTTATGACCGAAACCGCAAAGAGACCGTGCGGCAGCATGAAGAACATGAAGGCCGAAACGTACGCCGAGTACCCCCCGGTCTGGCGGTTGGCCAGCCACTGAGCGACCAGATAACCGATCTGGTTCGCCACCACATACCCGATGACGAAAACAGAGAGCCGAGCCAGTTTTCTTACCGAGGGGTGGTTCAGCGAGAAGGTCAACCTGTACTTCCCGAGGCCCCGCAGAAACGGAATCTGGGCGATGGCCATCAACGCCACACCGCCGGTCGTTCCAAGGCCGATCAGCAATAGCTGACCGGTTGAGATGGACTCAAGGCTCAGATCGGTTCCCGCGTAGGCTTGTCGGAACGCCACGAAGATGGCGATCACGGCCAGGTTGTTGAGGATCGGGGTGTACATGGGAGCGCCGAACCTCTTGTGTGCGTTCAGCAAACCGGCCGTGATTGCCGTTAGGGCGTAAAAGATGATCTGAGGGATGAACAGTCTCAACAGGAAAGTAAGTACCTCGTGCTGCCTGGCCGCCTCGGCGGGATCGAGCCGGGACGTGTAGAAGCGAGCGATCCAGGGGGCCACAAGGATGCCGAGGGTTGAGATCGCAACCAGGACCGCGATGGAGATGTTGATGACCGCACTTCCGACTTCCCAGGCGCGCTCCCGTCCCTCCTTTTGCAGGAGTTCCACGAATACGGGTACGAAGACCGAGGTGAGGATTCCACCCAAAACCAACTCGTAGATGATGTTGGGCGCAGTGTTCCCGAGGTTGTAGGTATCGGTCAGCCGTCCGCTCTCGACGATTCCGAGCGCAGCCGTTACCGCGACCAGACGCCCCAGCCCGGTTATGCGCGACAGCACCGTCCCGAAGGACATCACGGCCGTGGCGCGAGCTAAAGAACTCAAGCGGAGTCGCCTTCCGTAGCGGAAGGCGAAGCGCGTCGCTTTATGAGACGAACCGCATAGAACAGAATGAGAAAGGCGAGTGCTCCGAACGTGATCCCGAGCGCGACCACGTTGAAATTCGTCGAACGGATCGTGATCGCCTCCACATCGATTTCGGCTCCCGTCCCGGGGGTGGAAACGAGCGCGTTGACTCTGAAGATTCCACTTGACTCCGCAATTGCTTCGACCGTGATGCTTTGCCTCCCACCCGCTTCGACCACGACATCGTCGAGTTGCTCGTTATCGGTAGGGTCGATTCGAATCTGTCCGGGCCTTTCAGAAACGAAGTCGACGTCGACGGTGACTGGATAGTCGGCGCTGTTGTTTACGAACAACTCGAGTGGGCTGCGGCGCGAGGTCAGTGTTGTATCCAGACCGTCGATTGTGATTTTCTCCAGCTCCGCGTTGACGACATCGGCGGTTTCGGTGGCGTAGTCGATTCCGTCGTCCTCTTCATCCGCCCACCAGTACCTGCTCTGGGCGACCAGCAGGTTTCGGCGCAGCGACTGGACCAATTCCTCGGGCGGCTGAATCTCGCCGAACGTGTCGAGCTCGCTCTCGACGTCTTCCAGGGTTTCGAAGTAGGTGTCCGGAGGCTCCTCGAACAGAATGGGCGCCTCCGGTGCCAACTGCTTCTCGTTGGGATCGGCCACCACGCGGAGCGCGCCGTCCAAGGTGCGGGATTTCAGCCACGGTGCTCTGGTGAGCCCGACGAGGACCCGTCGGGCCAGAACCGGCCCCGGGTGCCACCCCGAGGGGATGGTGGCGTGAATTATTCGGGTCGGATCGCCCGGGAATTCAAGGTGGATCAGTGCGGTCTCGGCAAACAGACGCTGGACGTCGAGAGGGTCACCTCCGGGGACGGCGAGTTCGGAGAAGCGGGACTGGATGTCGGGATCTCTAACGAACCCGAGGGTCGTGCCCGCCGGACTCGGGACCCGAACGGGACAGGTGAAGCTGCCCTCGGGGGAGGTCTCCGGGCAACCCGGCACCGCATCGTCGATAGGAGACTCGAAGGAGTCGGCGCTGAAGAAGGTGCGGAGGTTGTTGCGCAGGGCCCAGACCGCTTCAAGCGTCTGCTCGTCCCATCTGGAACCCGGCGAGAAGAACCAGCGCGGGTCGAATTGGACCCGGGGGAGGGCCCCGGTCAGGACCGCTTCGCCGGTCGAGAGCTGACGCGTCAGGTGTTCCAATTCGAGCACCCTCAACACGGTCGGGAGGTCGGGCGCGACGTAGGGAGCCACTACCGGAGTGACCCGCTCCTCTCGCAAAACCGCCCGGAGCGTTGCCAGTGCCGCGGCCGCGCTCTGGGGGATCGGGTCGTTTCGGGAGACGTCTTCGACCTCGCCGTCGTCCAACCGCCGGTATCCATTTGCGACGTCGACCATTTCCTCGACCAGCCGAGGCGACGGAGAAACCGATACGGCCAGCCCCCGCTCGGCCCCTCCGACCGTCGCGTCCAGGATCGCTCGCAGCCAGCCCTTTTCGGGGTCGAGGGCCTCCTCCAGCGGCCACGTACCGGCGAGCTCATCCGAGTAGACCCCTGTGGGACTGCGCGCCGGAACGTCCGTAAAGGGGACGAGAAGTACGAGATTCAGCGGGTCCTCGACCGGGGTCGGGTAGTAGACGAGCTCGGTCGTAAACGAGTCCAGCAACTGGGCCAGCGACTGGTCGTAAAGGGAGATCGTCAGGGGGTACACGCCTTCCTCGACGAGCCCTCCAAAGCGCTGGGAGGCCTTCCCGCCGAGCGTCACCACGGTCGTCTCCCCGGGTTCCAGGGTCAGGTCGAATGCCCGGGTGTAGAGCGAGATCGCCCCACCCGATACGCCGTCGTGGGACTCGTGCAGCTCGGTCCGGCTGCCGACGGCGCTGTACAGGGCCGGTTGGATTTGAAAACCGTTGAGTGGTTCCGAGCTGCGGTTGTGTATCTGCAGTCTCAAATCGAGCCGGTCATCGACCCCATGGTGCGTGGGCTGCGAAAGGAGACGCAGGTCGACCTCCGGCGGGTCGGCCTGAGCCCCCGCCGTGGACGGGAGGGACGCGGCGGTTGCGGCGGCGATTAGAGCCGCCACCGCAGGGCGCGCCGCCGACCGGATCAGGCGGAGGAGTGAGGCCCGCATGGGGGCCAGCATTGAAAAGGCCCCCTCCACAGGAGGGGGCCCCGTTACGTTCGGTCGGCTAGCGTGACCCGCCGATTCGCCCGATCTTCTGGTAGAACTCCGATCCGTACCTCTGCTTGGTGGTCTCCCCACCCTTTTTTCCGCCGATTCGGCCGATCCGGCCAAAGTGGTCCTCCCCGTAGCGGTTCTTGGTGGTCCGTCCGCCCTTGCGGCCGGCCTCCGCCCTCGTCATCTTGCTGATCTGTTCTTCCATCGGCTCCTCCTGTGGGCACCTGCCGGGATTGGGTCGCTTTGGTTCCTACCCGAGCGAACCGACCGCGAAACGGACATTTTTCACGACGAAAATCGGGTCCGTCGGCTCAATCGGCCGCCCGCCCCTGCCGATTGGTACCTGAGGCCACTCACGTGGTGGGGAAAACGGATTTATTACACAAGGAGTAGAAGGCCGCATGATGGTTCGGGAGTATCTCCAGTACGTCGTCGACCACAAGGCTTCGGACCTGCACATGAAGGCCGGAGGCCCCCCTTACATGCGCGTCAACGGGCGCCTTGCAAAGACCCATTTCCCCGTCATGACCGCGTCCGACTGCGAGCGGACGGCAATGGAGCTCATGAACGACGACATGGCCCGGACCTTCAAGCAAAAAGGCGAGGCCGACTTCGCCTTCTCGGAGGCCGGCATGGGCCGCTTCAGGATCAACGTCTACCGTCAGCGCGGGAGCGTTGCGCTGGCCTGCCGCCGTGTTCTTCCGGGAAGCCCGTCATTCGAGACACTCGGTCTTCCTCCCGCCGTGCGTGGGCTGGCGGAGAAGGAGCACAGGGGGCTCATCCTCGTCACGGGGCCGACCTCGTCGGGTAAGACGACCACCACCGCGGCGATGATCAACCACGTGAACGCCAACCGGTCGTGCCACATCCTCACGATCGAGGACCCCATCGAGATCCTCCATCCCGACCGTCAGGCGATCGTCAACCAGCGAGAGGTCGGTCAGGACACGCAGGATTTCGCCATTGCTCTGCGCGCCGCCATGCGGCAGGACCCCGACGTCATCTTCGTGGGTGAGATCCGGGACGAAGAGACCGTCAAGGCCGCTTTGCAAGCGGCCGAGACAGGTCACCTCGTCATCTCGACCCTGCACACGACCGACGTCCCCGAGACCGTCAACCGAATGATCGACTTCTTCCCGCCGCACCAGCAGAAGCAGATCCGAGTCTCCCTGGCCGGCTCGCTGAAGGGGGTCGTCTCCCAACGGCTCGTCCCTCGTAAGGACGGCAAGGGACAGGTTCCCGCGGTGGAGGTCTTGGTCATGAATGGCCGAGTTCGGGATCTGATCCTCAACTCGGAGCAGACCCACCTGCTTCACGACCTCATCGCCGAATCCAGCTTCTATGGGATGCAGACCTTCGATCAGGCGCTGCTGGATCTCTACCGGTCGGGGTTCGTGACACTCGAGGACGCGGTCCGAAGCTCGACGAACCCGCATGACTTCCAGATCGCCCTGCGGCAGGAGGGTCTTACTCCGGTCGCCTGATCGTCCAGTGATCGGTCCCGGATACATACTCCGCGGCGACGGCCAATCGAGGTGAGCCCGCACTACTGTTGAGGTGTGGTTTCTGCAAGGGGTTCCAAGCTGCCGGCGCGCGCTGCCCTGGCTGCATTGCTCAGTCCCGACTCGCCCATTCAAAGACTGGCGGACGAATACGAACGCGCCGGTCACCAGCTCTACCTCGTCGGAGGGGCCGTCCGCGACGCGTTGCTTCGGCGGTCCCGCTCGACGCCTGAGTTCGATTTCGCCTCCGACGCCGAGCCGGAGGAGACACGAAGGTTGGTAGAGCCTTTCGCCCGGGCGATTTGGCTGCAGGGGGCCGCCTACGGAACCGTCGGGGCGGAGGTCGACGGCCTCGTCATGGAGATCACGACCTTCCGGACCGAGAAATACCAGCCGTCTTCCAGGCACCCCGAGGTCTCCTTCGAAGCCGATATCCAGACCGATCTGTCGCGGCGCGATTTCACGATCAACGCGCTGGCGGTGAACCTCAAAGACCGGCAGATGCTCGATCTCTTCAATGGGATCGGAGACCTCGAACAGAGACTGATCCGAACGCCGCTCGATCCCAGAGATTCATTCGGCGACGACCCTCTCCGCATGCTGAGGGCGTTTCGCTTTGCCTCCGAACTGGATTTCCGGATTTCTTCTGGGGTTCTGGAGGCGGTGAAGGAGTTGCACGATCTCATCGAATCCGTCTCGGCCGAACGAATACGCGACGAGTTCTCGCGCCTGTTGGTCGGTCAGAAACCCGGCCTTGCCCTTCAACTTGCCGAAGAGCACGGCCTGACCCAGCACTTCCTCCCGGAGCTGTCCTCGCTAAGGCTGGAGCAGGATCCCGTTCATCGCCACAAGGACGTGTTCGCTCACACCCTGGCGGTTCTCGAGCGCACTCAGCCGGAACTGAATCTCAGGCTCGCCGCCCTCCTCCACGACGTCGGTAAGCCAAAGACCAAACGTATTGATGAGGGGGGAGTCTCTTTTCACCATCACGAAATCGTGGGCTCGAAGATGGCCGCGGCGCGACTTCGGACCCTCCGCTATCCCAACGAGGTCGTCGAGAACATCCGAAAGCTGATCGCGTTGCATCACAGGTTCCACACCTACCGGCTCGGATGGACGGATTCCGCGGTCCGCAGATACGTGCGGGACGCGGGCCCCTTGCTCGGCGATCTCAACGCTCTCGTCCGCGCCGATTGCACGACGCGCAATCCCGAAAGGGCCCAGCGCCTCGCGGAGCGGATGGACGAACTTGAGGACCGCATCAGGGAACTCGCGGAGCAGGAGGAGCTCGCCCGTATCCGCCCCGAACTGGACGGACGGCAGGTCATGGCTTACCTCGGTCGACCGGAGGGGCCCCTTATCGGCGAGGCCATGGAGTTTCTGATGGAGGTTCGCCTGGAGGAGGGAATGATCGGCACCGACGAGGCCTTCAAGCGGCTGGATGCCTGGGCGCGCGAGCGCGGGATAGAACCGGCAGTCGAGAAGCTTCCACCGCAAAAGAAGTCCCCACCGTCGTCGTGATGGGCAAGCGGCATCCGGGCGACGCATACTTCGACGAGGTCGCCGAGCATCTCGGTGAGGCCTACCTGCGCTACAGCTTCACCAAGGGGACCGATCAAGAGGTGAGCTTCCTGCTGAACATCTTGAAATTGCCCACGGGGGCGCGTCTTCTCGACGTCGGATGTGGGCCGGGTCGGCACTCCATCCCTTTGGCCCGGGCCGGCCTGGACGTGACCGGAGTCGATGTATCGAGGAGGTTCCTCGACGTCGCCGCCGAGCGAGCCCGGGAGGCAGAAGTTGGCGTGTCCTTCTTCGAAGTCGATGCACGCCGGCTGCCCTTCGACGACGAATTCGACGCCGTCGTCTCCATTTGCCAGGGTGCCTTTGGGCTTATGGGGGCCGACGACTCGCTTGTATTGAAACGCATGGCCGAGGCGGCGCGGCCCGGAGCATGGGTAGTGGTGACCGCGTTCAGCGCCTACTTCGAGGCTGGACACCGGCGAGCCGAGGCCGACTTCGACGTCGATTCGGGAATCGTTCACGAGAAGTCAACCATCAAGGACCCGGGCGGCACGGACAAGGAGGTCGACCTTTGGACCGGCGTCTACACGCCGAGGGAGCTTCGACTGCTGGCGATCGGGGTCGGCCTCGTACCCGAGGCCATCTGGTCGGTCGAGCCCGGCAACTTCGGCCGTCGGCCCCCCGACCTCGAGCATCCGGAGTTCATGCTCGTGGCGCGCAAACCCCATCTGTCCTAAGGAAGATCGGCTGCGCGGCGCTCCGCGGGAACCGGGAGCAGCATCCTCGCCCGGCGCATCGCCAATCTCACGGCGAGGCCCAAGAGAAGCGTCAGGACGCCTGTCGCCGCAAGCACGACGCGCAGCGAGCTCTCGGCCGTTATGAAGATGACCGCGGCCGCGGCGACCGTCGCGAGGTTGTAGAGGATGTCGTAGGCCGAGAAGGCGCGCCCGCGGTAATCGTCGGGAAGGGCCTCCTGCAGTTGCGCGTCCACAGCCACCTTTGTGATGAATCCGCCGTAGCCGCCTATGAACGTGAGCGCGAACAGAGCGGTGATGTCGGAGACTCCCCCCAGAAGAGCTACCCCGATTCCCGACACGGCGTAGCCGAGCAGGATGATGTGCGGTTTGCTCAACCTGCGTCCGAGGAACGGCGCGGTGGCCGCGCCGACGAACGCGCCCACCCCCGCGGCCCCCAGCGCTCCCGCGCTCGTTGCAAGCCGACCAAACCGTTCGTCTGCTCCCGGGAATTCGCGCTTGATGATTAACACTGCGGCGACCACGACGATCATCCCGGCGGTCCGCAGCAGGAAGATGGCAATTAACGGGAGCCGGGCCGGAGGTCGCCGGCCGATCTCCGTGAGACCCGATATCAGGTCTCTTGCGACGCCCGCCGCCGCGGATAGCAAGCCGCGGGCCGGCGGTCTCGGATGAACCATCGCCTCGGAGATTCGGCGCGCCGTGAACGCCGACAGGAGATACATCGTGCCGGCCACGACGACGGCCGTGTTGGTCCCCACGACCCCGGCCGCGATCACTCCAACGACGCCTCCCAGGAGGGCCGAGATCATCCCTCCCCCACCCGATAGGGCATTGGCGCGCAACAGGAACTTCTCGTGCACGACGACCGGGAGGGCCGCCCCCTTCGTGGTGAGGTACAGGCGCCCGACGGCCAAAAGGATCAACACGGAGGCGTACAACTCGATGCGTCCCGGCACGATGACCGCCCACAAAGGAAAGGCGATCAGAAGAATCCCCCGACCGATCCCGGTCCACTCCAGCAGGGCGCGCCTTGACCAGCGATCGACGAAGACCCCCATGAACGGAGCAACCAGCGAGTAGGGAAGAAGCGTGAGGGCGGCCAGGAGAAGGATTCGCCCGGGTGCCTCCGCGCCGAGTGGATCGAGGACGAGGACCTCGAAGATGGCGGCCTGGGCAAAACCGTCGGCGGCCTGCGCGACGAACTGCGACGACAGAAGCAACCTGAAGTCGCGTTCTGACAGCACACTTCTGGCAGTCACGAGTAATTTCATTGGCAAGCGGCTTCTGATTAGGCCGCGCGCGAAGCTACACGCCCGACCATCATCAGTTCTTTGTTGATTCAGGGCCCATATAGGTCCCTGAAACCGCAAAGAAACCTGACTACGAGGCTCGCGCCTAGGGCTGGCGGCGAACGGCCTCCGGAAGGGTGACCGACTCGTGTGTCAGACCGTCGGGGTGCGCCGGCACACCGTCCCCGGTTTCACCCGCGATGAACCCCTCGACCATCTCGCGGGCCTCCCCGTCCGAGTACTGGACCGGAGGCGACTTCATGAAGTACGCGCTCGGCCCGAGTAGTGGCCCGCCGATCCCTCTATCGTGAGCCAGCTTGGCGCAGCGCAACGCATCGATGACTACCCCGGCCGAGTTGGGGGAGTCCCAGACCTCGAGCTTGAGCTCCATCGAGATGGGGATGTCTCCGAACTCGCGGCCCTCGATGCGGATGTAGGCCCACTTGCGGTCGTTGAGCCACGGGACGTGATCGGACGGACCGATATGGATGTCGTCCGGATCGATGCCCGCCGAGATCTGAGATGTGACCGACTGCGTCTTGGAGATTTTCTTCGATTGCAGCCGCTCGCGCTCGAGCATGTTCTTGAAGTCCATGTTGCCGCCAAAGTTCAACTGGTAGGTGCGATCGATGATCACGCCCCGGTCCTCGAACAGGCGGGACAAGACGCGGTGGGAGATCGTTGCGCCGACCTGGCTCTTGATGTCGTCGCCGATGATGGGAAGGCCGCGACGGGCAAAGCGCTGCGCCCACTCCTCACTCGTGGCGATGAAGACCGGCATGCAGTTGACGAACGCAACACCTGCATCGAGTGCCTGCTCGGCGTAGAAGCGCGCCGCCTGCTCCGACCCGACCGGAAGATAGTTGATGAGAACGTCCGTCTCGGTCTCGCGCAGAGTCCTAACCACGTCGACCGGAGGCAGGTCGGCCTCGGTCACCATCTCTCTGTAGTACTTGCCGAGACCGTCGTAGGTGTGGCCACGCTGAACGGTCACGTCGGTGCTCGGGACGTCGGAGAACTTCAGCGTGTTGTTGGGCTCGGCGAAGATGGCGTCGGCGAGATCGAGCCCGACCTTGTTGGCGTCGACGTCGAAAGCACACGCGAACTCGACATCAGAGACGTGATACGGCCCCAACTCGATGTGCATGAGCCCCGGCACTGTTTCATCGGCCCGGGCCTTGGCGTAGTACTCAACGCCTTGGACCAAAGACGAGGCACAGTTGCCGACGCCGACGACTCCAACCCGCACCTTCGCCATGCTCTGCCCCCTTTCTGAGAACTGCTAAACGATTGTCGGCTGCCGCCTGGAGATTGCTTGTGTTCGCTCCTTTGAGATGAGCTCGTCGATCCAGGCGATATCCGTCTCGGTTGCTGCCATGTCGTGACTCTGAAGAGAAACCGCGTACGTATCCATCCGGTCCCGGTAATTCCGGAGGTTGGCTTTGAGCTGTGCCAGCTTCTCCTGGAGGTAGGCGCGCCGCCGCTCCAGCAAGACGACGCGGATCTCGGGCTTGAGATACCTGAAGAACGCGAGTTTGATCGTGAACGTTTCGGTGTCGATCGTCGCCGAGGTTTCCTCGAGCAGCATCTTGAACATGTCGTCGCCCTTCGAGGTGATCCGGTAAACGGTCTTACGTCGACCACCTGTCACCGATGCCATCGTTTTGGACTTCGGCTTGGTCTTGGAGGTCGCCGCCCTCGACTTGGTCGCTCGCCTCGGGCGCGATTGCTCGACCACCTTCTCGACGGCGTTCATGCGCGCCAGCCGACGGAGAGTGGGGTAGAGCGAGCCCCACGACACCTGCCAGAAGGGCCCCAGCATGGCCCCGAGTTCCTTGCGCAGCTCGTAGCCGTGCATTGACCTCTCCTTGAGGAGGCCGAGCACGGGCAGTTCGAGCATTCCTGGCTGCTTCACTGGAAGGATCTCCTAAAGGTATCGCTCCGATATATCGGTTCGATATATCACGCCGATACGTGAGGCGCAAACGGGCGACTCCGTAAGACTCCCTAACCGCGGCCTGTTTGCGGTGGCGCGTTTACCATCATCCGATGGCTTTGTCGGGAACCTCCTTCGATCCTCATCGGCCACCCCACTTTGCCGGCCCGACGGTCGACTACACCCTGGCCCGCCGCAGCGCCCTGGCCTCCCTGCGCCGGGGGTCACTCGACACGGGGGATGTCTGCGATGCCCATCCCGAACTCATGCGGGCCGCTCGGAATATCGGGGAGGACCTGGATCAGGTCTGTCCGATCTGCTCACACGACTCGCTCAAGTGGGTTCGCTACGTCTACGGCGACGAGTTGAAGCGCAACAACGGCCGAGTCGTCTATCCGACGGAATGGCTCAGCGAACTGGCCACCAGCCACGACCAGTTCACCTGCTACGTCGTCGAGGTGTGCATCGACTGCGCCTGGAACCATCTCGTCCGGTCCTATCTGGCCGGTCGAAGGTTCAACGGATCCTCTTCCAACGGCAAGCGGGGTTGAGTCCGGCTCACGCGTCCCTAGCTGCGGGGGCACGAGCCGCGGGCTGCGTTTTTGCGCTGGGCTATCTCCTCGGCCTGGTTCCCGGCTCTCTGTTCGCGCCGATCGGCGCGCTGGTCTTGATCACGATCGGGCGCACGCTTTTACTCGCCAAACCCGAGGTCGTGCGGGCGGCTTTGGCTCTCGGCGTGATCGCCCTCGCAATTACCGTCGGCGGGCTGCGGTGGGGGAGCGGCTCGCTGGATGCGATCAGGGGCGCGCAGGGCGTCCTCGGTCCCACGCTCGCGGTCGCACCCCAAGAGGCCGCCGTCGGTGCCGCCTTGGCCGTCGGCGGAGCCGCGCTCGCGCTGGGTCTGTGGCTGGAGGTGGCGAGGCCCACCGGGGTATGGGGCTGGGGCGCCACCGTGGCCGAGGGTGCCACCGCCGCGCTGGCGCTGACGACCGTGTTCTGGGGCCCGGCGGTCACCTCTCCCGATATTTCCTTTGGTGATTTCGCAGCGGGGGCCGGCGAATGGGCGGCCGCAGTTGCCGCCCTGCTCGTAGTCGGTTGCGGTCTGGCCTTCTTTTTGCCTCGGCTGCGGCGGGCCTGGTCGTGGGTCGTGCTGGCCGTGGGGGCCGCGGCCACGCTTGCCGGGGCGATCATCGTTCCCAGCCTCGTGATCCAGTAGATGGTCGCGATCCTTCTGCTCGGCCACGCAGGACTCGGGCTGCTCGCGTTGGGGACGGTCTTCCTGGGCGAGAAGTGGCGCTCTCGGGTGCTGACCGTCCTTTGTCTGATCGGCCTCGGCCTCGGAGTCGCGCTGGCCGTCGCGGCGGGATCAGACGAGATCTGGCGAACCAACCGGCTTGATGCTGGGGCCATCGTGCCGGCGTTGGGGGTGAGTGCGGCGTGGCTGGTGACCGCGGCGGCGCCCGCT
Source organism: Actinomycetota bacterium (assembly GCA_030862065.1). Lineage (GTDB taxonomy): Bacteria > Actinomycetota > CADDZG01 > CADDZG01 > WHSQ01 > JALZEK01. The sequence continues at coordinate 20,169 of JALZEK010000010.1, read as the reverse complement.
CCGAGAGGTCGCTGGATGACGGTGGCGTTGGTCGGTGTGGCCTCGTCCTCCCTGGCCCTGGCCGGGTCCAACCGGTGGACGGCCCCCGCTCTGGTGTTCATCGGGGGGCTGGCGCTGGCGGTCGCGGTGCTCGGGGAGGGCCGCCTTCGTCCGCAGGTGGCCACGGCGGTGTTCGTGGCGACGATCGCCGCGGCCGTCGCCTTGATGAGCAGGACCTTGCAGGACGAGGTGTGGACCCTCGGCGGCGGGCTGGAGGGGTGGCCCCGATACGTGCTGGTTGGAGCTGCGGTGGTCCAGGCCGGAGCCTTACCCGGAGTGGGGGTGTGGGGTCTACTCAAGCGTGGGGGGGCCGCGGCGCTTCCCCTTCTCGTCGCGGGTGCGTTCGTGTTTATGGACCTCGCGCTCGAAGAACCCGACAGATGGGCCGCCCTCGCTCTCATGGCTCTCGCCCTCGCCGCGACCGCGTGGTCGCTGCTTCGAACGAAGCCGTCGGTGACCTTCTCGGTGTCCTCGGTGATTCTGTTTCTGTTTGCGATCGTCGCCGCGAGTCCGAGCGCGCTGCCGATCGCCGCTCTCGCCGCCATCGTGGTGTCCTCGGGCGCGAGCTTGTGGCCCGTCGCGAGAGGCGAGGCCTCGGCCGAACGGTCGCTTTTGCTGGCCCCCGTGACGGCCCTTCCCGTCTTCGTGGCGATGACCATCGCAGCGGTGACCGCCATCGAGCAGTCGGTCGTGGCCGAGGGCGAAATTGAAAAGGTTCCGTGGACTCTCGTCGTCGTGCTCTTGGGGGTGGTGGGCGCGGGATTGGCCGGAGTCGCGAGCCGGACCGGGGGCGCGCGGCCGGGGGGTTCGAAGACTCGTTCGACCCGCTCATGGCCGGCGGCGCTGCGATCCGGTGAATTAGACGCCTGGAGTCTTTTTGCGTTGAGGCTTCTCGTTTTAGCGTCGATTGCAGCCGTGTTCGCGCCCGGCGATTTTCTTGGTGAAACCGAGTCTTTCGTAAGCGGCGAACCACGCCAACTGACCTTGCTCTCCGCCGCAGTCGCCGTGGGGGCCGTGGTCGCCTGGTTAAGTAGTCGAACACCGGTCGCGCAACAACCCGACCGGCTCCCACTCGCATACGAGATCCCCGAGCCGGGCCCTCTCGTCGCTCGCGTTCTCAGCTGGGTCTCCGTTGTTCTCGGTGCCGCGGCAATCGCGACCATCGCTTGGGTCGTGATCGAGGGGTTGAGGGTGGGATTTCTCTAGGTGGGAAAGATTCCGCTGTAGGTCTACGCCGTACTCGTACTGTCGTTAGCCCCCTGGTACTGCCTACACTGGAAGGCCATGTTCGGACGGAGCAAGGAGAAGCGCCCCCAGAAGCGCAAGGCCAAGCCTCGGTCCCGGGCCATGCGACTCCTGCTCGCCGTTGGTTGGTTGATCCCCATCGCGGGGCTTCTGGCGGGAATCGGAGTCCTCGTGTTCACCTACGCTTTCGCAACGATTCCGCTCCCGGCCGAGGTAGAACTTGAATCCGCCACGCGTGTTTACGACCGCAACGGAAAGCTCATCGGAATCTACACAGGCGAGCAGCGCCGCTTCCTGTTGAACAACGATCGCCTGCGTCAGCTCTTCAAGAAGACACCCCACGTAGGCGAGGCCGTGGTGGCGGTGGAGGACAGGGACTTCTACGAGCACAACGGCGTCTCTCTCAGGGGCTTGGCTCGGGCCGCGTGGGCGAACGTAACCGGAGGTGAGATAACCCAAGGCGGTTCGACCATCAGTCAGCAGTATGTGAAGAACGCGGTTCTCAAGGACCCCTCGCGAACGATCACGAGAAAGTTCAAGGAAGCGATTCTCGCTATCAAATTGGAGCGGCGGTACTCGAAGAAACAGATCCTCGGCTTCTATCTGAACACGATCTATCTGGGCCGTGGTGCCTACGGCATCCAGGCCGCGGCAGATGCGTACTTCGACAAGGAGGCCGTCAAGCTCACGCTGCCCGAGGCGGCCTACCTCGCGGGAATCATCCCCTCGCCGGAGTCGTACCAGCCCGACATCGATATGAAGGCCGCGATTTCGAGACGAAATTACGTACTCGATGTCATGGCGCGAGAGGGTTACATCACCGAACGCCGAGCCGATAAGGAGTCGCGCAAGAAGGTCAAAGCCATTCCCCCCGACGAGAACTATCTCAAGCAACAGAAGGCCGCGTACTTCATGGAGTGGCTGCGCGCGGACTATCTCGATCCCCTGCTTGGTTCATGCGCATACACGTGCGGGCTGAAGGTTTACACCACGCTCGACCTCGAAGCGCAGCGAGCGGCCGAGAACGCTCTGTCCCTCACGAAGCCAAAGGCCTGGCCCACCGCAGCCCTCGTGTCCATGACCCCGGATGGTGCGGTCCGGGCGATGGTGGGTGGCAAACGCTATGAGAACGTGAAGAGCGCACGCGGCTTTAACTACGCGACCACATTCCCCGGACGGCAGCCGGGATCCGCGTACAAGCCGTTCACGCTCGCCGCCGCCATCGAAGAGGGAATTTCGCCGAACTCGCATTTCTCGGGGGCAAGTCCCGTGACCATCGAGGATCCGGTTTGCGGAGTCCCGCCGTGGCAGCCGGAGAACTACGGGGGCGCCTCCTACGGAACCATGGACCTCAGGGCGGCGACGACGAACTCCGTCAACACCGTGTACGCACAGCTGATCGCCGAGGTCGGCCCGCAAGATGTCGCGGGGCTGGTCACAAAAATGGGGTTCCATCCACCTCCCGGTCCCGGTGAGAACCGGATCGAGCCCCACTGCGCGCTCGCCCTGGGCGGCTCCATCGACGTGACGCCGTTGGAGATGGCACGAGCCTTCGCCGGCTTCACCGCCCGCGGTGAACTTCCCGAAGTGAACCCGGTCCGCTACATAAAGACCAACGACAACGAATGCTACGAGTCCACCGGCCCCCGCACCGTCACCGGTGCCCTCGAGAAGGCGGCCGAAGAGGGCAGCGGGATCATTCCCGACGTGTGGACGGATTGCCCTCCCGCCGACCCCCTGGTCCTCGACGGGGAACAGGTGATCGACCAGAACACCGCCGACGTCTTGAACCAGGTCTTGACCGGGGTGACCACAGGCGGTACGGCGACCGCGGCGAACCTGGCCCTTCACACCGAAGCCGGCAAGACCGGAACGACCCAGCTGAACACGAACGCGTGGTTCGTCGGCTCGGTACCGCCCGGCGAAGAACCAGGCGACACCGGGCTCACCACCGCGGTATGGATGGGTTATCCGGTGGAGAACGGAAAAAAGAAAACCTCGGAGGACGATTACACGCCGCAGATGCGCTACTGCTACGACCCGAACCCCAAGCTGTGCCGGCCCGTCGGTTCGGTCGGCGAGGTCACCGGGGGGTCCTACCCCGCCCAGATGTGGGCCTCCTACATGACCAACGCTCTGACGATCCTTGGAATAGGCCCGGCCGAGTGGCCGGTGCCGAAGGACTTCCCGGACGAAACGCCCTCACCTCCACCGCCCTCCTCGACCTACGTCCCGCCGTCGACCCCCGAATCCAGTGAGGAGAAGACTCCGGACGAGACGAAGACCGAGAAGCCGACCAAACCGCCTCCGCCTCCGACCACAAAGCCGCCGCCGACGACCGAGCCGCCGCCGACGACCGAGCCACCTTCGCCTCCGACAACTCCGCCGGGGGGCCGCGGGGATAGAGACGTCCGCAGAGGAGGTCGTCGATAGCCGCGCCCGAAACGCGCGCCTCCAAACCCCGAAACGACCTGCTCTTAGTCATGGTCGCGTGCGCTCTGACCCTGCTTGCCGGCCACCTTCTCAAGTCGCGCTGCTCTAATCCGGGCAGTCACCAGTACCGAGACCTCTGCTACAACGACATCCAGCCGCTCTATCTCGTGCGCGGCGTGGCCGAACACGACTTTCCGTACGTGGGTGGCGGCCTTGAGGACGGAGAGCTCGTCGATTCGGCCATCGAGTACCCGGTGCTGACCGGAGTATTCATGTGGGCCTCGGGCTATTTCGCGCAGGACTTCGTCGAGTATCTCGAGGTCTCCGCGCTGCTGCTGGCACCGTTCGCTTTCTTGTCCGCGTACTGGCTGGCGAGAATCGCGGGGCTGCGCGCCTTGTTGTTCGCCGGGTCTAGCGCGATGGTCCTCTACGCGTTCCACAATTGGGATCTTCTTGTCGTAGCCGCCTCCACCGCCGGGATCTGGATGTGGTGGAGGGGCCGGTTCACGTGGGCCGCGGTCCTTTTCGGGGTGGGCGCGGCCCTCAAGATGTATCCGGGTTTGTTCTTGTTGCCGCTGTTCTTTGATCGGGTCACGGCGGGCGATAAACGCGAGGGCTTGAGGTCGCTGGCCGCCGGGGTCGGAACAGTCGTCGCCATCAACCTTCCCTTTGCAATCGCCGACTTCGAGGGCTGGTGGACGACCTACGGGTTCCATTCGCAAAGACTTCCCAACTACGACACGATCTGGCTGATCGGGTTTAATCCCGACGCGGTCGCCGATCCGTCGGTACCCCTCCTTAACTTCGGTACCGCGGCATTGACCGTTTCCTCGATCGGGATTGCGCTCGTTTGGGCCGCTCGAAGAACTCGCACCGAGGGCATCTACCCGTTCGTCCAGGCCTCGGGGGCGATCCTTTGTTCGTTCCTTCTCTGGAACAAGGTTCATTCACCGCAATACGCGCTCTGGCTGATGCCCTTCTTTGTCCTGATAGGGGTGCGGGTGGTGTGGTGGATTGCATACTCTATCGCCGACCTCATGGTCTACGTGGGCGTATTCAGGTGGTTCTATGACTTCGGCGCGACCCAGGATCTCGAGCAGACGACCTTCGCGAAGGGCCTGCTCGTGGCGGGGGTGTGGGTGAGAGCCGCACTCCTGGTTCTTCTCTTCATCGTTTTCATGAAGGCTCCGCCGGAGGTCGATAAAAAGAAGCTTGTTACGACCGGTCCCGAGCCTCCCGGATGAATGGTCCGTTGTGGCGGTGAAACCGGCCACAGTTTTTGTCTCACCACTTGAATACGTTGTCGCGATGAAGCCGGAGCACAGGCCCCAAGAGGCCGCGAAAGGAGGTGCTAGCATGATCTCCGGGCGGCCAAGGGTCGCCCAATCCCCTGCCCTAACCCGCATCCCACGGCGGCGCGGGAGGGCCTCGGGACCGGAGGTACCGGCCCGAGTCCGGAGGAGGACTACGTGCGCGATTACGAAGCCATGGTCATCGTCGATGCGCGGCTCGACGAGGGCGACATCCAAAAGGCGGTCGATACGTTCGTCGGGGCGATCGGCGAAGCCGGCGGCGAGGTCTCTGGAGTGGATCGCTGGGGCCTTCGCAAGTTTGCCTACGAGATCAACCACCAGAAAGAGGGCTATTACTTCGTGGCGAACTTCCGCTCGGGGGAGGACGCGGTCGAGAGGTTGAAACGTCTCTTGCTCATCTCAGACGAGTTCGTTCGCGGCAAGATCGTGAGGCCTGCTTAGGGAATCGGGGATCGAGAGACAAGGAGTAAGGATGCCAGACAACTCAGTCACACTGGTCGGAAACGTAACGGACGACCCCGAACTACGATTTACGCCCTCGGGTCAGGCCGTCGCCAACTTCACTGTGGCCGTAAACCGGCGATACAAGAGCGGCGATAAGTGGGAGGACAAGCTTGATGGGTTCTTCCGCTGCAGCTGCTGGCGCGAGATGGCCGAGAACGCGGCCGAGTCATTGCGCAAAGGGACCAGGGTTGTGGTGGTGGGTCGGTTGCAGCAACGCTCCTGGGAGGATCAGGAGGGTAACCGGCGCTCTCAGGTCGAGGTCCAGGTCGACGAGGTCGCTCCGTCGTTGCGGTGGGCGACCGCGAGCGTGCAGAAATCGCAGCGCACCTCCGCCCAATCCCAATCTTCAGGAGGGGGTGGAGATTGGGGTTCGCCGGCTCCGGTCGGTGGACAGCAGGCCCCAGAAGAGGGACCGAACTTCTAAATGGCCAGAGACCGCAAGGGATCACGTAGGCCTTCCCCCAAAAAGACGACGATCCGGCGGGGAAAAAAGAAGCACTGTCAGTTCTGCGCCGACAAGACGACGTACATCGACTACAAGGACGTCTCGCTGCTGCGCAAGTTCGTGAGCGAGCGAGGGAAGATAAGAGCTCGCCGCGTAACGGGTGCGTGCTCGCAGCATCAGCGCCTTGTTGCCACAGCGGTCAAGAACGCTCGCGAGATGGCGCTGTTGCCCTTCTCCACGAGAGAGGCCGGTAGAAGAGGATGAAAGTCATCCTCGCGGACGACGTCGTCAACCTCGGGCGTAAGGGAGACGTCGTGGCCGTCGCCGACGGCTACGCCCGCAACTTTCTCGTTCCGAAGGGGCTCGCGCTGTTCGCATCCAAGGGGGCACTCAAGCAAGCAGATCAGATGCGCCGGGCTCGTGAGGAAAAGGAGCGGAAGGTCAAGGAGGCAGCCGAGGGCCGCGTCGCTCGGCTGGGGGCCTCACCCGTGTACATATCGGCGCGGGCCGGGGAAGAGGGTCGCTTGTTTGGATCCGTCACGAAGACCGACGTGGCCCGGGCAATCGAGGAGCAGCTCGGCGAGGCAGTCGATCGCCACGAGGTCCGTCTCGACGACCCGATCCGTCACCTCGGTACCCACAACGTCGAGGTCCACCTTCACGAAGAGGTCAACGCCGCAGTGACGGTTGAGGTGATCGCTCACGAAGAAGAGGGGGCCGAGGGCTAAGCCCCTTCCAACGAGCCGTTGGTCGCACTTGCCACCTGAGCTTGGTCCCCCTGCATGACGTTGTCTAAACCGCGGAGGCTGCTCGTTGCGGGTCTGCTTGTGATCGCCGTGGCGGGGGCCGCGTTCGTGGTGGCGAGAGACCAAGATGACCCCCTTGCATCCTCCGATCTGTTCCTTCGGCGCGCTTGTGAGGTGCCGGCCAATTGGATCCGGTACATCGAGCGCGGCTGGGAGGCGCAACCTCGACGAGATACCGACTTGGCGCTCATTCCTGAGGAGGGGAACTGGTTCGGCTCATTCGAGACGACCAGCCACTCCGGCCCCTACGACTTCTTGCAGGAAGTGCCCCTGGTTTTCTATGGCCCAGGCTTCGTGCGGCCACTCGGTTCGGTCGATTCCAACGGTGAGACGACGCTGGCCGACGTGGCACCGACGCAGGCGCACTTGCTTGACTTCGATCTCGGGGCCACCGACGGCCGGATTCTCGATGACGTGCTGGTGCCGCGCGAGGCACCGCCGAAACTCCTCGTGACCGTGGTCGTAGATGGTGGAGGGTGGAATGTATTGCGGCGCTGGCCCAATGCGTGGCCGAACATTGCGCGTCTAATGGATGAGGGGGCGAGCATCAGGGACGCGGTCGTCGGATCGACTCCCTCGATCACACCGGCGGTCCATACCACCCTTGCAACGGGAGCGTTTCCTCGACGACACGGCGTCATGGCAATCGTCATGAGGAGAGACGATGGTTCGATTGGCGGGGCATTTGCCCAGATGGCGAGACTCCAGTCGGGGGAGTTCGCGGACCCGACCGCGACTCTCGACGCGGCAACGCTGGCAGATCAGTGGGACCTCGCGACAGATAACTCGGCGAAAGTCGCGATGCTGGCTCCCCAAAACTATGAACTGGGGTTTGTCGGCCATGGAGCGGCGCTTCCGGGAGGAGACAAAGACATCGCCGTCATGTTGGCCGAAGACGAGTCATCTTGGGCGACAAACCCGCGCTACTTCGCTCTCCCGACCTATGTCAATAACGGGGTTCGCGGCCCCATCGAGGATCTAGAAAGGCTGGACGCTGCCGACGGCAAGCACGATGGATTATGGAGAGGCCACGACATCTACAGAATCGATGCTTCCCCCGCCTTTGCTCCTTGGGAATCGCGCGTGATCGAAGCTTTGGTTACGCGCGAGGGGATGGGTGACGACGAAGTGTCCGATCTTCTCTACGTGAACTTCAAGTCTCCCGACGCCGCGGGACACAAATGGAACATGATCGCGCCCGAACAGCGTGACGTGCTGGTCTCGGTCGACATCGCCATCGGTAGGCTGGTGGACTTCTTGGATGAAGAGGTCGGAAACCGCAACTACGTCCTCGCGTTGACTGCAGATCACGGACAGACGCCACTCGACACGGGAGGATGGCCTGTTTTTAACGGAGAGTTGAAGAGCGACATCGATAAGCGTTTCGACCACCTGGACAATGGAAGCTCGATTGTCGAGAGGACATCCACGGCTCTTTACTTCTTGAATCACCAAGAGGCCGCCGCCAACGGCGTGACGGCCGAAGAGGTTGCGTCGTGGATCAGCAACTACCGAGTGAGCGACAACGTACCCGGCGGAAGAGCCCTCCTCCAAAAATATGAGGGTTCGTCAAACGACCCCGTATTCGCGGCCGTGATCCCGGGGGGCCGCATCGACGACGTCGTCAGCTGTAGCTCACGCCCCGGGAGAACTATGGGTGAAGTATCAGCCCAGTCTTGAGATCTTCCTTGGCCACGGGCGCGGGCTCGGTGAAGCCGTGAGTTTCACTGACTAGATACAAGGGGCGTCTCTTCACCTCGTCGTAGATGCGGGCTATGTACTGACCCATCATCCCCATCAGCATGAGCTGGATGCCGCCGAGGAAGGTCGTGACCACGACAATCGACGCCCATCCTGGGACCACGAACGCCCCGAAGATCTTGAGCCCTGCCGCCACCAACCCCCCGAGGATCGAAAACACCGCCAATAGAAAGCCGATCGTGAGGGCCAGCCGCAGAGGGAGGTCCGAGAAACTGATAATCCCGTCCAGGGCGAACTTCACCATCTTCCTGACGGAGAACTTCGTTCGGCCCGCGTACCTCGGGTCGCGGTCATAGTCCACCCGCGTCTGACGGAAACCGATCCATCCAAACATCCCACGCACGTACCGGTTTCGTTCCGGCATCGATCGGAACGCGTCCAAGGCCTTTCTATCGACGAGCCGAAAGTCCCCGACGTCGACCGTCATGTCAACATCGCTCAATCGGTTGATGGCGCGATAGAAGAATGCGGCCGTTCCTCTCTTGAATGCAGACTCGCCGCGCCGTTGTCGGCGGACCGCGCAAATGACCTCGTAGCCCTGCCGCCACCTCTCGGCCATCTGGAGGATCACCTCCGGAGGGTCTTGTAAATCGGCGTCCATGATGATGACGGCGCGGCCGCGGGCAAAGTCCGTTCCGGCGGTTAAAGCGATCTGGTGACCAAAGTTCCGTGACAGTTGGACGAGCTTGAACCGTGAATCTCGCCTCGTCATGTCGCGTATCAACTCGGCGCTGGAATCTCGGCTTCCGTCATCGACCAGAATGACCTCAGCACTTCCGTCCAGACGCGCGAGCAACTCGGCCAACCGCTCGAACAGTTGACCGAGGCTCTCCTCTTCGTCATAGACGGGAATGACGATCGAATATTCGGGATCGCCCATGTCGGGTGAGTATATTCTCGGCGCCTGGTGAGCAAGGACGCATCGATCTAACGATGGCGGAGGATGAACACGGGCGCCGCACGTAATGGGGAAGACCGCGGCCTCGTGGGTGTGGCGCCGAGTCCTCTCGCCAATCGAGTTCACGCGTCGTTGGTCGGGACCGGAGGGTTGCCGAGGCAGGTCCTCGCCGTCCTTGTTTGGGTGCTCATCGTGAGTCTCGCGGCGCCGGCAATGCTTGCCCTCGCGCTGTTGCCCTTGTGGATCATCGCTCGCTTCGGCGAATCATTCGTCGTGGCGACGGCCCCTGAGGACGACACTCGCGCGTCACTTCTTGCGGCCTTCGGAATTTGCCTCGGCTATGCCGTAGTGGTCGTACTGGTAATGGTTCGGTACTGGCAGCGCAACAGATCGCAGTGACCGACCCTTCTGGGAAGCGCTTCTGGGACCGCTTTACGGCTGGCGCATTGCTGGAGTGGGCCATCCTTGCGGCGGTCGCCGTCGGGTTGATGTGGCCGGTTCCGCTTCACCCCTCTACCTCGTTCGTGGGGTTCGAGGATGCCCACTACTACTTGTGGCTGGAGTGGCGCGTCGGTGAATTGATCCAATCCGGCGACATCTTGTCGATGCACATCCCCGACGTGGTCGTTCCATTCGGGGTCGATATCCGCCTGCTGGATGGACAGCTGCCCACTCTTTTCGGAGGCCTCTTGAACCTGGTGGCAGGTCCCCTGCTCGCGTACAACCTGGGGTTGCTTTCGGCGACGGCACTGAACCTTTGGGCCGGAAGGCGACTCGGCAAGCTGTTCAGCGACGATCGTCGCGTCTGGGTGATCGTCGCGGTTGCTTTTGCGGCGGGGCCTCCCATCATGTTGCGCAGCTTCGTCCACTTCACTATGTACTTCGCGTTCACCGCCCCGCTCCTGGTCGAAGAGGGGGTGCGTGTGGCGCGCGGCGACTTTCCCGTGCGATGGGTACGGACGGGACTGCTCCTTTTCCTTGCCTATCTCTGCAGCATCTATTTCTTGATCTTCGGGGGGATCGCGTTCGCGTTAATCGTTCTGGTGAGTTCGTCCGATATGTCGACCCTCGGTCGCCGTGCGGTGGCGATTTCCGGTGCCGGCCTCGTTGCATTGGTGTTGATGACGCCGTTTTTGGTCCCTCGATTGCAACTGGATCGCGCAGAGAGAGAGGCGGGGGCCGATCCGAGTCTCCTCGACGATACGTTTCGTGCGGGGGCCGATGTCTTCTCCATCGCCGCGCAACCGGAAGGAACGCTGTGGGACCTTCCTTATTCGGAGCGGCTGCGAGCCAACTTCCGGCGGGACAATGTCCACGAGGCGACCGTCTTTCCGGGGTTCATCCTCCTGCTGGCCTTGGGCGCGCTCATTTTGTTGCGTTCGCCTCTTCGACGTTCCTTCCTCGTGGCATCGCTCGCGCTGTGGATCCTGTCGCTGGGCACGGCTTTGAAGATAGATGGGGTCATCCAGGTCGCGTCCCGGGGGGATCCCGTCGCCTGGCTTCCCTTCACGGGGTTGATCCATATGCCGGGATTGGGGAGCCTGCGCGCCGCCAACAGAGCCAGCTACACGTTGGTCGCGGTGTTGGCAGCCGCCCTCGCTCTGACAATTGGATTCTTGTTCGCGCGACTGACGAGCGAGCGACAGCGGTGGCTGGTTACCGCAGCGTCCGGTTTGGTCCTTGCCTTCAACCTGATTTTGCCGGTGCCGACCGCCGACCTGGACCTGACTCCCGAGACGCTTGCCGCCCTCGAAGATGTAAACCGGCGGGCCGGCGACGACGATACGGTTCTACTCGTTCCGACCGACTGCATCGGCGAGACCGCCGCCGACGTGAAGCTGCAGATCATCCATCAGGTTCCTGCCGTCGGATGCCAGTCGAGTCCGTCGGCCCTGCCGTGGTTCTCCAAGCTCGATCTCTACGCCCGCTCGGAGCCTCTGGCCTCGTTGCGCTGCCGTAAGGGCCGGCTCCTTCGTGTCGAGACGGATTTTGACCGCTCTGTGACATTCGAGCCCAACGATCTGACCCAGCTCCGAGCGGCGCTCGGGGTCCGGTTTGTGGTCGTCGACAAGCTTCTGGTGGCCCGCCCGTCGTGCGGCTCGGTCCGCCCTGCCGTGGAGAGGCTGAGGGCGCTCGACGTTCTCGGCGAAGACGGACGCTGGCTCATCGTGGACACGGCTTTCAACAACAATTCACCCTGAATTAACAGGTTCTTGTCCTTGTTCCGCACAGGGTCTGTTCCATAGCGTCCTCCGAGTCGCCTTTTTAGGAGCCGGCGGCGCCTTCCCCGGGCGGATTTCCGCAAATTTGTCGGAGGTCCGACTTAGTCTGTCGAACATACGTTCGAGCTGGGTTGGAGAAGAGATGGCGCAAAGAGCACCCCTAAGGGAGGCAAGGCCCAACCGAATACCGCCCCAGAACCTCGATGCCGAGCAGTCGGTGCTCGGGGCCATGCTTGAGTCCAAGGAGGCGATCGCCAACGTCGTCGAGATCCTGAGACCCGAGGACTTCTACAAGCCGGCCCACGGCCAGATCTACGAGGTCGTCCTCGATCTCTACGGCCGGGGCGAGCCATCCGACGCGATCACTGTGGCCGAGGAACTACAGCGTCGCGATCTCCTCGAAGCGATCGGCGGAAAGCCCTATATCTCCGGCTTGCTGGATGCCTATCCCACCGCGGCCTCGGCCCGGCATTACGCACGCATCGTCGACGAGCACGCGTTGCTCCGAAGAATGATCGATGCCGGAAATCGAGTTCAGGAGCTCGGCTTCTCGCTTCCAGAGGATGTGGAGGCCGCGGTCGACGAGGCCGAGGAGGTCGTCTACCAGGTTGGCGATCGCCGCCTGCGCGAAGACATCCATCCGATACGCGGACTTCTGACCGAGAACATGGAGATGATCGAAGCGCTCTACGAGCGCGGCGAGCACGTGACTGGTATCGCCTCGGGCTTCCCGGATCTGGACGAGATGACGGCGGGGTTCCAGCCGTCGAATCTGATCATCGTTGCGGCCCGGCCTTCGATGGGAAAGTCCAGTTTGCTGGGGGATTTTGCACTCCATTCGGCGACCCGCTTTGGGCAGCCCGTTGTCATCTTCAGCCTTGAGATGTCGCGCCACGAGATGGTGCAGCGCTTCCTTTCGTCCGACGCCCGGGTCGACTCCCAGCGCATAAGGCGAGGAGCCCTTCAGGAGCAAGACTGGACGCGGCTCTCTGCATCCTTGGGCCGCCTCGCGGAAGCTCCGATCTTCATCGACGACTCGGCCAATATCACCTTGATGGAGATGAGGGCGAAATGCAGGCGGCTGAAAGCGAGGCACGGATTGGGGCTGGTCATCATCGACTACCTCCAGCTGATGCAGTCACCTCGGAAGTCGGAAAACAGGCAACAAGAGGTCTCGGAGATATCGCGGTCGTTGAAGATTCTGGCGAAGGATCTGAACGTGCCGGTCCTGTGCGCATCTCAGTTGAACCGCGGTGTGGAGTACCGGGCGGACAAGCATCCGCTCCTGGCCGACCTTCGCGAATCGGGTTGCCTGGCCGGTGAAACGCTTGTCACGCTCGCTTCGGGGGAGCTTGTTCCCATTGAGTCACTGGTCGGAACAACCCCGGAAATCGTCACTCTGAATGAGTGGTCGTTGGACACGGCGAACGTCAGCAAGGTTTGGAAAACCGGACATAGGCCGGTTTTCAAAATGACGACAGCCACTGGCCGTGAGATTCGTGCAACCGGTAATCACCGCTTTCGGGTCCTTGGTGGGTGGCAAAGACTCGACGAGCTTCAGCCGGGGGATCGCATAGCCATCCCTCGCTCGTACCCGCCGTCATCCGACAAAATCGTTTGGCCAGAAGAGAGGGTGGTTCTGCTCGCGCATCTCTTAGGAGATGGCTGCTACGCGTCGGGGCAGCCTATTCACTACACAAGCCAGTCCGAAGAAAACCTGCGAGCTGTTGAGGTCGCGGCTAAGAAGGGATTTGGCATAGAGGCGAAGCGCGTCAGACAGAAGGGATGGCATCACCTCTATTTGTCGGCTGGCGCCAGTCGGTGGCATCCCAATCCGCTCAGGGGATGGCTCAGGGAACTGGGAATCGATGGTCAGCGTTCCAAGACCAAATTTATTCCGAATGAGGTCTTTCGGCTGGCCCAGGAGCAACTAGCTCTCTTCCTTCGCCACCTTTGGGCGACGGATGGGTGTGTCTTTGTTCGCAATGAGGGAAAGCAGGGTGCGCTTGGCATCGTTTACTACGCTTCGTCCTCTCGCATTCTGGCAAGACAAGTTCAAGAACTCCTTGCTCGGCTGGGTCTTCGATCTCGCTTAAGGCATACGAGTAAGGCTGGTTATTCCCCCAGCTATCAAGTCTTCATTTATGGAGCTGAAGAGCAGATCAAGTTCGCTCAAATGGTTGGAGGGATAGGCGGTAGAGCAACCCGTTTGCAGCAACTTGTGAGGAAGCTCACCGGAATCAACCCCAACACGAATGTAGATACCGTCCCGTTGGATGTGTGGCACAAGGTGCGAGAGACCATGCACCGCCGTGGCATCAGTCAACGCGAAATGGCGCGTCTCCGAGGCACAACGTATGGAGGAACCTCTCACTTTCGTTTCTCGCCAAGTCGTCCAACGCTCTTGAGTTATGCGAATCTTCTAGAAGATAGGGAACTTCAGGAGGTCGCTGAGGCAGATGTCTTCTGGGACACTGTGATTGGAATCGAGAGTGATGGAACGGCAGATGTCTTTGATATGACCGTTCCGGGAACCCACAACTTCGTGGGAAACGGTTTGATAGTCCACAACAGTATCGAACAAGATTCCGATTTGGTTATGTTCTTGTATCGTGATGAGGTCTACAATCCTGATACCGAATTGCGTGGTGAAGCCGAATTGATCGTGGCCAAGCACAGAAACGGCCCCACCGGGACGGTCCGCCTTGCGTTCATGAACCAGTACACAAAGTTCGCTTCCATTGCGAAGGGGCCTACCGGCTGACGTTAACTAGCTCAACTCGGCGAATCCGTGCGATTCATCGTCGGCTGAAGAAGGATCAAGGCCCCTTCACTCCAAAGCCTCGGCGTTCGATACTCGACGAGTTGATTCTCACGATTCTGTCTCAGCACACCTCGGACACAAATTCGTCTCGAGCATTTGCGGCTCTGAAGAACCGATTTCCGAGTTGGAGCCGGGCGCTGGAGGCTCCCACCAGGGACATCGCCGGCGCAATCAGACCGGGAGGCATCGCCGAAATCAAGGCCGGCCGCATCAAGCAGATTCTCTGGGAGATCCGCGAACGAGAGGGCCGGCTTGGCCTCACGCGTCTCTCGAATCTTCCGGATAGTGAAGTGTTCGATTACCTGACCTCTCTAACAGGGGTGGGGCCTAAGACGGCGGCTTGCGTTCTCGTTTTCTCCATGGGAAGAGCCGCGTTCCCGGTCGATACTCACGTTCATAGGGTCACGAAGCGTTTGGGCCTGGTGCCGGATGATGCCACTGCTGAACAGACCCAGCGTCTTCTCGAACCGCGCATACCTCCGGAAATCCGCTACGAGTTTCACGTCCAGCTCGTTCGCCACGGCCGAGAGATCTGCAGGCCCCGTCTTCCTCTCTGTAGTGATTGCCCGCTCCTGGATCTCTGTCCCGCGGGAGCTCGATTCATCGCGACGGGTGAGGCGGGGGCCCTCGGTAATCTGCGCAACCGCGCCTCGCCTCCTGGACAGGGGTGATTCGACGACAGGCCGAGGGTGTTGGGTGAACTTCGAGTCACAGAGACCGTACGTTCGACTCGGCGGCGGCCTCCGCCCACTGTTAGCCTCATCCTCCCTTCAGCGCTCACCAAGGAGGCCGTAAATGCGTCGCCGTTCAGCAGGCCCGTTCGTAAACCGCGCCCGAATCTCTCGCGCTCACCTCAGTTACGCCAACGTCATGTCGACACTGGCCGTGCTTATCGCCCTTGTGGGCGGTGGTGCTGCGTACGCCGCCGCGACAGTCGGAAGCCGCGACGTGATCAATAACTCGCTCAAGAGCGTCGATATAAAGGACGACAGCTCGGAGGGTGGCGGTCTCCAGAGCGAGGACATCGCGGTCGATGCGCTCACCGAGAATGACCTCGGACCTGCGTCGGTTACATCAGGTGAGTTGAGTCCGCTCGCGTTCTTTGACCCCGACATCGCGCGGGCGCAGAGCGGCCTGTTTGCCATTCCCAACGATGCCATACAGAGTGCTGAGGTGGAGGATGCGTCGTTGACAGGGTTCGACGTAGCGGATGGCTCGATAGGAACAGCCGACATCAACGAATCGAGTTTGACCCCTCTGGATGGGCACGATTCGTACGATGCGGAATGCGATCCGGGTACTTCCACAGCCATCATGTGCGACGAGCTGACGTTCACCTTGGGGCGACCGATGGAGGTCAGCGCGAGTTGGACCTACGGCTTCGGCACGGACGGAGGGGATCCCCCTGGTGGGGGCTGCACTACGACCCTGAATGGCGCAGCCAAGTCGGGTGAGTTCATACTCCAGTCCGAGGACGATTCGGACTACAACATAGGCGGTAAGCCGATACTTGACGTCATGAATCTTCCCGCGGGCACCCATACGATCGGGTTCCGTTGCGACGAGTCGGCCCCTGACCACTTCGACATTGTGATCAGGGATCTGTACATGTCGGTCGTGGAACTCGGGTTCGATTAACTCCGGGTTAGACTTCGAAACATGGGGATAGTGGAATCCATTGGGCTCTTCTTCCAGTACCTGCTCTTACACGCTGCACCACCCCTGCTCGTGGCGGCTGCCGTTGGAGCCGTCGTGGGACTGGCCGTGGCGTTCATCCGAATGGGGCTTGAGCGGATTGGAAATGGGCGTCTGTAGGCGGCTAGAACTTAGACACATGAACATCCTCAGACCAGGAAGGGCAAGAGCCCAAGCAGAAAGGCCATTTGGTTTACGTGTAAGACGCCTTGGTCCAAGTTCACGTCTTTCCATACTCAGTTTCCGTTAGCAACACGGTTAACAAGGTCGGTTCCAGGTCTCTATTCCGGCGCGTATTTGACCTTTCATGGCAGTCAGACCTAGAGCGGGTGAGGGGAATCGAACCCCCGTCACTAGCTTGGGAAGCTAGTGCTCTGCCATTGAGCTACACCCGCAGAGACGAGCGATTATAGGTGAGCTCTCTGGCTGTCCGTGGCCCTCGAACACTCGTCTCTCGTCCTTACTACACTGCACCGGAACACGGACTCCCGAACAGGAAAAGCACGCGTGATCCTCTCCGACCGTGACATCAGGAAGGCGATAGAGGGGGGCCGCATAGAGATCGAGCCCTTCGATCCCGCCGACGTCCAGCCTTCTTCGGTGGACCTTCACTGCGACCGCTACTTCCGCACCTTCCACAACGCTCGCTATCCGTACATCGACGTAAAGAAACCCATGGACGATCTAACAGAACTGATCGACGTCAAGGAGGACGAGCCCTTCATCCTTCACCCCGGCGAGTTCGTTCTGGGCTCGACGCTTGAGTACGTGAAACTCACTTCCGACCTCGTGGCGAGACTGGAAGGAAAGAGTTCCCTTGGTCGATTGGGGCTGCTCATTCACAGCACCGCCGGCTACGTGGACCCGGGCTTTGAGGGCCATCTCACGCTGGAGTTGTCCAACGTCGCCAACCTTCCCATCACGATCTACCCGGGGATGAAGATCGGCCAGATCAGTTTCTTCAGCCTGTCGTCAGAAGCGGAAAACCCCTACGGCAGCAAGCGGGTCGGATCGAAATATCAGGGGCAGCGCGGCCCCACCCCGTCGCGCTTTTACGAGAACTTCGAATAGCGTCGAGAGCGACCCGCCGCGACTTATCCCCGAACTTTCGGTTTCACGTTTCGCTCAGCGCGATGTGGGGCCGAAAGCTAGTTACGAGCCGGTTAACGGCTCAGGTCGTGGAGGCGTCGTCCTGGCCGGCCGCCTTGCCCGTTGTGACCTCATCGGCCTCCCGGGCGGCCGGATATTCCTCCCCCGACGAGTGTCCGTTGCCGCCGTTGCCGGAAGCGGCCGAGGACTCGGGATGGAACTCGATCGACTGAAGAAGGATCTGAGCGACGTCCTGGACCTTCATGTTCTCGTCTGCGTGGCGCTCAGTGATTCCGTCCGACAGCATGATGTTGCAGAAGGGGCAACCGACGGCGAGCGTGTCCGACGCCGATGCCAGAGCCTCGTCGGTTCTCTCGATATTCATCTTCTTGCCCATCCGCTCTTCCATCCACATTCGGCCCCCACCGGCGCCACAGCAGAACGTGGAGTGTCCATGCCGGTGAAGCTCCTGGTACTGGGTTCCGGGCACGGCCTCGATCACCCGGCGGGCCCCTCGCCAGACGTCGTTGTGCCGCGCGTTGTAACAGGGGTCGTGATAGGTGATCGTTTGTTCCATGCGGCCGGCGGGCTCAAGCCGTCCTTCTTTCACCAGTCCGGCAAGGAACTCGGTGTGATGGACGACCTCGAAGGTTCCGCCGAACTGCGGGTACTCGTTGAAGAGGGTGTTGAAGCAGTGGGGACAAGCCGTAACGATCTTCTTGACCTTGTGCTCCTTTAGCAGCTCGATATTTTGCTCTGCGAGCATCTGATAGATGTACTCGGCCCCCATACGGCGCGCCGGGTCCCCGTTGCAAGACTCGTCTGCCCCCAAAATCGCGAACTTCACGTTCGCCAGCTGCATCAGTTTGGCGAACGCGTAGACGACTTTCTTGTTGCGGTCGTCAAAGGCCCCCGCGCAACCGACCCAGAAGAGAACCTCGGCATCGGGAGCCTCCGAGATGTGCGGGATCTCGAGTGGCTCTTGCTTGGCCGTCCCCTTCATCCACTCCAGTCGCGCTTGAGGTGGAGAGCCCCACGGATTGCCGGTGGTTTCGAGATTCTGCAACGCGCTCTGCATCTCGCGGGGAAAGCGCGACTCCCCCATGACCAGGTTTCTGCGCATGTCGACGATCGCATCGATGTGCTCGATGTTGACGGGGCAGGCCTGTACGCAGGCGCCACAGGTGGTGCAGTCCCAGATGACCTCGTCCTCGACCACGTCTGGATTCAGAGGAGGGACCTCTTCGATCGCCTTGGCGAATGCCTCGTCGCCTTCTCTCTTTGCTTCCAGCAACTTGGAACCGTTCTCGAACAGATGGTCGCGCAGGTCCATGATCAGAAGCTTCGGAGAGAGTGGCTTGCCCGTGTTCCATGCGGGGCACTGCGATTGGCAACGCCCGCACTCCGTGCACGTGTAGGTATCGAGCAGCTGTTTCCACGTCAGGTCGTTGACCTTTGCTGCTCCGAAGACATCGTCCTCCGACATCTGCTCGATGTCGAGATGCATCGGCTTGAGGGCCCCCTTGGGACGCTCCGAGGTGAAGAGCACGTTGAAGCCTGAAGTCACGATGTGAAGGTGCTTGGAGTAGGTGATGTAGACGAGGAAGCCCAGGATGATCAGGGAGTGCCACCACAGAAAGATGGTGTCGAGGGCTTCGCGCGCTTCGGCCGAGAGTTCTTCGAAAAAGCGAGCGACGCCATCGGACACCGGAGTCCAGTCCGTGTCGTAGGGAAAGTGGCCCAGTGAGATCTCGGCCCCCCTGGTGAACAGAATCGTGAGCATGATTCCGCCGATGGCGAGAAGGATGTAGTCGGCCTCCCGGAGGTGCGAGCCTCGGAACCGTCCCGGACGCTGGAGCTTGCGGATGGTGAACGCCATGGCTATTCCGGCGAGTACCGCGACGACGAAGAAGTCCTGGAGCGCCCCGAGGGGCCCCCACCTGCCGATCAAAGGAAGATGGAAGCCCTCCTGATACACGGCCCCAAACGCCTCGACGATCGTCGTGAACAGGATCACGAAGCCCCAAAAGATGAAGAAGTGCATGAGGCCCGGGATGCTCCACTGAAGGAGTTTTCGCTGGCCGAAGACCACGACCAGCTGATCCTTGATCTTGCGGCCCCAGTCCTTCGGGATGCGATCGTCCGGCTTGCCGACCTGCAGGAAGCCGACGAGGTTTCGGACCCGGGCGGCGAAGGCACCCAGCGAGCCAAGGATCAGGACCGTCATCAAGACCTTTTCGATCACTTGCTCCTCCGTCGCCGGGAATTCGGGCCCGATCCGAAACAAGGCCACCGGTTGAGGGATCGCGAGCGAGTATAGGGGCGGTGGGCTCCGCCCCAGAGGTTGGGAGAAATCGGTGCAAATCATCCCCGCCCCGGGTTCCTGGAGTAGAGCAGCCCTGGCTTCGGACCCACCCAACCTATCCCTATATCCTTCGCTTAACAGATTTGACAATATGGCACTCAACTTGGCATCATAGGAAGAACTCAAAAAGGTCGCGGAAGTCGACAGATCCACAATGGGAGGAAGCACATGGCCAAGGCCGTAGGTATCGATCTCGGAACCACCAACTCCGTCGTGGCCGTCCTCGAGGGCGGCGAGGCGGCGGTCATACCGAACGCGGAGGGATCTCGGACCACGCCCTCCGTGGTCGCCATCTCGAAGTCGTCTGAGGTGCTGGTCGGCGAGGTGGCGAAGCGTCAGGCGATCACGAACCCGGATCGCACCATCCGCTCGATCAAGCGAAAGATGGGCTCCGACGACAAGACCGAGATCGACGGCAAGGCCTGGACGCCGCAGGAGATCTCGGCCCGCATCCTCATGAAGCTCAAGAACGACGCCGAGGCCTATCTCGGCGACAAGGTCACCGAGGCCGTCGTCACGGTCCCCGCCTA
>JALZEK010000006.1 GCA_030862065.1 Actinomycetota bacterium | reverse complement strand
GCGACGACGAAGAGGGTCTCATCCTCGCCCCCGCCTTCGAGGAGCGTGTCGTACAGGACGACCCTTTTCGTTTGACCGAGTCCTGCTACGTAGGCGTTCTCCGCCGTCGTGCGACGACTCGCATCGGCGACGAGGACCTCATCCACGTTCACGCCCGCCTCCGTGGCCATAGCCCTGATCTTGGTGGCGAGGTCGGTGTCCTCGATGGGAGTGAACTTGTTGAACAGCGGCGCGATGACGACCGGATAGATGAAGACCAAGAGCGCGGTGAGCACCGTAAAGGTCAGCCAGCCGAAGATCCACCACGTCTTGGGTTGCCATCTGACAACGGCAAAAAAGGCGGCCGTCGATAGCGCGGCTATGACTCCACTGACCAGCAGCCCCCTTCCCAGATCGTCGAACCACTGCAGTAGGTTCTGCGTCGAGAGGCCCCACGCGTGTTGCATCGCGTAGCCGCGCACGAACGACAGCGGAAGCGCGGCCGCGCCGAGTGCTAGGGCCACGACGGCCCCCAAGACTGCGGCGTGGAGCACGACTCCACCCCGAGCGCCCTCCAGCCGACGGACCAGTTCCGGGAGGGGCCCCAGTGCCAGAACGAGAAGGACCGCTACCTCCAGGGCCAGTCCGAGAAAGAAAGATAGGTAAATGGGGCCCCTGTAGGCACCATGACGCGCGATCTGATCTCGATCGAAGCGCGCCCCGAGAGAGGCATCGGTTGACTGGGACGCTTCGTCGACGTTGCGAATCTCGGAGGGGGTGCGCGACACAAAGGCCAGCAACCCCGCGCTGCCGAAGGCGACCAGCGCAACGATGAGCACCGCACGCCACGTGGACATGACGCTCAGATTAAGTGAGGCCTTCGGTGGCTTCTCTCACCCTCGAACCACATTTCGGCATCTACTTCCGAGCGGCACCCGCTAACCCGTGTCTGCCGCTTCCTCCGGGTTGGGAGGGGGTTCGTGGCGGGGCTTGAACTTGAGAACCGGGATCAAGCCGGCTTCCGCCAGCGCCTCGAGCGAGTCGTCGAGGTCCTCGTCAATGACAACCTCGTCGGAGGGCGGATGAAGAAGCGCCGTGACGAGGCAGTCGGAGCAGTGATCGGATTGGTACATCTCGCAGGCGGTGCAGTCGATCCTCACGTAGAACCCCTTCCTCTTCGAGCCGCTCCTCTTTCTGCCGGTCCAACGCTAGCGAGGGGTTGAGACACTTTTGACGGCCTCCTACCTGAGGAGGGCCAGGAGCTGCTCGGAGGTCACGACGGTGGCCCCCAGGGCCCCTACTCGTTCCTGCAGTTCCCTGTCGCTCGTGGCCACGATCACCGGCTCCGGTGGGAGAGCGTCCAGAAGGGCGACAAGGTGGTCGTCGGCCGTATCCGGTGGCTTCGAGTACTGCACCTTCACGGGACGCCGGACCCGGCCCCCGGCGGGGGCCGGATCCTCCGATCCATCGAACACGATCGTCACGTCGGCGTGCTTCTTGCGGGCGAGTCTCGCCGCCTCCTGAACCAGCCGGTCGCGCTGATCCGAGAGCGTCGCGCCTTTGAATCCCCGCTTCGATTTGACGACGTTGTAACCATCGACCAACAGCTTCACCCCATCTTGCTCGAGCCATTGATCGAGAGCCTGAGGAGATTCTTCGAACAGGCCTTGCGGCGGCCGCAAAGGCCTCCTGTGCCGGCGTCGTGAGGATGCCTCGCGACCGGGAGTTCGACGACGAGGTTCCGCCTTCGGCTTGACGGTCGACTCGAGCCGGCGAAGTCGCTGCGCCATCTCCCGCTTCTCCTTATTGACCTCCCGCAGACGAGATCGAACCTCGTCGCGCTCGGCGCGCAGCTTCTCGGACTCGCTTTTGGCTCGTCGTCGCTCGCGCTCGGCTCGGTCGCCCGCGCGACCGGCCTCGGCGCGCGCCCGCTCCAGGGCGGCCTCGGACTGATCGAGCTTCCTCGAGAGGGTTGCTACCTCTTTGGTCAAATCCGCGGATCTCTTCTTCTCGGCCTGCAGCCCCCGGCGAGAGCTCTCCCGAAGGCGCTTGAGTTCCTCTTTGGCATCGGCGGCCTTGCTCCGTTCTCTTTCGACGCGGGCCTGAAGGTCGCTCCTGGCGGACCCTCTTTGTGGCCGCGGCGCGGCCTTTTTCGAAGGCGTGGTCGACTGCAGTGACCGTTCCCAGCCCTCGCGTCGCTCGGACGCGATCCGAAGCAACTCAGCGTCGCCTTTGGCGAGGGGGGGTTTACCGTCCAGCCACTTGAGGACGCGCTCGCGCACGGAGTCGTCGTCGAGAGCGGCCACCAGTTCGTCCTCGTGCTTGACGAGGGCCTGAGGTCTGAAGCTTCGCCACCTCTTGAGGATGCGTGGAAGCTCGATCTTAGGCACGTCCCGGATGAAGGCCCCGAGAGCGCGCGCCAGAGACGAACGAACCTCTTTCGGAATGTCCACTACAGAACGCCCTCGGATCTGAGACCGCCGATTGCTCCCGAGTCGACGCCGACCTCTGCAAGCACCTCCTCGGTGTGCTCGCCCATTTGAGGCGGAGGCCTTCGCAGCACATCGGAGGGAGCGTTCTGCAGCTTGATCGGGCTACCCAGGAACTTGAATGGACCGGCTCCCGGCACCTCTCCGTCGACGATCATGCCGCGGTGCAGAGCCTGAGGATCGGCGAAAGCTTCGGTGAATCCGTTCACGGGCGCGACGCATGCGTCTAATCCCTGGAACGAGTCCATCCACTCGGCTCTCGTTTTCGTCGAGAACGCCTTATTCAGCTCCGCGATCACGTGTCCTCGTCTCTCCCCCGTTGCATATGCATCTCCCGCGAGATCGGGCCTGTCGAGTACGTCGCACACCTGTGCCCAGAACTGCGGTTCGAGGGCGCCGACCGACAACCAGCCGTCGGCTGCGGGATAGATCCGATAGCAGGGATAGAGACCCGAAAGGTGCATGCGTTCTCGTTGGGGGTCGACCCCCGTGGCAAAGAACTCGGACGCGTGGATCGAGAGCCAGGAGAACACGCCATCGGTCATGGAGACGTCGCAGAAGTCGCCCTCGCCCGTCGTTGCTCGGCGCAACAAAGCGGTCAGCACGGCGATCACCGCGGCCATACCGCCTCCGGCCAGATCTCCTATCTGCAAGCCGGGAATCACCGGTCGGCCGGATTCTTCGCCCATGATCGACAGCGCTCCGGCACGGCCCATGTAGTTGACGTCGTGGCCTGCCTCCTGAGCGCGCGGTCCGTCCTGTCCGTAACCGGAAATGGCGCAGTAGACGAGGGCCGGGTTGATCTTTCGCAAGTCGTCCCAGCCGAGGCCCAAGCGAGCCATCACCCCTGGACGGAACGACTCGATTACGACCTCGCTGTTTGCCGCGAGCGACCGAAAGATCTCTCGTCCTCGATCGATCTTCAGGTTGAGAGTGATCGAGCGCTTGTTGCGGTTAAGCGCGATGTGGCCCGTGGAGAACTCACCCACCAGGGGCGGCGTCCACCGGATGTAGTCGCCCTTGCCGGGTTCCTCGACCTTGACGACGTCCGCGCCCAAATCGGCCATTAACAAGGTCGCATAGCCACCCGGCAGGAGTCGGGTGAGATCGAGGATCCGGATCCCCTCGAGGGGGCCGGCGGTCACGTCGCGTCCTCCCGCGGAGCCGGATCCTTGCTTACCTGCGACGAGCCACACCAGCGGCACACGACGCGTTCTATGGAGTGATCCAGCACCTCTTCCTCTTCGATGGTGAGGTCGCCTCCCAGCGTGTAGTGATGGAAGGCTCGAACCCGCTTGTTCTCAAAGACGTCGAATCGCGTCTTGTTCCCGCAGGCCTCGCATCGATAGGAACTCACGTGGCTAAGACGGCTTGCAGGCGAGGGCGAGGACGACGGTGTCGTCCCAAACGGTTCCGAACGAAGCCGCCTCTCGGTAGATTCGACGCGACAGTTCCTCTGCGTCGCTCACGACGGCGTGTTTCTTCAAGGACTCGACAATGCGGTGGCGCCCGTAAAGATCGTTCTCGTTTCTGACCTCGGTAAGCCCATCTGTGAAAGCGAGCAGCACGTCACCAGGATCCAGATGAATCGTGTTCGATCCATACTGTTCGTCCTCGAACGCTCCGATGAGCCCCCCGTCGCTCTCGAGGATCTCCACTTCGCCGGTGGCCACCCGATAAACGAGGGCGGGCGGGTGTCCGCCGTTGGCAAGTTGAATGCTGTGGGTCGCCGGATCCAACACCGCGTACAGAGCCGTCGTGAAGCGATCCTCTGGAAAGCCCTTCACCAAGGCGTTGTTCAGATGAAACAAAACGGAAGCAGGAACGGCGTTGCGAATGGCAAAGGCCCGCAACATGTACTTCGCCATTGCCGTTTGGGCCGCCGCCTCGGCCCCCTTGCCCGAGACGTCTCCGACGACCACCGCCACCTTGCCGTCGTTCAGCTCGAACACGTCGAAGAAATCCCCGCCGACATCCGCCTGGCTGCTCGCCGGCTCGTACACGGCACCGATTGAGCATCCCGGCAACGCGGGCATCTCGGTCGACATCAGTCCGGATTGCAGGCTACGTGCCACTCTCCGCTGACGCTCGAACCGTTGGGCGTTGGCGATGGCCGTCGCGGCCTGAGCCCCCAGGACGTTGAAGCCCTCGATTTCATCCGGGCCGAGGATTGCGCGGCGCGCGAAGAAGACTGCCAGAGCTCCCATGAGGGACTTCTCCTCCCCCGACAACGGAAGCAAGACGGCGGTATTGAGCCCCGTGTCGAGTTTCGTCGCTTCGTCGAAGTCCTCGATTACGACGGTCTGGCCCTCGAGCGCGGGGGCCCAGGGTCCCGAGTCGAGGTCGAGATATTTCAACTGCTCGATGTGCGCCTCCGAGAGCCCGCGGCCCTCGGATGCAACCATGGTTCCGGCCTGGGCATCGAGAAAGTAGATGAGGGCGCCATCGGCAGCGAGAAGGTCGACGGCACCGGCTGCAGTGTCCTCGACGACATCGGAAAGGGACAGCCGAGAACCGACTCTCAAACCAAAGGTCCTGAGGTCGCGGAGGAGACCGAATCGGCGAGCGTTGGCGAGAGCGATCCCGACCTGGCGGGCTATGCCCCGCGCCAGCGCCGCATCCTTTGGCCCAAACTGTTTTGGCTGGGCGAACTCGATAACGAGTGCTCCGAATTCGTCGCCCCACCTCGACAGGGGTAAAGAAATGAGGGCACCGAGGCGTCGCAGTCCAACGTGCTCGGGACTAATCCGGTCGTCGTTGGCAACGTCGTCAACGAGCAAAGGAGTCGCGGTCTTCAGCGATTCGGCTACAAGGGGAAAGCCGTCCTCGGCCGCGGCCAGCGACTCGAGAACGGCGGCCGCGTTGTCGTCGTAGCCGACCTGTGCCATGAGCGCAAAGCGATTGTTCATCTCGTCGCGCGAGACCGCGAAACAACGATCGGCGGCGCACAGCTCGGGAACCAGCCTGACCGACTTCTCCAGGGTCTCCTCGACCGTTCGGACCTCCGCAAGAGCCGCCGAGAGCCCCAAAAGGACGTGCGCGACCTCGGAGTCCTCGCGCAGCGACTCGAGCGTTTGTTCGAGCGCCTCGATGCGACTCTCCTCGGGAACCTTGGGATGCGAGATTTCCTTTACCACCGCGCGCTAACTGTAATTCGTCGGTCTGCTTGCCTCGGGGCCCAAAGTTCGGTCCCTCCGCTTCCTGGCAGTCGCCACTAGGGGGCGACGGGAGGCCAAATCCTTGACTCTATCGAACATATGTTCGTATGTTGGTTCGATGGCCGCCCAGCGCTCCTTCGAGGATCTGGGCACCCCTCTTTCGGAGGTGACCTTCTGCGTGGTCGACCTCGAGACGACGGGAGGGTCTCCCGGCGACTCGGCGATCACCGAGATCGGCGCGCTCAAGGTACGCCGCGGAGAGGTCGTGGGGACCCTCCACACCCTCGTCGACCCGGGGCAACCCGTGCCGGCGTTCATCCGGCTTTTGACCGGCATCACCGACGAATTGTTGGCCGGGGCCCCGAAGATCGATTCGGTGTTGCCCGCCTTCCTCGAATTCGCGCGCGATTCGGTGGTCGTCGCCCACAACGCTCGCTTCGATGTCTCGTTTCTGAACGCGGCCCTCGAGCGACTGTCCTACCGGCCGCTGAACAACCGCGTCGTCGACACAGCCCTTCTGGCCCGCAAGACGCTCGGGGGCGAAGTCCCGAACAACAAACTCTCGACGCTCGCGCGGCATCTCCGTTGCGCTCACCAGCCCAGCCACCGGGCCTACACCGATGCCCTCGCCACCACCGACCTGCTGCATCACTTGATCGAACGGGCGACGGGATTCGGCGTAACGACTCTGGAGAACCTGCTCTCCTTTAGCTACACGAAGATGGATGGAACCCTTGCAAAGATTGGCCTCACTCAGGGTCTTCCGAGGGCGCCGGGCATCTACCGCTTCGTGGGAGCGACGGGCAAAACCCTTTACGTCGGAAAAGCCGGCGACATCAGGAGCAGAGTCAGGTCCTACTTCTATGGAGACCCGAGAAGAAAGATCAGAGACCTTCTACGCGAGACCGAGGCCATCACGTTCGAGACCAACCTCTGCTCCCTCGAAATCGACGTCGCCGAGGCGAGAGCGATTGCGGTCGAGTCTCCTCCCTACAACCGCGCCGGCAAGAAAAGGTCCCCCTGGTACCTGAGGATCGAGAGCACGCCGTCACCTAAGATCTCAACCGCCAGGGTGCCGCGACCGAAAGGCGGCTTCTACTACGGCCCTTTCGGCTCGCGGCGGATCGCGGTGACGATTATCGACGTGTTTCAATCGGCCACTCGAGTGCACAGGTGCACTTCCCTAAAACGATGTGGTGAGAGCGCGCATGATCAAATCGGGTCGTGTGCGGGGGCCGACCCACGCAGACAATTGGCCGAATTGCGAGGCGCGATTGCCGCCCTGTGTGGCAATCCGCAGCCTCTTTACTCGGTACTATCCGACCGGCTGCGCCGACTGGCCGCTCAGCAACGGTTCGAGGAGGCCGCCGAGTTGCGATCCGCGGCCGAGTTGTTCGAGCGCTTGCTGTTGAGAACGGCCGAGGTCAACGCGCTCGTGGCCGCTGGCGAGATCCACCTCGACGTCGGGGGCCGTCGGGTCGTGATCGAGGATGGATGCCTGGTCTCCGACCGCCCCCACGAACAATCCGAAAAGAGCTCCTCACTCACGATTGCGAGCGGCGCGATCTCCCTCTCTACCCATATCGAGGCGCGCGCAATTTGCGCCTGGATCAGACGGCATGCTGTCGATGCCCGCTTGCTTCGCGTCGCCAAACCCTGGGCCCTTCCGGTGGGCGCGGGACCCGACGGCCGCTTCTCTCCCAAGCCGGCTCGTCAACCGGCGGTGTTAGATACCTCTACGAGCCTCTCGAGCGCGGTCGCGGCCTCGCCGGAGTCGATCGACTGATGAGCCAACCGGGCACCGCCGTCAAAGTTCGAAGCCAGCCCGGCGGCGATGAGGGCGGCGGCCGCGTTTAATTCGACGATGTCTCTGCGGGGGCCGGGATCCCCAGCGAGCACCGAGCGGATCGCCGCCGCGTTGTCGTCGGCGTCCCCGCCCCGCAGCGCGTCGAGGGGCGCCTTCTCGAAACCGACCTCCCGGGGATCCAGCGTGTAGGTGGTCACCTTTCCCTGGCTGAGATCGGCCACGCGCGAGGGCCCGGCCAGCGAGAGCTCGTCGAGACCATCCTGGCCATGAAACGCGATCACGCGCTCGCTGCCGAGGCGCGCCAGTGTCTCGACCATCCGGTCGAGCATCGACGGATCGGACACGCCGAGGGCCTGCCTCCTGGCACCGGCCGGATTCGTCAAGGGGCCGAGAAAGTTAAAGATTGTGGCAATCCCCATTTCCCGGCGTGGGACTGCCGCATGGCGCATCGCCGGATGGAAAACGGGAGCGAAGCAGAATCCGATACTGGCTTCCCCGATGCACTCCGCCACACCCTCGGGTCCCAGGTCGAGCTTGACCCCGAGGGCCTCAAGAACGTCGGCCGAGCCGCAGCGAGAGGAGGCCGCGCGGTTTCCGTGTTTGGCCACCTTGGCGCCGGCCCCCGCGCATACGAGAGCGGCTGCGGTGGAGACGTTGAAGGTCCCCACCCTGTCTCCACCCGTTCCGCATGTGTCGACCACGTCGGCGGTCACGTCGACCTTCAAAGAGAACGATCGCATCGCTCGAACGAGACCGGTGATCTCATCGGTCGTCTCGCCCTTGGCTCTCAGGGCGACGACGAATCCGGCTATCTGCGCCGGGGTTGCCGCACCCTCCATGATCTCGGTCATCGCCTGAGCCGCGGTCTCCTCGGGCAGAGAATGCCCCGCCAGCAGCTCGGTGATCGTCGAGGCCCACGAGAACGGTGCGTTCGCCACCGTCACCCCCCGAGCAGGCCGGCGAAGACGAGGGCGTAGGCGATCCCCGCCCGGTAGACCTCTTCCAGCTCCACCGATTCCCGGGCCGTGTGAGCAAGCGATATATCTCCGGGTCCCATGACCACTACGTCGGCTCCGGCCTCCGCGAGGAAACGCGCGTCCGAGGCGCCCCGGAACCCCATGATCTGAGCGGCCTTGCCGGTCGTTTCGGTCACCGCCTCGCGACACCTCAGCACCAACGGAGAATTCTCCGCAACCTCGAACGGGGGCGCGTAGAACGCACACTCGACCTTCGCCTCGATCTCGGGAAAGCGTTTGCTCGCGAGATCAACGGCGCCCTCGATCGATCTGATCACGTCTTCCTGCGTCTCTGACGGCAGACTTCGACGATCGATCTCTGCCACACACGACGCGGGGACGACGTTCACCTTCGCGCCTCCGGAGATCGTTCCCACACCGATGCTGGGACCCCCCAGAACCGGATGAGTGATGTCGGGCAAGGCCTCCTCGAGCCTCAAGATGATCTCGGCCATGTGACGAATTGCGTTGACGCCGCGCTCTGGGGCCGAACCGTGACCGGCCACCCCCCTGGTTGTGATCCTCGCCCAACAGGCTCCCCTCTGCGCTCTGACCACACGCAATGAGGTCGGTTCGCCCACCACCGCGAAGTCGGGCGAGACGATCCCCCGGTCGACGAGGTAGCCCGTTCCCTTGAAGCCCATCGCCTCTTCGTCGGCGACCAGTTGCAACTCGAGAGTCCCTGCCGGATCGAACCCGGCATCTCGCAGGGCCGCGACCGCCTCCAGCGCTGCGGCAACCGGTCCCTTGGCGTCGCAGGCGCCTCGCCCGTGCATCACCCCGTCGCGAATCTCCGCGCCGAAGGGATCCACCGACCACAACTGGTGGTCGCCGGCGGGGATAACGTCGATGTGAGAGCAATAGGAAACGGTGGGCCCATCCGATCCGGTCCAGCGCGCAACGATGCTCGGGCGGTTAGGCGCCCCCTCGTGAAGAGACGTGTCGAGGCCCATCTCCTCGCACATCTCCGCCGCCAGTCGCGCCACTGCTGCCTCGTTGCCCGGGGGATTCTCGGACGGCAACTGCACTAGCGAGCGTAGGCGTGCAAACAGACGATCGCGGTTAACAAACGGCTGAATGTCTGCGACGGATGCGGTCATCTGCGATGCTTCCGTATATGTCCGCGTACCAGTTCTTTCTTGGAGCGGTGCTGGTCCTGTGGCCGGTCGCGATCGCCGGGCTCCTCTTTCTCATGAGCAAACTCGAGACCTACGTCAAGCGTCTCGACGCCGACACTCCCGAGGAGGCGGGTCTCGAACCGATTGAAGGCAAACCTTCCGAGAAGGAGGTACGGATCGTATTCGGGGGCAAGGTTGTCGGAGAGCAGGAGGGCTGAAGACACCGGATCAAACCGTTGCAACGCACTCGACCTCAACTCGCGCTCCCTTCGGAAGGGCGGCTACTCCGACCGTGGCTCTGGCCGGCGGATCTGATTCGAAATAGCGACCGTAAACCTCGTTGAAAGCCGGGAAGTCGTTGATGTCGGTGAGGTACGCGGTCACCTTCACGACGTCGGCAAAACTCGCGCCGGCTGCCTCGAGAACCGCTTTCAGGTTCTCCATGCACCTTTCGGTCTGCTCGCTCACGTCTGCCCCGATGAGCTCGCCCGAAGCGGGATCGAGCGCGACCTGACCGGAGCAAAAGACGAACCCATCGGATCGGGTCGCCTGCGAGTAAGGACCAATTGCCTCGGGGGCACTTGAGGTCGAAACGACCGATTTCTCCATCAATCACCTCCGCCGAGGAGAACGGGACCAAAATTGAAGCCTAGAGGGTCATCTTGCCGATGCTTCAGACGGTTATCGTTTTAGGCCAGCCAAGGTCTGGAGCCAAGTCGTGCAGAGAGAGCAGGACCGCACTCAGCTTCTTAGATCGTTTCTCGAAGTTGGGGCCCAGATCGCGGGGGATCTGGAGATCGAGCAGGTTCTGCTAACGATCATCGACCGTTCCATGACCCTCACGTCCGCCCGGTACGGAGCGGCCGTGACGATCGGGCCGGACGGAGCCATCCAGAACTTCCTGCATCGCGGGCTGACTCCCGAGGAGGTGGCCCTTCTCCCCCACTACCCCGAGGGGCGGGGGCTTCTCGGGATGGTTCTGGAGGAACAGGTTGCCTTCAGAGTCGACAACATCGCCGATCATCCGGCGTCGGTCGGCTTTCCCGTCAAGCACGTGCCGATGGCGGCCTTTCTCGGCGTCCCCTTGAAGCACCACGGAATTCTGGTCGGGGCGCTTTACTTGACCAAGCCTCCGAACGAACCGCCCTTCTCGAGCGAGGACGAGGAGCTGCTTACCGCCCTGGGCCGGATGGCGGCGATCGGCGTGTCGAACGCGCGCCTCTTCGCCGCCGAGTCCGAACGCGCCGAGCGTAGCGGTCTTCTACGGGAGATCGCGTCGCGCGTCCGAAGATCTCTCGACACCGATCAGGTCTTGGCGGCAACCGTCGAGGAACTCGGACGCGCTGCCGGCGTCGATCGTTGCTTCATCAGACTCGTGACCGAGGAAGGAGGGCACACGCTCGGACCGTTGACCTACGAGTGGAATGCATCGGGGAGCGCGCCTATGGGCCATGATCCCCAAAGGCAGTATCCGGTGGGGAGCCTGGCCGCGGTTACCCGAAGGACTCAGTGGAGCAACGACGTGACCGCAGACGAACGTCTCGACCGCCCCGACCTCCAGGGAACGGTGACCGATCTACTCGAGGCAGGCATTCACTCGGTCGTGTCCTCGCCGCTGGAATGGGGCGACGAGTTGCTCGGGGTCGTGTCCTTTCACAACAAGCAACCACGGGTATGGACCGACGTGGACATAGAGCTCATCGAGGGGGCCGCCCGGGAGGTTGCGGTCGCCCTCCACCACGCGCGCCTTTACACGCGCGCCGTGGAAACGGCAGACGAGCTGGCGCGGCTCGACGAGCTGCGCCGGGACTTCGTCGCGGTGGTGTCGCACGAGTTGCGATCTCCCATGACCGTGATCTCGGGGATCGCCGACCTCCTGTTGAAAAGATCCGCTTCGCTTCCCGAAGACACCCGGAAAGAGCTGGTCGAGACTCTCGGCCGTGAATCCAGACGACTCAATCGCCTGGTGTCGGACGTTCTCGATCTCGAGGCGATCGATCACGGGCGAGTGCACTTCGCTACCGAGGATGTCGATCTCGGTGATCTCGTCAGGGAGTCGATACAGGACGCAGGGGAATCGGCGAGAGTGAACCTGGTCATCGAGCCGGGAAACCCGCTGATATCGGTCGACCGAGATCGCGTCAAGCAGGTTCTGCTCAACCTTTTGTCCAACGCCTTCAAGTTCTCCGCCGAGGATGCTCCCGTAGCGGTGACGGTGCGCCCCGACGACGGAGGTGCAACCGTCTCCGTGCGGGACGAGGGACCGGGCCTCACGGACGAGGAGCAGACTCGCCTGTTCCAGCGCTTCACCCGGCTGGGCGGGCAGCAGTCCGGGTCGGGGCTCGGCCTCTATCTGTCGAAGGCTTTGGTCGAACGGCACGGGGGCCGGATTTGGGTCGAATCAAAATTGGATGAGGGCTCGACCTTCTCGTTCTTCTTGCCGCGCCGCGAGGGCTGACAAAGACCGGCCCCCGCCCTTTTAGGGCGGGAGCCGAGAAGTGGAGCCGGCCTGTAAGCCGGATTCTGTGGTGTCCCCTCGGACACCGGCGGCCATCCATCTGGGACGGACGTTGCCGTCCGCCTCTTGCGGCCTACCCGGAGGTGCTTCGACCGGCATGCCGTTGCGCCGAAGCGGGCGGGCCACCCACACCTCCTGCTTGGCCTTGCTCCGAACGGGGTTTGCCGAGCCGCCCCGGTCGCCCGGGGCGCTGGTGAGCTCTTACCTCACCTTTTCACCCTTACCGGGCTCAACGCCCGGCGGTCTGTTTCTGTGGCACTTTCCGCGGGTCGCCCCGCCTGGGATTTCCCCAGCGTCCTGCCCTGCGGAGTCCGGACTTTCCTCGACCGGTCTCCCGGCCGCGGCCACCCGGCCGACTCCAACTCCAAGTATGTAACAACTCCGGGCCGCTGATTGCCTTCCCGCGCCCATCGCGGCGAGTGGTGCCTGGGCCGCGCTATGAGTAACGGAGCCACCACTCACCCATTCACTCCGGCGAGTGGTGCCTGGGCCGCGCTATGAGTAACGGAGCCACCACTCACCCATTCACTCCGCCGAGTGGTGCCTGGGCCGCGCTATGAGTAACGGAGCCACCACTCAACGTGCGGAGAGGGAGTAGCCCGGTGCGAAAGATGCACCCTTCAGCCGGGCTTGATCTCGAGGTGCATCCGGCGGGCCGCCCGATCGAACGCCCCCAGAAGGGGCCGTCCGAGAACGAGGGCCAGGACGGCGTTGCCGACGGCGCCGGCCGCGTCCCACCCGGCCGAGGTCCCCGCGTAGAACGCCATGTACCTCCGCAGGTTCGACGCGGCCCCCAACTCCGGGGCCCAACCGAGCTCGGACGTGCCCGCCACAAAGGGCCAGAACCAGAGGTTCATGACTGCTCCGAAGAAGAAGGCGGCCGCGAACCCGTAGGCGGCCAGCGCGCCTATTCGCAGCGACCAGTTGGACGGCCTCGGGAGCATCCCCGCCCCCATTCCCACCCAGCCCACCGCGACCATCTGGAACGGAAGCCAGGGGCCGAGCCCTCCGACGAACATCCCGGAGGCAAAGGTTCCCGTTGCGCCGAGCAGGAACCCAAAAGATGGGCCGAAGGCGTTTCCCGCAACCAGCACGACGATGAACATCGCCGAGAACCCGGCGATGAATCCAGGCAGCCGCAAGGCCACCATCGCGGCCCCCAAAACGGCCACGAGCGCGACCTTCTTCGGGCCGAGGCCGCCCTTTCCCAGCTCAAGAAATAAGAGCGCGCCGACGGCCAGGAGCAAAGCGGCCAGGATCCAGGGGGCGTCGACCTCGTGCGCGTCGCCCGTGGCGGCCGGAAGAAGAAAGGGCCACGCGAAGGCCGCGATCCCGATCAGATTGGCGCCGATCAGGGTCGCCCGGCGGACCCCGTCACCCACAGAAAACTTCACGACTCACCCGAGGTCCGGGCCGCGGGGCGCGATTCCAGGGCCGAGGCCACTTGCTCGACTGTCAGCCATCCCGGTCCGAACACGCGGGTCATCTGCGGAGCAAAGACCGCCGAGTCGCCGAGCACGTCCTCCGGGCTCCCGTCGGCAATCACCTCTCCGCCGGCCATGAGAACGACCCTGCCGGTCGCCTGCGCAACGAGTTCGACGTCGTGAGTTACCAACACCGTCGCCTCATTTCTTTGGGACCGAACCGCCAGGTAGTCGATAAGTCTCGCCTTGGCCTCGGGATCGAGCCCCCGGGTCGGTTCGTCCAACAACAGAACGGGAGCGCCGGTCGCCGCGATGGCTGCAACCGCGACGAGCAGCCTTTGTCCGGAGGAGAGATCGCGGGGATGACGGGCCGACAGCTCCTGAATCCCAAGATCGGCCAGTAGCCCTGTCGCACCCTGGTCGCGCCCCGCAGCGCGAAGCGTCGTCTCGACCTCCTCCGAAACGGTGTCCCGAAACAGCACCGTCTCAGGTGACTGGGGGCAGAGCGCCACCTCGACCCCGGGTCGAGGCGAAGAGCCTTTCTCAAGAGAGACGCGGCCCGAGTCGAGGGGATGAAGGCCTGCCAGACATCGAAGCAACGTCGTCTTTCCCGAACCGTTTCGGCCCATTACGGCGACTATCTCCCCGGCGCGTACCGCGAGCTCGACGTCCTTTAATACGGAGGTTCCGGCGTACCCCGCAACGGCCCCCGAGGCCTCCAGCAAGTTCGGACCGATCTCGGGGCGCGCCCCGGCCCGGGGCGCGCCCAGTTCGGTCGAGGCAGCGCGTTGCCTGGCCGAGCGAACGGTGAGAGCGGGGGGCTCCCATCCCACCTTCCACGAGAGCCTGGCGACGGGCGGTGCGATGCCCACCACCTCGAAGACTTCCGCCGGATCACCGATCACCGGGCTTCGATCGACCCGGCAGCCCACTGCGAGATCCGCGAAGCCCGCAACCCTCTCGAGCCGGTGCTCGGCGCACACGACGGTCATGCCGAGGTCGTGCACCAGGCGCTGCAATGCAGCGAGAACATCCTCGGCCCCCTGAGGATCGAGCTGGCTCGTGGGCTCGTCGAGGACGAGTAGCCGCGGGCCGGCCGTGAGGGCGGCCGCGATCGCCACTCGCTGCCGCTCGCCTCCGGAAAGCGTGCGGACGCTGCGATCTCGCAGCGACGCGATGTCGAGTAGGTCGAGGGTTTCCTCGACCCGGCGTCGCATTCGCTCCGGCGGGACGCCGAGGTTCTCCATGGCGTAAGCGAGTTCGTCCTCGACACGGTCGAGCACAAACGACGACTCGGGCTCCTGGGGGACGAACGCAATGACATCGGCCAGCTCCCGAGGTGCCCGGTCGAGCGTGCTGCGACCCTCGACGACGACTCGACCGGAGAACGCGCCTCCCGTGAAGTGGGGAACCAAACCGTTCATGGCGCGCAGCAATGTGGACTTGCCCGATCCGGTGGAGCCCACCACCAAGACGAAGGCGCCCTCCGGAATCCTGAGATCAACGCCTGCCAGCACGCGGCGGTCGGAGCCGGGGTAGGAGAACGAGACCTTCTCGAAAACGACGGGCTCGGTCATGTCTTTTCTTTGGGCAACAACGCCGGCGCGGCCAGCAAGAGGACGCCGACGATCAAGACGGTCGACGCGGTAGGCCAGTGAAGGGGATGGGTAGAGACGGTCAACTCGACGGACTCGGCGGAGCCAAAGACGGCAAACGTCGCGACGGCGGCAAGCGCCGCGGCTGATCCAATTGAGGACGTCACCGTCCAGTGCTGGGGCCTATAGCGCGTCCTGCCCCCGCGGCCGTGACCGCGAGCGTCCATGCTCTCGGCGAGAGTGACCGCCTCCTCCAAACCGGTCTCCAATACCGGGACCGCCAGCGCGGGCAGGGCCCTCCATCTCGACAGCTGGATACCACGCAAACGCTGCGCTTCTTTGACCCGACCGACGGCCTCTATGGTGCGAGGGGCGATCGACAGGGCGAGGGCTGCGGCCAGCGCGGGTTCGTGGAACCGGCGGGGAGCCAGTCTCAGGAAACGATATGGGTCGCTAACCGAGTTCAGCGCGCCGTAAACCGACAACAGGACCGCCAACCGAAGACCTTCCAGGAACGCGGCGGCGATGCTCTCTTTCGTTACCGAACCGAAAACGACCAGTACCGTCCGAGTTACCAGGGCGATGGCTCCAAATAGCAGAAACACCCGAAACGACGTTGTGGCTAGGGCGGGCCCGCGGCGTGCCGCGTACACGAGGACCACCGCCGCAAAGAGCGGCACGAGATAAAACGGGTTCGTGGTCGCGATGGCCACCAAAGAAGCGCTCAGCGCCCAGATCAGCCAAGCCCCGGGATGCACACCAGACTCCCGTTAGCCGGATCGAGATCGGAGCAGCAAGAAGGCCGCCGCGGCCCCCATGGCCAGAGTGACCATGACCGCGAGGATCCCGGCAAGAGGAAACCCCTCGTCCCGCTCGGCCGACGAGGTGGCGCTAGCGGGAAGAGAGGAGGCCGGAGAAGCCGGTTGATCGAGCGAGTCGCCGAACTCGCTCGGCTCGGGAGCTGAGTCGAGCCGGTGGCGGCCACTGCCTCCGGCCCCGCCTTCCGTTTTCAAGGCATGGCCCCGCTCGCCTCCGCCGTCCTCAGCGCGGTGGGCCCGCGATGGGCCCGGATCGGAGGCGGGCTCGCCGGGCGATCCGGCATCGGAAGTCGGGCCCGGCGAATCCTTCTGGCCGGATTCCCCACCCGGACCGCCCGACCGCGTTGCGGCCGGGCAGACCTCTTCGTAATCGGCCGAGGGGGGCGTGGGATGGGAGTCGCCGTTGTTGCCCTCCCCAAAGGCCCAGCCCTCCACGTCGCCTTCGCTTACGAGGGTCGATCCCGCTCCGGTTCCCGACCACTGCCAACCCGATCCCTGATCTCGCCAGTAGCCCCAAAAGGGCTCTCCCTGTTCGAAGCACTCCTCCGGCGGATTCGGCTCGGGGATGTTGGCCAGTTGGCAGACGGCCTGGCCCCCATAGCCGAGCTGATAGTCGAGGCCGTGCTGTTGATGCGCCAGTTGAACCAACTCGATCCCGCTGACCTCGTCGTCGTTGAGCTCGACGCACAGCTCGTACTCGCGGCCCCCGGTATCGACGACGAGGACGGCGGATCCGTTCTCGGTAGCGCAGAGGGCCTCGGTCGTCAGGGCGGCCGGCGCGACCGCGCCCGCGACCAGCGCGACGAGAAGGAGCCGAAAATGAATCACCGGTTGCAGGACTTCGGAGGAGGAGGCTTCGTCACTTCAGCGAAGCCGATGGGGAACGGTCGTTCGAGCAGTCCCGGGATGGCCTGAATGGTTGCTCCAAGGTTTGGGTCTCCTTTGACGACGTCGCCGTCGGAGAGTTCGTAGGTGAAGGCAAACGCTCCCGCATTGGGTCCACAGAGCCTCAGTTGCAGCCTGCGGAGAGCCCGCCTCGAACCGGGGGGCGGGTCGACGCCCGCGGCGGCGTGCGCCTGAAGGGTGAGGGCCGTGGAGTTCGTGTCCGTCCGGTAGCAAAATCCCGACTCGTCCGGTTCCGTACAGATGTTCGTTGGGTCATAAACCCACCCGCCGAAGTGGGGATCTCTCGCCGAACCGAAGAACTCGAATGGGTCCGCCTTCAGCACAATCGACCATGGCCTTGCGTTGAGAGCCATGACCGCGTAGGCGGTCGTATTCGTATCCGAGAAAATGAAGTCGTTTTCGGGCAAGGTGCTCTTGCAGCTCGCGTCGTCGTCGATCGACGCCGGGGCATCGAACTGCCAGCCCCCGTCGCCGCATTGAGCGTCGACCAGCCAGTCGAGTGCGATCATCCGGACGCGTGCCTCCGCGGCGACAAGCGCCAGGATCGACAGCGCTTGATCAAAGACCTCCGACTGCTCCAGATCCCCGTAAGAACCGTCGGCTTCCAGCGAGGACTTGATGGCACCGACAAGGTTTTCCCCGGCGAACCGCCGGGGGTTGCGACCCGCGGCCACAAGGGCCATAACAACCTTCGCCTTCTCGCCGATCTTGTCGGCGAGGGCGATGTTTTCTCTGAGATAACGGACCGCGTCGTCGATGGCATGCGGCCCCCGGCGTGCAGCCACCAACGAAACGATTGCATCCGAGGTCGAGGCGACATCTGAGAATGCACGGATGGATCCGTCCTCCATTTGCTGAGAGACGACGTAGCGCGCCGCCTTGCGTGCCCTGAAGGCCGGGGATGGTCCCGCCACAGCCTGGGAACCGATGACGATCGTGGCCGATAGGGCGCATGCCAGTGCCCTCACGATTCTGGTGCCCACTTCCGCTCCTTTCCGCCGGGAACCCGCGCCCGGCATGAAAACGGCCCCCGAGTTAGAGGGCCTGAGAGCGAAAGTCGGCTCGCGTCCCTTTACCTCGAAGGTATCGAGCCACGTCGAGCAGGTGAGACCTGGCTTGTCCGCCGAAGCGGACCTACAGTTGCGGGACAGCGCCGGACTTTGACCGGACTTCCCCCGCACGACGCGGAGTCATGCAATTTTCAAGCCCGGTCAGATTAGCGCACCGAGCCGTCACGGTCTCAGGTATCCGTCCTTGAGAAAAAGCCTGAACCGGTCGTGCTGGTTGAGGCGGAATGCCACGATGAACCAACCGAGCACGGCCGCCCCCGCCACCTCGCCGGCCCAGCTCCATCCGTGATCCCAGGGACTTCTAAACAAATCCCACGAATAGGGCTCCTCCGGCGTGACCGCAAAGTCCGTGCCGAAGGCTGGCCAAAAGAAGGTCTCGGGGGACTGCCAAATGCCGTCGCCGACGAGATGAAGTAGCCACCCCACGGCCAGTCCGAACAGAGCCAGGCGTCGCTCCCCCGAGAAAACGACGATCACGAAGACGGAGGCGGCAAGGACCGCGGTGAGAGAGTGCCCTATCCAGCGCCCCGATGGTTCGTCGACAAAGATCATGGCGATCTGATCGACGACGTCCGGAAGGATGGCCCCGAGAAGAATGAACCGATAGTCGATCCGCCTTCGCCCAAGCGACACATAGGTCAGCAGGGCAGCGAGCCCCATGTGCCACAGGATCACTCGTGATCTAAGAGACTGGATTGCCCAGCCGACTCCTCGTCCTGGGCTGCATCCAGAGCGGCCGCGTCCATCCCCTGGTTCGCGAGGCGATCGGCGCCCGCGTTTTTCTCTCGCGGAACGTGAGCGATGCTTCTCGACTCAAACTTGCCCAACAACGCGCGGGCCCTCACCGCGAGGGCTCGCAGGCGCTCGTTCTTGATCTTCCAGTGGCCCTCAACCTGATTGACCACCAATTCCGAATCGACGTAAACGTCCAGTTCGGTCACGCCTTTCTCGAGGGCCAGCTCGAGCCCCGCGATCAAAGCCTCGTATTCGGCGACGTTGTTGGTCGTCTGACCGATCCCGCGAGCGATCTCCGCAATGACCTCGCCGTCCTCACCGGTCATGACGACGCCGATCCCCGCGGGACCCGGGTTCCCTCTCGCCCCTCCGTCTGTGTGAAGAGTCGCCCTCAATGAATCCTCTTCTCGCTGGCTGTTCAGGATCACGTCCTGTCGCGGTCCGACGACCATATCTGGACGGTGGCGCGCGGGGGCCCTGTTAGACGACCACGAGGATGCGCCGGCAGTTGTCGCAGCGCTGAAGGCCGCCCTCGTTTCTCAAGCGCTCCACCTCGCGAGACGGAAGTTTTGTATGGCACCCCTCGCATGTATCCCCGCGCAAAGCTGCTGCTCCGATACCTCCCTTGGAATCGCGGAGGCTCTCGTATAGAGCGACGAGGTCGCGTGGGATCCGAGCGGCGACCTCCGATCGCTTCGCGGCGTGATCGTTAAGCTCAGCGTCGATCTCCTCCGAGAGCTCCCTGACTTTCGCTGCAAGTTGCGAGTGCTCCGCCTGCGTGGATTCGTGCTCGCTCTCGAGACGGTCTGCCGTCGCTGTCGCTTGATCCTTCTGAACCATCACCTCAAGCAGCGAGTCCTCGAGATCTCCTCGATTCTTCTTGAGCATCGCCACCTCGGCCTGAAGCGCGCTCAGCTCCTTGGGGTTGGAAACAGCTCCCGAGAAAAGGCGTAGCTCTTCTCGCTCGATCTTTGATTCGAGGATGCCGATTTCCCCCTCGATCCGGTCCTGTTCCCGGGTGAGTTCTTCGAGTTGCTTGTGGGCGATCTCAAGGTCTGCCTCCAGTTCGCCCAGGTGATCCGAGACCTCAGCCAGACGTTGCGACTCGGGCAGATTGTCCCTTTGATGGCTCAAGCGAGCGATCCCGCTGTCGTGAAACTGGACCTCAAGCAGAAGTTGTAGAGAGGTTGGATCGGCGTCTCCGGCCATCAACCGAGGCTAACATCGCCCACGCAGAATACGCGGGGTAAAAATCGGTCAGTCCCTAACGTGTCGCCACAACGGCAGGCCGTACCACAACCACAAGAAGAGCCCGGCATTTGCAGCCGTCACCACGGCCGCGGGAACGTTGCCGAACAAGAGATGGGTGATAACGAAGACCGTGCACGATATTGAAACTGCCAGAAAGACCGTGCCGACAATCGCAAGCAGGTTAGAGGTCGTGAGCATTCGCTCTTTGTCGCCCTCACGAAACCTGATGCGGTGATAGGCCGTAGGAGCTATCAAAAACGCCGTTGCACCCGAAGCTGTCAAAAAAGCGGCGAAGTACACATTCCGTTCGAGGTCGCTGATCTTCGGAAACATTTGGGTGAAGGGCACGGTCAGCAAGAATGCAAAAAGAACTTGAACACCTGGCAAAGCCACGCGCAACTCATTCAACAATTCCATGAGTTCACGATCCAATCGAGACTTGTCCGATTTATCGCCGTTGCTCATCGAACCCCTCCCCGGTCGCTTCGGGCGTTCTCACCGACTTCGTTCGCGGCCGGTCGGTAAAGACGTGCCAAGTAGTCTTCCATCATTCTTTCGGCGGAAACCTGAAACCACAAGGTACGAATGCTTTTCCTCATCTTGCGGATCCAACCTCGCGGAAGACCGGCTTCGTCTCGGTCGTAGAAAAGCGGGATCACTTCACGCTCGAGCACTTCATATTCGGCAGCAGCGTCTCTCAGATCCTGAAGCGCCGGATCCTCCGCGACGTCGCGGCCCCCGATCCTCCACCCATTCTCGCCGTCGAAGAGCTCGTCCCACCAGCCGTCGAGGACCGAGCAGTTGAGAACGCCGTTCAGCGCGGCCTTCATCCCACTTGTCCCACAGGCCTCCAGGGGTCGGCGAGGATTGTTGAGCCAAACGTCCACCCCCTGGGTGAGGACACGGCCCAAATCCATGTCGTAGTCCTCAAGAAACACA
Organism: Actinomycetota bacterium; assembly: GCA_030862065.1. Taxonomy (GTDB): domain Bacteria; phylum Actinomycetota; class CADDZG01; order CADDZG01; family WHSQ01; genus JALZEK01. The sequence continues at coordinate 6,100 of JALZEK010000006.1, read as the reverse complement.
AAGCGCGAGCTCACCTCAGGATCGGATGAGAACTCGACGAGCGAACGGATCATCTCTTTCCCGCCCTCGTCAAGAGGGTGGGCCTTGCCGGCGACCACAATCTGAACCGGACGCTCGGTGGACAAGAGCATCGCTCGGAGTCGTTCGGGATCCGTGAGCATCAGCGTTGCCCTCTTGTACTGGGCAAAACGACGAGCGAACCCGATCGTCAGAATCTGATCATCGAAGACCTCGTGAGCCGCGCCCGAACCCGATTCCAACCTGCGACGGATCAGTCGAACCAACCGCGCGCGCGCTTGGGTCCGGACCTCCCACAGTTTTGAGTCGTCGATGTCATCGACCCAGTGGTTGGGATCGGATACATGATCGGCGCGGTCCTCCGCGAGAGAGCCAACTTCGGGCCCCACCCAGGTCGGCGTGTGAACTCCGTTGGTCACAGACGTGATCGGGATCTTCTCGGGAGGAAGATCGGGCCATAGGAACTTGAAGAGACCCTTCGAGATGTCGCCGTGGAGCTTGCTCACTCCGGTCACACGCTCGGAGAGGCGGATTCCCAGCACGGCCATGTTGAATCCCCCGTCGTCGGTGCCGGGAGCGATCCCCAGTGACATGACACGTTCGAAGTCGACGCCGCAATCGGCGGCAAATCCTGTGAAGTAGCGCTCCATTAAATCGCTCGGGAAGACGTCTATCGCGACGGGTAGAGGTGTATGCGTCGTAAAGATGGTGCGCGGGCGAACCGAATTCATTGCCTCGTCGAAGTCGACCCCAATCCCGACGAGTTGCCGGATGCGTTCCAGCCCGAGAAAACCGGCGTGGCCCTCGTTCGAGTGCCAGACCCCCGGCTCGTACCCCGCTGCCTTCAGTGCCCGGGCCCCTCCGACGCCGAGAACGATCTCCTGACGAAGACGGTGCTCGATGTCTCCCGAATAAAGTCGATCGGCGACTCGTCGAACTCCGTCTTCGTTGGCCTCGACGTCCGAATCGAGCAATAGGAGATCCACTCTTCCGACGGGCGCTCGCCAGATCCTCAGCCGGCAAGGCGCCCCGGCCAGATCGATCAGCACCTCAAGGGGCGCGCCGTCGTCATCTCTTAGCAATTCGAGCGGCAGGAGGTCCGTATCGACTTCCGGATAGTCCTCCTTTTGGTAGCCGGTGGCGTCGAGCGACTGCTTGAAGTAACCGCGGCGATAGAGCAACCCCACACCGACCAGGGGCACGCAGAGATCGCTGGCCGCCTTCAAATGATCGCCCGCCAGCACGCCCAGTCCCCCAGAGTAGGTGGGCAGGAAGGACGCGATCCCGAACTCGGGCGAGAAGTAGGCGATCGGGCGAGGGAGCCGGTCGTTCGGCGTGCGCCCGTAATCCTCCAGGTCCGCCGCCGCTTCCCGCAGCCTCCCCAGAAAGATTTCGTCCTCGGCGAGTTCGGTTAGGCGGTCTCGGTCGACCTTCCTCAACAGCGCGACCGGGTTGTGGGCCACACCCTGCCAGGTCTCTGGGTCGATCGCCTCGAACAGCGCCCGGGCCCGAGAATCCCAGGTGGATCGCAAGTTGTAGGCGAGCGCCCCAAGGGGGTCGAGATTTTGGGGAAGCCGGGCAAGCACGGCACTCGCCTCGTGTGGCGTCATGAGGCAAGAGTCTGCGCCTCGGGCTTGGTTCGTGCAAAGGTTTGCCGCGACAAACCGGTTTAGAAAGAGGGGCGACGTGGCTACCCAGGACCCGCGAAAGCACCTCGCGAAGAGCGACATCCTGATTGAAGAAGTAAGGCCCTCCGTGGAGAACGGCCGCTACCCGGCCAAGGGAGTGGCCGGGGAACTATTCGACGTCTCGGCCGACGTCATTCGTCACGGCCACGACGAGCTCCACGCCGTCCTCAGGTATCGGGGGGTCGAGGACACCGATTGGTCCGAGTCCCCGATGGAAAAAACCGCGGGCGACAGATGGGTGGGCGCCTTTCTACTGACCGAGCTCGGTCGTTACCGCTACACCATCCAGGCCTGGTACGACCCCTTCGCGACCTGGCGGAGAGATCTCGCCATAAAGGTCGATGCGGGTCTGGACGTGTCGCTCGAGTTGATAGAGGGGGCCGAACTCATCAAGTCCGCGCTGGATCGAGCGGCTCCTGCGAAGCGCGCCGCTCTGAAAGAGATGGTGGCGAAACTCTCAGACGCCGGTGACGGCGGGGCTACGAGGGCTGAGGATTCCCGGGTGCAGACGGGGCTCGACCCCCAGTTGTTTGCGACGATGCTCGAGCTCTCCGAGAGAAGAAGGGGCGCTATCTTCGATCCTTCACTCGAGGTAGTCGCCACAAGAGAACGCGCCCGGTCGGGCGCCTGGTACGAGTTCTTCCCTCGCTCCACTGGAAAGAACGGGAGTTATGGCACCTTCAAGACGGCCGCAGAAATTCTCCCGGCCATCGCCGAGATGGGGTTCGACGTCGTCTATCTGCCACCCATCCATCCGATCGGCCACACCAACCGAAAAGGCAAGAACAACTCGCTCAGCGCGGGCCCCGAAGATGTGGGCAGCCCTTGGGCCATCGGATCCGAGGACGGCGGCCACGACGCGGTCCACCCTGCACTCGGGACCATCGAAGACTTCGACTCCTTCGTCGCCGAGGCCGCGGCGAATGGGCTCGAGGTTGCTCTCGATTTCGCCATCCAGTGCTCGCCCGATCACCCCTGGGTGAAAGAACATCCGGAATGGTTTCACCATCGACCGGACGGAACGATCAAGTACGCCGAGAACCCGCCCAAGAAGTATCAAGACGTTTATCCGCTGAACTTCGATGCCCCCGATCCACAGGCCCTGTGGATAGAGCTCAAGAGGATCGTCGATCACTGGATTGATCACGGCGTGAAGATCTTCCGCGTCGATAACCCGCACACGAAACCACTCCCGTTCTGGGAGTGGTTGATTTCCGCCGTCCAGGTTCACCACCCCGAAGTCGTTTTTCTGGCGGAGGCGTTTACCGAAGCGCCCCTGATGAAGGCCCTCAGCAAACTTGGCTTCACGCAGTCCTACACGTTCTTCACGTGGAAGAACACAAAAGACGAACTGACGGACTATATGGAAGAGCTGACTCGTCCCGAAATGGCGGCGTACTTTCGTCCTAACTTCTTTGCCAATACTCCGGACATCCTTCACCCCTACCTCCAGAAGGGGGGACCACCTGCGTTCAAGTCAAGGTTGGTTCTTGCGGCCACGCTCTCCCCTGCATACGGCATTTACTCGGGTTTCGAATTCTGCGAGAACGTGCCGGAGTCCGAGGGCAGCGAGGAATACCTGAACTCAGAGAAATTCGAGCTCAAGGCGCGGCCGATCGGCTCGAGTGAAGGCATTGCCGACTACGTCCGGAGGGTGAATTCTATCCGGAGGGCAAGCTCGGCCTTTCGCATCCTCACCAACATTGAGTTTGTCGAGACCTCCAACGACGAAGTCATCGCCTACCGCAAGTCATGGAAGGAAGACTTGTTCTTGATCGCCGTCAACCTCGATCCGCGTTCCGCTCAAACGGCGACCCTGCCGGCGCTTTATCCAGATGGTTCCCAGGCGTCGTTCCTACGCGACCTCCTCGAGGGCAGTGAGGAGCCGAGCGTCCGCGATGCTTTCACGATCACATTGGATCCGATCTCTCCCGCCCGGATCTTTGCGGTGAAGGATCAAGGTTGAACATCTAGTGGTGCTGCAGCGAGACCCCCACTGGTACCGCACCACGGTCTTCTACGAGCTTTACGTCCGCAGCTTCTACGACTCGAATGCCGATGGGTTCGGGGACTTCCAGGGACTGTCCGAAAGACTCGACTACCTGGAGTGGCTTGGAGTCGACTGCATTTGGTTGCTGCCCTTCTATCAAAGCCCAATGCGCGATGGCGGTTACGACATCTCGGATTTCTATTCGCTCCTCCCCGAGTACGGAAACCTGAACGATTTCACCAACTTCCTCACAGCGGCTCACGGCAGAGGTATCAGGGTGATCGCGGACCTCGTGATGAACCACACCTCGGATGAGCATCCGTGGTTCCAGGAGTCTCGGCGGCCCGGTTCCGATAAACGCGATTGGTACGTATGGTCCCAGACCGACAAAAAGTACGAGGAAGCCCGGATTATCTTCGTCGACGCGGAAAAATCGAACTGGACCTGGGACGAGGAGGCAGGTGCCTATTACTGGCACAGGTTCTTCTCGCACCAGCCAGACCTCAACTACGAGAACCCCGACGTGCAGGAACAGATGATTGCAGTCATCAAGTTCTGGCTCGACCTTGGGCTCGACGGCTTCCGGCTGGACGCAGTGCCATATCTGTTGGAACGAGAGGGCACCAATTGCGAGAACCTTCCAGAGACGCACGACTTTCTCAAGCGCATAAGGAAGGAGGTCGAGGCCTCCTACACCAACGTCGTGCTACTTGCCGAGGCCAACCAGTGGCCTGCAGATGTTGTTCAGTATTTTGGGGACGGCAACGAATGTCACATGTGTTTCCACTTTCCCCTCATGCCTCGCATGTTCATGGCGGCGCGGCGCCAGGTCTCCTTTCCGATAATCGAAATCCTCGAGCAGACCCCAGACGTACCGGGGGGCTGTCAGTGGGGGATCTTCTTGAGGAATCACGACGAGTTAACCCTGGAAATGGTGACGGACGAAGAACGTGACTACATGTACACCGAGTACGCGAAGGACCCTCGCATGAAACTGAATCTCGGGATCAGGCGGCGGCTTGCCCCTCTTCTTGAAGGGTCCCGCGATCTCTCCGAGCTTTTTCACGCCATGTTGCTCTCGCTTCCGGGTACGCCGATCATCTATTACGGAGATGAAATAGGGATGGGGGACAACATCTATCTGGGAGATCGAGATGGGGTCAGGACCCCGATGCAGTGGACCGGAGATCGAAACGCCGGTTTTTCAAGGGCGGACTTTGCTCAGCTTTACCTCCCTCCCCTGATGGACCCCGTCCACGGCTACCAGGCGATCAACGTCGAGGCCGAGCAGCGCAACCCCAATTCGGTGCTCCACTGGTTCCGCAAACTTCTCGCCGCGCGTTCCCAGCATCCCGTGTTCGGACGAGGATCCTGCAAGGTACTGAGACCGACGAACCCGACGATATTTGCGTTCGTCAGGCAAGACGATCGCGACACCATCCTTTGCGTCAACAACCTGTCGGGTCACGCACAGGCCGCGGAGCTGGACCTGTCCGAATACGAAGGTCTTTATCCGGTCGAGCTGATGGGACGGGAGCGGTTCCCCCGAATCGGTACCCTGCCGTATCTGCTCACTTTCTCGCCGCACGCCTTCTATTGGTTTCAATTGCTTCCGGAGGACGAGCTGTGATCGATGCCGGCTCTCTCGCAGAGCAACTCCCCGGTCAGAGGTGGTTTTCGGGCCGCGATCAAGCCGTTGAATCGATTGAGGTACTGGATCAAGCGGTGCTGGACGACGGCCCGCCTTCCCTCGTTCTCGCCCTCGCCCGGGTGACGACGGGGAGAACCTCACGTCTCTATCAGCTGCTCGTACTTACCGAGGACGACAAGGTCGTCGGGGACGCGTTTGCGGAGCCCCTTCGCTTGCAGGTCCTCGGCCAATTGATGGCGGGCGGCGAGACGATCCAAGGGGTCAAAGGCGCGTTCCACTTCGCCGGTCCGGGATTGAATCCTCTCGAACCCCCGGGGCAGCGGTCTGTAAAACCGATCAAAGCCGAGCAGACACACTCCTCCTTCGTGCTCGACGGAAGAATCATCGTGAAGCTCTTCAGGAGTCTCGAACCCGGTCCCAATCCCGATCTCGAACTGAACAGGCTGTTGACCAACGAGGGTTTCGAGGGGGTGCCTTCCCAAGTCGGCGAGATCAGTTACGAGGGAGCCATCGGCGGGCGCACGGTAGAGATCGACCTCGCAATAGCACAGCTGTTCATCGGTCGAGCCAAGGACGGATTCAACTACATGCTCGAAGGGGCCCGATCATTTCTCGGTTCCGCGTCAGGTTCTCCGGCCGGAAGGATGCGGCGAGAGATCGTCGAGGCCGAGTCCGACGAAGCACTGTCCTCGCTCGAGGAATTGGGAGAACTGACCGCGTCGCTTCACGTCTTCTTGACGCGTGATGACGTCG
>JALZEK010000005.1 GCA_030862065.1 Actinomycetota bacterium | reverse complement strand
GCCGCGCTAGGCCCCGATTACAGGTGCGTCTCCTGGGACGCGCGCGGGCACGGCGAAACCGAGACGGAGGGCTCCTATTCATTCTGGGACCAGGCCGACGACCTGATCGCCCTCATGGATCATCTTTCAATCGATCGCGCCGTATTGACCGGCATGTCGCAGGGAGGATACATATCTTTGCGGGCGACTCTGAAGGCCCCCGAGCGCGCGGGCGGCCTCTTCTTGATCGACAGCCAGGCCGGGACTGAACCCGAGCATCTCGTTCCGGGCTACGAAATGATGCTCGAGCGGTGGCTCACCGGCGGACCGACGCCTGAGCTCGCCGAGGCGGTCGCCGCGATCATCATCAGTCCCGCCGACCACGAGCCGTGGGTGTCGAAGATGATGAAACGGCCCGCGGAATACCCCCGCGATCCGATGAACTGTCTGTTGAATCGAGACGACATAACCGATCGGCTGCCCGAGATCGAGGCCCCGGCCCTCGTGGTTTATGGAACCGCGGATCCGACGATCCCTCCGGAGCGTTTTGAGCAACTGTGCGAGGGGCTTGCCCGCTGCGAGGGTCTCGTGGCGGTCGAGGGAGGGGGCCACGCCGCCAACCTCAGTCATCCGGAGCGAGTCAACGAACTTCTGATCGACTTCTGCAAACGTCACGCCGGTCAGTGACCTAACTCCTCCCAAAAAGCGCGGAGGTCGTCGGAGAGCCGGGCCGGGAATTCGATCGGAAGAAAATGCGTCGCTCTCTCGTAGACCTCCAGCCGGCTCGAGGGGATTAAGCGAGCTATCTTCTGGCTGATCGGAAGCGGGACGAAAGTGTCCCTGTCGCCCGCGACCACCAGCGCCGGGACGTCAACCTCGCGGAGTAGGTCCGGGGCCGAGTCTCCTGCGACGGCCTCGTAAGCGGCAAGGAACCTTTTGGGATCGCATTGCGCCATGTCGCGCAGCAGGTCAACGAGAGCGGCGGTGTCGGCGGTGGGCCCCACGAATCCGGACTGACGGATGAACCCGGCAAGCTCGGGCCGGGCCGCCAGTGCTCGCACCGGACCCTCAATGTAAGACGCGAAGTGCTTTCCGACGCCCGCCGCGAGCGGGAGTACGGATGGTAGATGAAGATGGCGGACGAGACGTCGGAGCGAGTAACCGTAAGCACCGCACACCGTCACGAGCGAAACAACTCGTTCGGGATAACGGCTCGTGATCTCGAGGGCGATCCGAGTTCCGTTGCTCCAAGAGGCGATGGCCACCTTTTCGATGTCGAATCGATCGAGCACCGCGACCGCGTCCTCGGCGTGAGTCCCGGCAGTGTTTCGATCTGACTCGGGACTCTTCGACGCATGCAGGCCTCTGTGGTCCCACGTCAAGATGGGCCTCTCGCCGGCGCTGGCGGCGAGGGCGCGTCTCCAGATCGCGAGCGTGGCCCCCACCGCGTTGACGACGAGAAGGGGAGTTCCACCGCCGGCCCCCATCCTGCGCGCGGCGATCGACGTCCCGTCGAAGGAGGGCATTAGTTCGGGTGTGTGCTCGAGAGTCGGCTGAGTCATCCGACGCGTGCGGCCGCGGCCCGCCTGCTGGAGGCAAGCCCCATGCCGCGCTCCGTCTCGACCTCCCGGCGGTAGTTCTCGATCTCACCTTTTCTCAATCGGTTCGACCATCGGAATTCGGACGCAAGAACACCGGCCGCCACCGATCCCGGGCCCACCCCCGCGTCGGAATTCGTAAGGGCAAGCCGTGTGCGGCGCGACAGCAGGTCGCCAAGGTGCTGCACCATCTCATGGCGCGCGCAGTAAATGGCTTCCGCCGCGATCGGGGCGGCCCCCGGGCTAAGAGCATCGACGGCACCAGTTTGCTCGGCTATGTCGAGAACATCGAGCGTGCGATCTCCGAAGTTATGGATGAGGTGTCCGACGGTGGAACTGGAGAGTCCGATTCGCTCGGCCCGTCTTTCCACGGCGCTGTGGAGGGCCACGACGTTGCTCGATCCCAACTTGATGTGGCGCGTCCGCGACTTCTTCGTCGCTCCCAGATCGCTCGCGACCCTGTCGACTACATCCACCGCCATCCGTCGGAAGGTGGTCAGCTTGCCGCCGGTTATTCCGACCACTCCGGTCCCCAGCTCGTAGATCGCGTGCCGACGTGACAGATCTGCGGTCGCCCCGGCCTTCCCCGCGATGAGCGGCCGCAACCCCGCAAAGGCCCCGACCACGTCATCGTCGGTCAGCGTCAGATCGAACGCCGAGTTCACGGCATCGAGGCAATAGCGACGGTCGGATTCCTCGACCGTCGGGTAGTCGAGATCACCCTCGTAGATCGTGTCGGTCGTCCCGACGAGGACCGAGTCCTGCCACGGGATCACAAAGAGCATCCGGCGTCTCTCGGCGTCGGGTATGAAGGCCGCGGCCCCCGCCAGCGGGATGGATCGGTTGTCGAAAACGAGGTGGATCCCCTTGGAGGGGCGGAGCCGGGCCGCCTCGGCCTCGCCGGTCAAGGACTCGAGTCGATCCGTCCACACGCCCGCCGCCACGACCACTCGCCGCGCCTTGATCTCGAAAAGCTCGGCTGTCAGCGAGTTCTCGACCGTTACGGAGCAGATCTCCGACGAGGGCGAGATATCCACGACCCGGGCGTAGTTGGCTATGTCGGCGGCGTGTCTGCGCGCCTGGATCAAGACCTCCATCACGAGACGAACGTCGTTGGTCCTGCTGTCGTAAAAGAGGAAGCCGCCTTGCATCTTGCCGGTGGGAAGAGCGGGCACGAGCTGCTCGGTTTCCTCGGTATCGAGATAGCGGTGGACCTTGATGTTCTTGAAGCTGGCGAGCGCGTCGTAGGTCCAGAGTCCGACTCCGAACATCGCTCGGCTCCAGCGATTGGACACGGGGATCACGAACGGGATCGGTTCGACGAGATGAGGGGCCAGGCGACCGAGCAAGTCGCGCTCCATCGATGCCTCGCGAACGAGGGAGAACTCGCGTTGCTCGAGATAGCGGAGCCCTCCGTGCACGAGCTTCGACGATCGGCTCGAGGTCCCCGAGGCGAAATCGAAACGCTCCACGAGGCCCGTCCTCATTCCGCGCGCCGCCGCATCGAGAGCTATCCCGGCCCCCGTGATACCCCCGCCGACCACGAGCACGTCGAGCGGTTCCGTTCCCGAGGCGGCGAGCTTCTCAAGGGCGACGTCGCGGTCGGTGAGGCCGCGGCGCGCTACAGAAGGCTTGCGGCCCACCGGATCACCGTTATTGCCCCGACTACCACGAGCACCACTCCGACGAGAACGGCGGGGCCCATCCACCAGTCGGTCTGTCTGCCGAGAGGATCGGACTCGGCCTCCTGAGTCCGACGTACTACAAGCTGAGGCCCGCCCAGTTGTTTGAAGTGAAGGTGCTGACGGTCGCCCTCGATCACGTCGGCAAGGCCCTGGAGCAGGTCGATCAGCTCGTCATCGTCGACGGTGACCGTCGCTTCGGGCAGTGATTCTCCGCGCTTGTCCTCTATCTTCATTTGCTCCTCAGTCCGCCAAGCTGCCAATGTATTGTCTCGCACATGCCCTCCGACCTCCGTTTGTTGGACGAAGACCAGCGCGCCCTCGTCGGTCTGGTACGGGAATTTGCCGCAGAGGAGGCTGCCCCGGCGGCCGCCGGTTACGAGGAGCGATCGGAGGACCCCGCTCCTCTGTACTCGAAACTAGCCGAACTCGGGTTGACCGGGATCCCCTTCCCAGAAGAGTACGGGGGTGGGGGACAGCCGTATTCGACCTACCTGCTGGTTATAGAGGAACTTGCATACGCCTACGTGGCTCTGGCAATAGGTTTGTCGGTACACACCCTGTGCGCATTCGCCATAAACCGCTTCGGAAGCGACGCACAAAAGAAAGAGATCCTCGAAAAACTCGCGCTCGGTCGGTGGTTCGGTGCCTATTCGCTATCCGAATCATCGTCGGGGTCGGACGCGGCATCGCTTCGAACGAAGGCGGAGAGAGTGGGGGACTCGTACCGACTGACCGGCAGCAAGGTCTTTTGCACCAGAGGAGTCGAGGCGGACGTGGTCCTGCTGATGGCGCGAACCGGTGATCAGGGAGCGCGCGGTGTCACCACCTTCCTTATCGAGAAGGACACGCCTGGTTTCTCCGGCGATAAGAAAGAGGACAAGATGGGTTGGCGCTCCTCTCCCACTTGGGCCCTGACCCTCGACGGGGCCGAGGTCCCCGAGACGCGCCGGCTCGGCGAGGAGGGGGAGGGTTTCAAGATCGCACTGGCCTCGCTCGACTCGGGACGGCTGGGCATCGCGGCCTGCGGGGTGGGACTGGCGCAGGCGGCCCTGGACGCGGCCCTTGCGTTCACGGGCGACAGGGAGCAATTCGGTCGGGCCGTGTCGGCCAATCAGGGAGTTCAGTTCATGCTCGCCGACATGGCGACCCAGATAGAGGCGGGTCGAGCGCTGTGCCGACACGCGGCTCGGCTCCGGGACGCGGGGGAGGACTACTCGATCCAGGCCGCCGAGGCCAAGCTCTTCTGCTCCGACACGGCCATGAGAGTGACGACGGACGCGGTCCAGCTTCACGGGGGCTACGGCTACATCGCGGAGTACCCGGTCGAACGGTACATGCGAGAGGCCAAGGCGCTCCAGATAGTCGAGGGCACCAACCAGATCCAACGGCTTGTGGTCGGCCGACACCTAACTCGAGGAGCCTAGGAAGCAAACGCGCTGGACTTTTTAATCGCGGGGGCCGCGGAAAAGCGCCAGCTGGCGCGATTGAGCGAGCAAAGTTCCATCTCGGTTCCAGATGTATCCGTCCTCCTCGATGAAGCCGGCCGCGGCTAACTTCGTTTCGAAACGAACGAGCGACCAGTCCGGCGACTGCCCCTCCAACGAGGTGCCGCGGTAGTGCACGGTCAGGTCGACGGTCGGTACACCCACGGGCGCCCGAAGCTTCGCGAAAACGGCCGGAGGCCACCCGTCCGAATACGTCGTCAGCAACAAGGCATCGAGGGCCCGGGGCTCCTTCGGGCGGATCCACCCTCCGGACAGCGCTCTCTCCGAAGAGGAGTAGGGAAGGCCGCCCAAGGCCCAGCGGTAGTCGAAGTTCCACGCAAAGCGCGGGAACATCTCCTTCGGAACGTCGAGGGCCGGTATGTCTTCCGGAGAGACGACCTCAGGCGCGGGCGCGTCGTCGAAGCTCGCCCCGTGGCGCACGCTCGAGAACGCCGCCTGCGCGGTCGCGAGCAACTCGCCGTTCTGATTCATTCGAGCCGTCGTTGCCGTCATTGACCGTCCCACCCGCTCGATCGTGACGTCCAAGTCCACCACTCCTTCCACGGGACGCGCCACGTAGTGAATGGTCAGCGATCGCGGGGTGCGTGTGGCGTCGGCCACCTCGAGCATCAGGGCGCGCAAGATGATCGAAGCGAGGAAGCCGCCGTTCGGGCCCCTGTCGATCCACCAGTCCCGGTCGAGCCGTCCTCGATAGCTCCCGGCCCCCCGCGGCTCGAGGGCGGTCGCTCTGTCGAAAACGTGCTCGGGTTGGCCCACGATCTGGAAGCTAACGCCTCCGGCGCCCATGCCAAACAGGAGTCCGGGGGCGAAGAGGGGCCGAGCCTCACTCGCTAGGACGACGAACCCGTCTTCAACACTCCGCCTCCTCCGACATTCAAATACGCAATTGTTCGTATGGATTGACTTGCCCGACTTGGGCTTAACTTGTCGGACTTGTTTGCATTGTCCTGAAAGAAACCGTGGTGGGGGATGACTCTTTTTATTCGGCCGGAAATGGGTAGTTTCTTCAACGTCGGACGGGCGGACACAGGACAAAGTAGGCAAATCGGATGAATCCGGAAGATCGGGAATCCGACGACGAACTGCGCCCGGGCATCCCGAATCCCGCTCAGTTCCTGGAGAGGCTTCCCGCCGTCGCCTACATCGCCGGGTTCGGGGAAGAGGGCTGGTGGCTCTACGTCAGCCCCCAGATCGAGACCATGCTCGGGTTCACACCGGAAGAGTGGACCGCCCGGCCCGACCTCTGGTTCAAGCAGGTCCATCCCGAGGATCGGGACAGAGTTCTTGCCGAGGAAGAGCACGATCTTCAACTGGGAGAGGAGGGGCCGCGCCGAACCGAGTACCGGGTGCGAGATAAAGAAGGCCGGGAGGTCTGGGTCCGTGACGAAGCCATAATCGTGCGGGACGTCAACAGGGCTCCGCTTTTCTTTCAAGGCCTGCTCACCGACATCACAGACGAAAAGGAGCGAGAGGCGCGACTCAAGCACCTCGCGTTCCACGACGGACTGACGGGTCTGCCGAGCAGAGAGGTGTTTGTCGACAGAGTTGAGGTAGCCCTCAAAAGAACGGCCCGCGCCGAAACGCTCGTGGGAGTTCTGTTCCTGGACCTCGACGATTTCAAAGAGGTGAACGATCTCGGCGGTCACTCCGCGGGCGACGAACTTCTGATTGCCATCGCCGGCCGGTTGCAATCATCGGTGAGGCCCGGCGACACTGCGGCCCGTCTCGGAGGAGACGAGTTCGGGGTGCTGGTAGAAGAACTCACTTCGATCGGGCAGGCCCTTGGGCTCGCGTCTCGGTTGATGAACGAGTTGCGCCAACCGTTCGAGATCGACGGAGGTGAGGTGAGCACGCGTCTCACCGGGGGCCTCGCGGTCGGCTCGATGCGCACTCACACTGCCCACCAATTGATAAGGGCCGCCGACAACGCGATGTACAAGTCGAAGCGGGAAGGCAAAGACCGCTGGAGCCTCGCCGACATGGACCACCTGCCCGAAGAGCACGCCTGACGCCGCCCATCGGCCGCGGGTCAGGCCGGGACCGGAAGCGCCTCGAGCCCCCGCAGGTTGAATAGAGGGCGCCGTCGACGTCACTCGACCCGCGCACGGCTGTCTATAGTGCCTCTGTGCGGCGAGGGGACAACTTCCATTTCTGTAGGTCACGCTCGGGTTTCGTCGGCGCGGTCGTGTTGGTCGCGTTTGTGGCGGCCCCGGCTGCGGCGGTCAATCGACCACGCGTCGTAATCGACGCCGGCCACGGAGGCCCGGACCCCGGCGCCGTGAACTGCGATTTTGAATACGCCGGGGAGTCCTGCCTCCACGAGGCCGATATCAATCTCCGAATCGTCCGCAAGATCAAGCGAATGTTGGCCTCAACCGGTATCGATCTTGATCTCACCCGCAGGCGCGATCAGCGAGTCAACAGACCCTTTGAAAGTATCCGCACCTGGAACCTCGGGACCAACGGCAAGTATCGCTTCTACGACGATGGGGCCCTCGATTCGAAGGACGAACTTCAAGCCCGAGTGAACATCGCGAACTGTGCGCGACCGAAACGATCGTGCGCGCCTTCTTCTGCCAAAGAAGCCGACGCTTTTGTCTCGATCCACAGCAACTCTTGCGGAGGGTGCGGCGCGAGAGGGGCCACGACCTTTTACCACGGCTCGGAATCGGCTCGGCTCGCCCGTCTCATTCAGCGGGCGGTGACCGCCCTGACCGACCAGAAAGACCGCGGAACGCAGGTTGCCCCCTTCTACGTGCTGCGGTGGACGCGCATGCCTGCAGCCCTCCTCGAGAGTGGCTTCATGGACAACAACCGAGAGGCTCGCCGGCTCATGCGGTCTGCGTTTCAAAAGAAGATTGCAAGGGGCGTATCCCGCGCCGTCCTCAAGTTCGTCTGCTCCGGTCTCGGCAATGCCGGCCGCGACAATCTGACGGGCACCTCGAAACGGGACGTCCTTTGCGGACTGGGGGGCCACGACGAGGTCACCGCCCGGGGAGGGGACGACGTGATCCTCGGGGGACCCGGCGACGATCTACTGAGGGGAAATGGAGGCGACGATTACATATCGGGGGGGCCGGGCGCCGATGTATGCCTTCAGGGATCCGGAACCGGCCGTCAAACCGGGTGCGAGGCAAGGTCGGTCCAATAAGACTTCGGGCGTGACGCTTATTCCGCGATCGATGTATGCCTTCAGGGATCCGGAACCGGCCATCAAACCGTGTACGAGGCAACGTCGGTCCAATAAGACTTTGGGCGTGACGCTTATTCCGTGACGCTTATTCCTCGAGAGGCTCCGGCCTGATCCCGTAGGGATAGAAGTATTCGATGAACGGCCCGGGGTCTCCGTTCCACTCGAGCGCTTTGATCTGATCGGGGCTCCTTCGACCCGACAGGGCCCGGAAGAGCTCGAACCTCGTAGGCGCGCTCACGCGTGCCTCGGGACGGTCTCCTCCGATGGTCCAGCTCCTGTCCTCGACCCGGAACTCGATCGCCGGGGCGCCCTTAGACTTCATCCGCAGGTCCATGCCCCCGAGATAACTGGTCAGTCCGATCTTCACCGGCGGGTCGCCGCGGCCCTTCTTCAATCCCAGTGCTCCGTAGACGTCGTGGAGGTGTGCGGCGATGTCGGTGATCAACATCCGATCGCCGAACGCTGGTGCGCCTTGGGGCCACTCGGCATCCCCGCGGATCATGGGCACGAGTGCGCCCGCGTGCTTCTCCCATTCCATCAAGATGTCGTGCAAGTCCGCGCCGGCTCGCGCCGACACCTGCCGATCGGTCCAGTCGTTGAGAACCCTCACGCCCTTATCCTGTCCGTAGGCCCCGAAGAACTCCACCGGGAAGTCTCCGGCCACGGCGCGCTCGGCGATTCCGGTGAGGTGGGCGACCACGTCTTTGATCGTCCAGTCGGGGGTCGCCGGAACCCGGCGCGCGAGTTCCGTCTCGGAGAGTTCCGAAACGATCTGCGCTACGTCGGTGCGAGCCTTGTCGTAGACGTCGCCGAGGTCACCCACGATGTGTCACCTCCCGCCCTGTTTGCTTTGCATATCTGAAGCGTACCGGTCCAGCGCCGGCCGTTATTCGAGGCGTCCATCGACATGCTCCCCGTCTCCGAGGCTTCAGTCGCCAGGACCTCGCTGGGATCAAAATCCGCCTTCTGCTTTGCGCTGCATGGTTACGTGAGCCCATGGCCACGGCTGCCCACGAGCGACCGTCAACCCGAACGGTCGTGCGCGTAGTGCTCACGGTGGTGGCGGTTCTGATACTGCTCTATGCCGCCTACCTCGTGCGCTCGATTCTGATACTGGTCCTCATAGCGGGCTTTCTTGCCGTTGGGCTCGATCCCGCCGTTCGCAGGCTCGAGAAATGGGGGATGCGGCGGGGCTTTGCCGTAGCCACGATCTTCTTGGCGGCCCTTCTATTCATCGTTGGTTTCGCTCTGGCCGTCGTGCCGCCCCTCGTGAAGCAGGTAACGAACTTCGCCACCAATCTCCCGGAGTATGTGCAGGATTTATCCGAGAGGAACCCGCGCATCGAGGAATGGGTCCAGGATCAGCAGATCTCGA
The DNA here is from genome assembly GCA_030862065.1 of Actinomycetota bacterium. Lineage (GTDB taxonomy): Bacteria > Actinomycetota > CADDZG01 > CADDZG01 > WHSQ01 > JALZEK01. The sequence goes on along the minus strand of JALZEK010000005.1, from coordinate 7,783 downwards.
CCAAACTCCAGGATGCCGTCAATAAGATCCCCTCCACCATCGGCAGCTCCTTTGGGAGCGTGCTCGGCGTGGCGGGTTCGGTGCTCGCGGCGCTGTTCAACACTCTTACCGTTCTAGTGCTGACGATCTACTTCCTGCTCAGCCTCTCTCGAATAAGGGCGGGGTCGCTTCGCCTGGTGCCCGCGAGCAGGCGAGCCCGCGTTAAAGAACTCATGGACCCGATACTCGAAAAGATCGGTGGTTACATCGCCGGTCAGGTCACCGTCGCCCTGATCGCGGGAAGCCTGGCGTTCATCTTCCTGGCGATCGCGGGAGTTCCCTTCCCCGTGGCCCTGGGGCTGTGGGTCGCAATCGCTTCCCTGATCCCACTCGTCGGGGCGACGCTCGGCGCAATACCTGCGGTGATCGTCGCCTTCTTCACATCGACGGGACTCGGGATCGCCACGCTCGTTTACTTCCTCGTGTACCAGCAGATCGAGAACTACATCATTGCGCCGAAGGTGATGACCAAGGCCGTCGACGTTTCGCCGGCCGCAGTACTGCTGGCCGCGCTGGTCGGAGGAAGCCTTCTCGGCTTCGTCGGCGCGCTGATGGCGATCCCCACGGCGGCGTCGCTGAAACTGATAGCCCAGGAGGTCGTTATCCCGAAGGCGGAGAAGACTTAGGTATCTAGCTTCGAGATGTGCCGGCACTCTACGCCACGGGCAATCTCAGTCGGTCGGAGCGGTCAGGTTTCAGCGCTTCGCTTTTCAGACGCGATCAGGTTTCATCGGCTTCGCCTTCCGGACGCGGCCCCGTTTCAGCGGCTCGCGCCCCGCCCGGCGCGTTCAGGTTTCGGCTGCCCTCAATCTGCCGGCGCGGCGATCGCTCGTCTTGGCGGGCCTCAATCTACCGGCGCGGCGATCGCGCTTGGTCTTTTCCCGATGGCAACGCCAGCAGCGCGGCTTGAGGTTGTCGGTCGAGGCTGGTCCCAGGACGCAGTGCGGTTGGACGTGGTCGTTCTCGGTTCTAAAACGGTTACCGCAATCGACGCATTTGATGCCGTCGAATTCGGGAGGCTCTCCTAGCTCCAACGCCAGGCGGACCTCCACCGGAGTGTTGCGGGTCCAGCGGCGAAGGTGGCGGAGGTCCTTGCCGTCGTAAAAGAGCCCGCTCAAAAAGGCGTCTTGGGCGATCTCTTTGGCCACCTGGGGAGAGACCGGGCCGACCCCGGGGATCTTGCAGACCTCTCCTTTTTTCACCTCGGTCCAGCCCCTGCGGGCGACCTCGTGGCTCACCAGAACGACCAGCTCCGGTCGACGGGACCGCCCCCTGCCCGACCCGGACAGAAGGGCGGCGTAGGCATCGGCGAGGTGGCGCTCGAAGGGCTCTGCTTCTCCCTTTGTCCTGGCCTTTTTGTTGAGCCGATCGGCCTCCGCCTCGGCCCGGTTGACGATCGGGGTTCCCACGTGGGGCTCCAGGGCGAGATCGATGTGGACCATGCCGAGCTCGTCGGAATGGCTGTGGGCGAAGCGGGCGGCTCGCTGGCGAGCGGCGAGGCCGTTGTGCTGTTCGGCCTCGAGCTTGGTGGCCCGGGCCTTGTCCTTGAGCACGTGGAAGGCCTCTTTTTTGGCCACCTTCACGAGGTCTTTTGCCGCCCCGGGAGAGGACCGCTCGGCCGTGGCGATCTCGTTCGCCTGGTCCAACGAGATGTCGCCGTGCTTTAAGGCCGAGCTCAGATCCTCCGAGTGGCCCAACACCCTGGCCGTGTCGACCACGGCCTTGGCCTTGCCCACCGAGGTCCCGGTGACCCGGGCCAGAGCGGAGGCGTTGTCGAGCTTGCGGGCCAGGGCAGCCACACCGAAGGCGGCCAGCTTCTCGGCCCGGGCGTAGGCCGCGAGCAGTTTTCGGGCATCGGGTGCGGTCAACAGCTCGGGCTCGAGCTTGGCGTTTGCTTTTTCCAGCAGCTCGGTGGCCTGGTGAAGAATCTCGGATTCCATGGTCGTGATTATGAAAAGGCCCTGCGACACTTTTTGCTGCGAAATGGCCGCCTGCAGAAAAAAAATTTGGCGATTTTTTTTGTCTAACTCCTGACTCCACCGGGCAGCAGAACTCGCCACGGGTGTGGTCTACGTCACACTTCGCGTCGGTGGAAAGAAGAAGGCGGAAACACTATCGGCTGAAACAAGAAGCCGGGTAGCCGCTAACTCGGATCGGGTCTCCAATCCACCGAATCCCAAGAGATCCTGAAGTTAATCAACCGCCGCACGGTCTGCCGGTCGACAATGAGTCTCCTCCGGGAGCCGTCACTTTTCATCACGTAGACATCCACTCCAGAGATGAAGGCGATTCGACGTCCGTCGGGTGACCACGCAGGCGATTCAAGCTCCCGATCGAACCGCGTGATCTTGCGTACATGCGACCCGTCGGAACGCATGACAAAGATGTTGGCCGCGCTGTGGTTTATGGCGTCTTCTCCGGGACCGCGCACGTAGGCGATTTCTCGTCCGTCGGGCGACCAGCGCGGGTCTGAATCTTCACCCCTGTAGGTCGTAAGTCTTCTTATGTTGGTCCCATTTGGCCGCATCGTGTATATGTCGAGATTGTTACCGCGGCGGTCGGATGAGAACACAATCCTGCGACCGTCGGGCGACCAATCCGCGTTTATGTCGGCGCATCTGTTCTTCGTCAGGCGAAGTGGGTTTCTCCCGTCGGGATCGGCCGCATAGATCTCACCGTTTACGCTGCCGCACCCTCCATACTGCATCGCCCGACCCAGCAGGATCCTGTCTCCAATAGGCGACCAATCGAAAAGATAGCCGGCCGTCCTCCTGTAGTGCGTGATTTGCTGCAACTCCTTGCCAGGGGAAGCGACAAGGACATCCCCCTCATAAGCCCCGTTGGCCTGGAAGTGAAAGCGGGCGTGGATTCATTCGCAGAGGGTCTTCGATCGGCAGAGCTCTCGGGCGGGGAATCACTGGAACAGCCCGCGATCACGAGCACAACGGACAAAAAGATCTCAGCCGAAGTCTTCACCTAGGAAACATTCTGGCAGAGACGAACTTATACAGCGAAAGTCGCTTAGAGACGCGGCCGCCGTTCGAACGGGGTCGACAACACGATCGTCGACTTGGTCACGACCTCAAGCTTGCTCCTCAATGCATCCAGCAGTTCCTCGAGGTCGCGCGTGGTCGGCGCTCGCACGATCAGAAGATAGGAGTTGTCCCCGGCCACCGAGTAACACGACTCGACCATCGGGAACTCCGCCACCCGGGCCGGTATCTCGGTGGGGGAGGCGGCCCGGAGCGCGAGGCTCACAAACGCGGTGATCGGAAGGCCGACCTCGTCGAAATCGAGCTCGGCGCGATAGCCGCGGATCGCTCCCCGTCGCTCGAGCTTTCGCACCCGTTCGTGCACCGACGACGCGGCGAGCCCGACCAGCTTCCCGATCTCGCCGTAGGACTTCCGAGCGTCTCTTTCGAGCACGGCGACGATCTGACGGTCAATCTCATCCATCCGAACATCCTTCGTTAAACCCAGTAGATTGCCAAATTACGTTCAGATAGACTAGCCATCGGTCGAACCATAATCAAGGAAGTCGTACACAAGCGAGGACTGATGGACGCGGTTGCTCAGGCGACACCGCTACGAGGCAGGGCCCAGGCCGCCTCTCAGCCGTACTCGTACAGGCCTGCGGAACTGGTAGAGCCCGACTGGCGGCGCCTGCCCGCCTACAAGGACGTGAGCCCGAAGGAGTGGGCCAGCGCGAAGTGGCAGCGGCGCCACACCGTGAAGAATCTGGCCCAGTTGAAGGATGTGTTCGGCCCCCTCATACCCGAGGACCTCGTGGCCTCGATCGAAAAAGACCAGCAGGAACGAGCGACGATGTCGATGCTCGTCCCGCCCCAAATGCTCAACACGATGAATCAGCACGACCTGTGGTCCGATCCGATACGTCGCTACATGCTGCCGGCGTTCGACGATCGTGACGCCGAATGGCCGAGCCACCCTATGGCCCGTCGCGACAGCCTCCACGAGGCCGACATGTGGGCCGCGGAGGGATTGACCCACCGCTATCCGACGAAGGTGCTGGCGGAATTGCTGACCACGTGCCCGCAGTACTGCGGACACTGCACGCGCATGGACCTCATCGGAAACAACGTCCCCCAAGTGGTCAAGCACCGCTTCGAGATGAAACAGCGCGATAGATATCTGGCCATCCTCGAGTACTTGAGGAAAACGCCGAGCGTGCGGGACGTGGTTGTGTCGGGCGGCGACATCGCCAATCTGCCGATCGCGCACCTCGAGGAGTTCGTGACCGACCTCATCGAGATCCCGCACATCAAAGACATTAGACTCGCGACAAAGGGCCTCATGGGCCTTCCCCAACATTTCCTCCAGGACGAAGTCCTGTCTGGACTCGAACGAATAGCAACCAAGGCACTCGAGTACGACGTCGATCTGGCCGTCCACGCCCACATCAATCACGCGGCCTCCGTGACCCCGTTGGTGGCGGCCGTGACCAAGAGATTGCACTCGATGGGGTTCAGAGACGTGAGAAATCAGGGGGTTTTGCTGCGCGGCGTGAACGACAGTCAAAAGGCACTTCTCGACCTGAGTTTCGCCCTCCTGGATGGAGCGAAGATCATGCCCTACTACTTCTATATGTGCGACATGATCCCCAACTCGGAGCATTGGCGGCTGGCCGTGCACGAGGCCCAGGAGTTACAGCATTCGATAATGGGTTACCTGCCCGGGTTCGCCACGCCCAGGATCGTGTGCGACGTTCCTTACGTTGGCAAGCGATGGGTCGACCAGGTCGACTCCTACGACCGCGTGCGGGGAATCTCCTACTGGACCAAGAACTATCGAACGGGTATCGAGTACGACGACGAAGACGCCCTCAGCACGGCGCACGAGTACTACGACCCCGTTTACACGCTCGAAGAAGAGGGCCGGCGCTACTGGGCGGCCCGTGCCGCGGACCCGGTCACCGCGTAGCCTTATAGCACTTGGAAAGGTTCGGAACGCACCGATCGCTGGAGCCGAGAGGGGTTCTCCCCCAACAGGCGCGCGTCCTGGACACGGCCCGCCCTCTCCATCCCGAGGAGATGGGAATCGAGGTCGAGTATCTGAACGTCGACTCCGCGTCGTTCAAGCAAATACGCGACGAGGCCGGTGGCGACGCCGCGGCAATGGGGGAGCGGATCCTGAGCATCGTCAAGGAACGAGGAAAGCTTCACAACCCCGTGACGGGGTCTGGCGGGATGCTGGTGGGCACGGTCTCAGAACTTGGCGACCATCGTCTCGAGCCCGCCGTTGGAACCCGCATAGCGACCCTGGTCTCGTTGACCCTGACCCCGCTGGTCCTCGACGAGATCATCGAGTTGACGCCCGATTCCGAACAGGTCCGGGTCAAAGGTAGGGCCATTCTTTTCGGTTCGGGAATCTACGCTTCGGTTCCCGACGACCTTCCGGACGAGGTGGTGCTCGGAGTTCTCGATGTGTGCGGCGCGCCGGCGTGGGCCGCTCGCCTGGCCGCGCCCGGGATGCGAGTAGTGGTAATGGGTGCGGGTGGGAAGTCGGGCATGCTGGCGAGCGCTCAGGCGAGCCGGGCCGTCGGACCGGAGGGACGCGTGCTCGGGCTGTGCTGGCCGGAGGAGACCGTGGTGGCCGCCAAGGACGCCGGTGCCGAGGCGATCGCCGTCGATTGCACCGACGCTATCGCCGTGCACGACGCGGTGACGGAGGCCTTCGAGGGGTCCTACGCACATCTCGTTTTCGTCTGCACCAACGTCGGGGGGTGCGAGGGGGGTGCGATCATGGCCGCGGACGACGGGGGTCGGGTTGTCTTTTTCTCGATGGCCACTTCGTTCACCACCGCCGCCCTCACAGCCGAAGGCTTGGGCAGGTCGTGCCAGATGATCATCGGCAACGGCTTCGTCCCCGGCCACGCCCGGCTGGGGCTCGACCTGGTCCGCAGCGATCCGAGGCTCATGGAGCGTTTCTCAAAGTGACGACGACCTTGATCCGGGGCGGCCGGATCCGAACGGGAACACTTGATCGACCCGACTGGGTCCTGGTCGAGGATCAGACCATCGCCGGCATCGGCAGCGAGGCCCCCGAGCCCTTGGCCGATCGCGTCTTCGATCTCGACGGCGCGGTCCTCGTCCCCGCGTTCTGCGACGCGCACGTCCATCTTCCCGCCACCGGGCTTTACGCGGCGGGAATGGACTTCAGAGGACAGCGTTCGGCGCGCCGAATCCTCGATTCCTTCTCGGAACGCACCGCCGACGGAGAGGCAATCCTGTTCGGCGGGAACTTCGAGGACCCGCTCGACGCTCCGATACTCGCGACCGACCTCGACGAAGCGGTAGGCGGGCGCGCTGCGCTGCTCATGCGCGCCGACATGCACTCGTGCGTCGCGTCGACCGAGCTGGTGCGGGCCCTCGATCTAAACGACGTCGAGGGAGTCGACCGCGACGAGACCGGCGCGCCCACCGGTTACCTGCGCGAACGGGGGGCCGCGCTGGCCTGGCGGTGGTTCGAGGCGAGCCTGCCCCCCGCCCAGGTGACAAGGGCGCTCGAGGCCGCCGTCGATCTCGCTCTGGCGAAGGGGATCTGCTCGGTCCACGAGATGTTCGTCCAGGAGTGGAGGGGATGGGACTCGCTGTCCGGCTTCCTCGCGTTCGTGGAGAGGGCTCCGCTCGAGGTCGTTACCTACGTCGCGACCACCGACATCGGGCGGGTCACCGATCTGGGTTTGACCCGCATCGGCGGCGATCTCTTCCTCGACGGCTCGTTCGGCTCCCACACCGCGTGGATGAAAGACCCCTACGTCGACTCGCCGCCATCGGGATCTTCGGCCACCGGTGTCTCCTACAGGAGCGACGAGGAGCTGCGCGAGTTCTTCGGCGAGGCGCAGCGGTCCGATCTTCAGACCGGAGTGCACGCTATTGGCGACGCCGCCGTCGAGCAGGCCCTCACGGCTTGGGAGGCGGTTGCCGCACAGGCAGGGATCGAGGCCGTGCGCGCCCTCGGCCACAGGATCGAACACTTCGAATGCGCGACCGACGATCACATCGAAAGGGCGGCGCGACTCGGGCTTCGGGCAAGCGTGCAGCCCGCGTTCGACGCGTTCTGGGGCGGCGAGGACAGGCTCTACGCTCGTCGGATCGGCGTCCCGAGGGCACTTCAGATGAACCGGTTCGCGTCTATGGCGCGCGCCGGGCTCGTGGTGGGCGCGGGCTCGGACTCCACGGTGACCCCTCTCGACCCCTTCCTGCAGATGTCGGCCCTTAGAGCCCATCACGTTCCAGACGAGCGGATGTCGGCGGCCGAGGCTCTGGCCGCGCACACCGTAGGAGCTCACGAACTGGCGGGACGCGAAAAGGGCGCGGGGACGATCGAGGTTGGAAAGCTCGCCCACCTCGCGGTGCTCGATCGCGATCCCCTGGAGGTCGACGAACACGAACTCACCAAAACCGAGGTACTGGAAACCTGGGTGGCGGGGGAGCGGGTGTGGCCGACGACGGAGAGCGAACGCCGGTGAAAGAGGGCAGGGAGTTCGCCCGGCCGATCGGCCGGCTGCGGGTCGAGGCCGAGGCCATCGAGGAATGTCGTCAGCTCGCGTCGGAAATCGCTCGTCCGATCGTCGATCTGGCGCGTTCGCAGACCACGGTTTCAATCGAGCGAGCCTGTTTGAGGCTCGTGGGGGTGGACGGGATCCAGGGCGAGGGGGCCGACGCGGTTCCCACCCCCAACGTAGTGATCGATCGGATCCGCGCCGCTATGGGTCTCGAAC
>JALZEK010000002.1 GCA_030862065.1 Actinomycetota bacterium | reverse complement strand
GAGCCTTTACATGGGCCAACTCGTTCCCGGGAGCCGACTTGACGTATCGGCGCTCGGAGACGAGGTCAACGAAGCCGCCAGAATCCAGGAGCTGGCGGGACCGGACGAGACCATTGTCTCAAAACAGCTCCTCGAGCAGCTGCTGCCCGACGATGCTGCCGCCCTGGGTATCGACCTCGAGAAGATCACGTATCGGACCATTCAAGACGTCGCGCCCGGCTCGGAGAAGGTCGTTCGCGATGCGGGGAATCTCGCGATCACGAGTTTGTAGCCGATCCATCAAAGCCTGGGGGTTCTCGCACACACCTGCCGGGTTGCCGCAGACGCGAGCTCGTGGGAGCGGGGTTTCAGGAGCGGGGCTCAACTCACTGCCTTCTTCACGAGCTTGCCGATCTTTGCCTCTACGGCGGGGGTCAACTCCTTCAGCGCGAAGGAGGTCGGCCACATGGCGCCTTGGTCGAGGTTCGCCGTGTCGCTGAAGCCGAACGTCGCGTACCTCGACTTGAACTTGTCCGCGCTTTGGAAGAAGCAGACCACCTTGCCGTCCTTGTAATACGCGGGCATCCCGTACCAGGTCTTGGGCGAGAGGGCCGGCGCGGCGGCTTTGATGATGGCATGGAGTCGCTTGCCCATGGAGCGATCCGGTTCCGGCATCTCGGCGATCTTCGCGAGCACGGCTCTTTCGTCGTCCGCCTTGTTCGCGGCCGCTTTCAGCTCTTTGGCGCGCTCCTTCATCGCGGCTCGTTCCTCGGGCGTGAAGCCCTTGGACGCCTTGCCGGTGGTTCTCTTGGCGGACTTCCGCGTGGCCTTCTTTGCGCTCATTGTTTCCCTCCTGTGCAGGCTCTCCCATGTCCTACTTTGCGTCGCCAGTCGCGCTGGGCGCAACCCGGGACGCAAGGTCGGTCAAGAGTGCAGTCAGCGGCGTCGAGCAGGAACCTACGAGAGGTCGGCGGTGGGGGTCGGCAAGACATCTTCTGGCAGCGTGAACCAGCGCAAATGCTCAAAGTCGTCGCTGAGTTTCGGCATGGCAACGGGCCCGAGATCTCGGATATCCGCCTCCTCCAAGATGTGACGTGCATAGCGAAGATAATCCTGTAGCACCGACTCCGGCTCGCTCCTCCGATGAGGCGCGTAGGTCAGCCTGCCCGTTTCATACGAGAGATCCCTCAGGCTCATCGGAGGCTCGGCAAGCCCAACCCTGTTGAACCACAGGCCGGATTGCGGCTCGAAGCCATAGTGCGGCAATAGGCGCTGTCCGTGGGTCGCGACCAGATGGAGCGCCTCGAGGATGTAACTGAAGACGGCCTCGGAGATGAAGTAGTTGAAGTTGATCCGAACCCATCCGGGCTTTATCCCCTCGCAGCCGCGTGCAATCTCTCGCTCGAACCGATGTGATCGCTCGATATCTATCCCCAAGAGACGATGCCCGTAAGGACCGGCACAGGAACAACCGCCGCGCGACTGGATACCGAAGAGGTCGTTCAACAGTGCTACTACGAAGTTGTGGTGCAGATATCGACTGTCATGTCGCACGACGAATGACACGATCGAGAGTCGCTTCGCGTCGTGGTTGCCAAGAATCTCGATGTTGGGGTTCTTGTCCCACGACGCGATGGCTCGCCGGATGAAGGATTCTTCCCTCCGCTCTATTTCCTCCGCACCGACGGCTTGCTTGAGTTGAAAAACGAGGCCCGCCCGGATCGACTCGACGATGGCGGGAGTGCCCCCCTCCTCTCTGTGCTCCGGATCGTCAAGATAGCGATGCTCGGCGGGATTTACGTACGCCACCGTGCCCCCGCCCGGAACCGCCGGTACCCCGTTCGTTAGCAAGTTCTTCCTGACCACGAGCACCCCGGGGGTACCGGGCCCCCCGATCAACTTGTGGGGGGAGATGAAGATCGCGTCTTTGTACCAGGAACCCTTCGGCGCGGATCCCATGTCGATATCCACGTAGGGAGCTGCTGCTGCAAAGTCCCAAAAAGAAAGTGCTCCGTGCTCGTGCAGCAGGCTCGCTATCCCTTTCGTGTCGCTCACGATCCCGGTGACATTCGACGCGGCCGAGAAGCTTCCGATCTTTAGCGAACGGTCCTGGAAACGAGTGAGTTCGCGCGCAAGTTGATTCTGATCGATCATGCCGTTTGAGTCCTCACCGATCACAACGAGGTCGGCTATCGATTCTCGCCACGGGAGCTCGTTGGAATGATGCTCGTAGGGACCGATGAAGACCACGGGTCTCTCGTCATCCGGGATGACCTCGGAAAGGTGGTAACGCCGATCGAGATCATTCGGGACCCTCAGGTTGAGGATATTGAGCAACCTGTCGATCGCGCCCGTTGACCCCGATCCGCAAAAGATCACTGCATGATCCTCTGTTCCCCCTACGGACTCACGAATGATCGTCCGGGCCTCTTCACGGAAACGGGTGGTCTGGAGACCTGTACCGGATGTCTCCGTGTGCGTATTTGCGTATAGCGGTAGGACTGCGTCGCGAATGAAATCCTCGATGAACGTGAGGGCCCGACCAGATGCTGTGTAGTCCGCGTAGGTCACACGACGGGGGCCGAAAGGTCCAACGATTACCTCGTCCTCGCCAATCACCGCTCGCCGAATCGTCTCGATGAGTCCCTTACTATCCATTGCGACAGAGTACGTCGGCCGCCTTGTCCACGAAAGTGCCTTCAGAACTCAGGCAGGTGGGAAGCTGCCCTCTCTTCGGGCGGATGGATATCGGATAGAAATCGGAAGGATCACTTTCAACCGCTTACCTCTGGCCCGATCGACGGGATCGGGAATTCGAGGGGGATCGGAAATCCGAGCGACCGCTGCGGACACGCGAGGAACTCCCGCGGGGAGTCAACGCCCCCAAGGCGATTTCGGAACCTCAAATCCTCCCGAAATCACCAGCACGCCGCACGAAACCGCTGGTCGTGCGCGTTCCCTTCTGGTACGAATCATTCCGGGGGCACCGCCGACGAAGCGAGGTTCCCCCTGGCGCCCGTGGCGCGCACCACGCTAATGCGTAAGCAAAAGCGGACGAACCCGCCGGGGGCCCTCCTAAATCTGTGCACCATCCTGGGAAAACGGTCCGTTTTCCGGCGATCTTCGCGATCGCGGTGAGTTTGCGGGCGATCTGGAGTCGTAGTTGGTGTCGGAGTAACTTGAGGCCGAGACGTCGAATCGGTCGAAGCGGTCGAGCTCATAGGAGGAGAACGAGATGGCTGGGCACAAGATCGGAACGCGCGACGAGTGGCAGGGCGCACGCGACGAGCTGGCGAAGCTCGAGGCGGAACACGCCGAGCTAAACGAGGAGATCAAGAGGAAGCGGCTCGAACTCCCCTGGGTCCCGGTCGAGAAGGAGTACGAGTTCGACACCGACGAGGGGAAGAAGACCCTCGCCGAGCTGTTCGATGGCCGGTCGCAGCTCCTCGCCTACAACGTCATGTACGGACCGGATTACGAGGTCGGGGCATGCCCCGGGTGCACGAGCCTCGCGGACGGGTTCGACGGCCAGGTGATCCATCTGAACAAGCGCGACGTCACGTTCCTCTGCTTCTCGCGGGCACCGATCGACCGCCTCGCCGCCTACAAGAAGCGAATGGGCTGGCAGTTCCCCTACGTCTCGACGTACGGGACCGAGTTCCCGTTCGACTTCGGGCTTGCGTTGACCGAAGAGCAGGCACAGCAGATCCCCGAGGTCCAGGAGATGCTCGACAACCCGCCGGACTGGCTCCAGGAATGGTCGGAGCAGGTTGGCGCGGAGCTCAAAGACGGTCTGCGCGAGGCCCCGAGCTACATCGCTTTCGCACGCGAGAACGGGACCGTCTACCACACCTACACAGTGGTGGCGCCCGATCCGTTCGTCGCTCCTTTCTTCAACATGCTGCTTGAGCGGACGCCGAAGCCGCAGCCGGAGGAGCCGCGCGCCTGGCGCAAGGACGAGTACCCGTTCTGAGCGCGGAGCGCTCGATCGAGTCCGCTTACCGTGCCTCCGTCGATGATCAGGCGGCGTCGCGAAAGCCCAGGTCGCCCCTGCACAGATGTAAGGAGTGCCTTGCCGGGGGCACGGGGTAAGGCACACTTCGTACATCCGTGCACGGAAGAACCCACCAGATAGCTGAGTTCATCGCTGAAACCCGCCTGCGCTGGGACCGGGTCTTGTGCTCATGCGCAAAGAGCGGGCAATCGTTCTCACCGGAGTGTTGGGGTGCCCCGGTGCCGTCAACCGAGGTCTGGCCCGCGCATAAGAGCACCTTCGTTTGGCCTTCGACCAGCTCCGCCTGGTTGTATCCGAGCTCGAGTGACCACTGCCACGGATTTACGCTGCTCCGCTTCACGGCATCCTCCTTCTTGGTGTTGGTCCCGACGTGTATCTCGTTGACAGCAAGGCTCACCGAGTCGCTGCTCGAGGGCGGGGATGGCGTAGAGAGATCAGCCATTGGCCATGGAGGAAATCTGTGGGGGACCACTAATCTAGAAGGAGAATGAAGAGACGAGTTTCGAACGTCAGGGCTTTAGGACTGGTAGCTGGAGTTGGGCTCCTCCTGTCTGGGATGGCTGCGTACAGCGGTATCGCTCATGCTCACGATCATGATGCACCGATCGTGAGGCTTAGGGCGGAGCGCCTGCGCCAGGACGGGGTGCCCAGAGAGATCTGGTGGGTCGACCGAACCGATGACAAGTGCGTTGGTTGGAACGAAGTTGGGCCCGGGGACTTCCCCTCGGCCATGGAGGTGGTTCGGGGGGAGAAAGCGCGGATCAGTTTCCAAAAGCACCACAGGCCCATGGAGGTTTCCATCACGGAGTGGCGGGGCATACGGGTGGGCGAGGACGTTCTGCTGGGGAGTCCGGAACAGATTAATTTCGTATTGAAACGCCGAAAGGGCAACGATGGGAGCACGCTTGCGTGGGATGCTGTTTTTCAGCGTCCCGGACCCGGCGAGTACTTCTACGAGGCTTTCGCAGAATGGCCGGACAGGCAGGGGTGTGGCAGCGGACAAGGGGGGTACTGGCGCTTCAGTCTGTCGATTGACTTGTAGATTCGGTCGGATGATTAAAAAGCGAACGCCTTTCTCTCTACGTTTATTTCCGCAAAGGCACATTTTGCGGAATAGATGACGACCGTTGCAATTGGTCTATCTGCGGAAAATTGCAGTAACCGTTCCCCTGGTCGCGAACGCTAGCGTTCCGTCGGGGCAGGTGCCAGACATGACCCACACGCGCAGCTTCGAACGCGGCGTAATAGAGAGCGGCCGCGGAGTGGTCTCACAGAAGTCTCGTGCCACATCCACTTTCCCATCCCCGTCCCTGTCGACGTGAATGTGGCCCCGGACGGGACGACCGAGGTCATCCTTGATCTTGAGCGTTACAGAGGATTCGGCCGTACGGGCTCTAAACTCGGCCAGGCCCTGAACCAGATCCTGGTAGGCCTCAGCTTGAAACGAGTCACCGATGATGACACCGTGCGGTCCCGTGTACTGCCTCTCCACTGTTCTGGAAACCTGGGAGCCAGCGACTGGGCCAGCGAAGGACACAACGGCGAGGATTGTAAGCAGCCACAACGTGACTCTGCGCAATTCTGTCGAACCTCCCGGCGACTAAGGGGCCTCCCTCGTCCCTTCGATCTTTTGTCCGATTCTCCTGCTTTACAACCCTACAGATCGTCGGCTCCCCAGGTCACGAAAGGCCTGAGCGATCGTTCAGCACAGTTCCGGCGGTCTATCGCCTGGAGGGCCTCGGCTCGTATCCTGTCGGCGCCGAGCCTCTTCGCCACGAGACGTGTCCCGCGCCGCCGACTTCGACGCAGCGGGCCACCTCCTGTTGGTCGGGCGCGAATCACGATCAGCTCGACGATTAAGACTTAAGTTGTGGTCCTCCAATGAAGTGGGCGGCAATACCTTCCCGACCGCCCGCGAACCCGGTCCTGGCACATCGGGTGTCGCAGGCATCGACGAAACTCCCCCACACGGTTCCATCGGGGGCAATCACGACGTCGAGAAAGTCGAGCACCTCCTCGCCGCACGGCCCCGGTCCACAATCACCCCGCTTGAGTGGATCCGCCTCACGGTTAGCCCTGCCTGTATAGAAAATCGGACTTCGGCTTAGGGCGTCGATCGTCATTCCCATGTATCCGTTCCAGGTAGTCGGCGACTTGGCGTCTTCCGTCCCCATGTAGAGGAACGCCACTCGGCCCGGTGTCCCCACGTCGAGCGTCAGCAGGTTTGTCCGCAGGACACCCGGTGCTCCGATCATCAAGGGCTTACTCCACGTCCTCCCACGATCCCGCGACACCGACAGGTAGGGCAGCAGATCATCTGAGATCCAGCCGTAGTAGATGTTGCCCCTGGAATCGACGTCCACAGTTGGATCCTGTTGACCGCCGTTGTCGGCGACCTGAACGCGCCCCCATGTGACCCCCTCGTCGGTGCTAATGGCAAGGTATGGCTGGTCGCAGTGCTCCTTGGGCAGGTATATCGCTCCGTCAGCACCAACCACTCCGTGTCCGTGTAGTCCACCATCGAAACAGGGCCCGGCTCCCGGCGGGAACGCGGGCGCACCCGTAGGCGCGAACGTCAGTGCTCCATCGAGCGACTTCGAGCAAGAAGACGTAATGACGTCCTGGAAGCAGTAGTACACGATGTTCTCGTATCCAACGGTGCGAGATACAGCGGGAGGGCCGGCGAAGAGGGTCTGGTGGTCGTTTATCGGTCGCCCACATGCAAGCGGGTTGGTGGTCCACGTCTTTGCGTGGTCGTCAGAGAAGGATAGATAGCTGCAGGCGACTGTCAGATCTATCGTGAATACCCTCCCGGTCGCCCGATCCGCGTACAAGTACGGGTCTAGTGAAAGCAGGTGGGCATTTCCACCGGTCGGCAACGTCGGAGAGACGACGTCCCAAACCTTGCCACCGTCTGTCGAACGCATGATTTCGACGCGGGTGCTGTCCTGGAGTGCCGTGTAGAAGACGTCTCCATTGCGGGTGACGCCGAGCGTGGGTTCGCCGGCGGGCAATCCTATTCGAGACACTCGCACACGAGGAATCGCACCCCGAGGGAAAGCAACGCGCCGACCGCCAGCGCGATGAGCGACGGTTCGACCACCTTTCCCGCCGGTCTCACCTTGACCCAAGTTAACCGGGATCCACAATCCGGATAAAAAGACGGCCTGCAGAATCAGAAGAACCAGGGCCGCCCTGAGCCGCCTCATTGCCCCACGTTCCCGTCTATCTATCTGCGGTTGGAAAAGGACGCCCTGATCACCCCGCGCGTTGCCGTGCCCGGACAGGGCGGGCCTATGCCCGACCACGCCGCAAACACCCACACGACATTCTCGGTCCCGGGCTCCACCCGGATCGGCTTCGCCGTGCCGCCGCACACCCGAACGTGATCGGTCTCGGTCTGGACCCACGCCGGAACCGGCAGTCCTAGGGTGTCAACGACCTGGACCTCGATGAAGTACTCCGTAGGTCTGGCCATAAACGCGACGCAGCCCAACCCTTCGACGGGATCGGAACCTGTTTGGTCCACGCACACGCCCCCGCCCTGACCCTGAGCACCGACGGCGGGCGAGTCGTAGCGGGCCTCTACATGGCGCACAACCCGCTTCGGTTTCTCAGGCTTACGGGCATCCGCAGAAGGCGCAGCGACCATCCCCGCAGTGAGCATGCAAACGAGCAATAACGTGGGGCGTCCCATCGATCTCATCGCTCACTCCTTTCTAAGAACAGGGCTCTGGGTCATCGTCGGGATCGTGGCTTTCGTCCGAGATGATCACGCTGACCTCGGCTACCGGCCCTCGTTCAGACTCGCCTCCAACACAAACGGCCGAATATCGATGGCCTTTCCCCTCGCCGCTTTTCGCTCGGACGGGACCTGCCTCTGCAACTGTGTCCTCGGAAGAAGCACTTGACGAAGCTGGAGTCGGATCGGAGACGGTGCTCCCATCTCGAGCTTGTAGGGCGGCGTCGCTGCCTCGGGACATGGAGGTGTCGCGACGAGATTGACCATTTGCGTTTGAGCGCGGGTGATCTTCGAGATTGGGACGCGCGGCATGGACCTTCTGCCCATGGACCTCCTTCCCATGAGGAGAAGGACTAACAACCACGCTATCGCCGGACCCGAAGGCAATGAAGACGACGGATAGGGCTGCAACCAGACCTGTCCCCGATGTGGCGGCGGCTTGGAGGTCGGAAGGTGATTGTGAGTTCAGCCAGACGTAAACCTTGCGCCACGTCACGGATACGCCAGAGAACGCGGTTGCGATCCGGTCCATGACTTCGTGCAGTCGCTTTCGCGCTCGTAGGCGTGCCATCTTCGAAGCTGATGAGTTGTGGACCCGAGGCCCGACCCCCACCTCAGCCAGAAGGATCGACCGATCGTTGGGCGGAAGGATCTGCAGTGCGGTCTGCACCTTCGACAGCCGAGCGCGGGCGAGCCCTCGTTCCTCTAGCTCCTGGGGATCGGGCCGGTCTGGAAGGTCGGCCAACGGCAGGACGACCGGACCGCGATATCTATCGGCGAGGCAATTGCGGCCGATGGTGCGAGCCAGGGGCCAGAGAGGTTCATTGCCATCGATCCGATCCCATGCACCAAGGAGCCGTAAGGCCGTTTCTTGGACGACATCGTCCACTACGTGAGGCTCGGCCCCGCGCTGCCGCAACATCCGTTCGAGTCGGGGGCGCAGTTCTTCCCATGAATGCTCAAATGACGGAGCCCCATGGCTCATAGGTGCAGAATTCGGTAGGCGGGGATGGCTGTCCTGCCGTCGGGCATGACCGAAAACAGTCATATCAGTCCCCTCTTCGCGGCCAGGTAAATCGCGTTGATCGTGTTGACCGCCCCCAGGAGTTGACGGGCCTTTCGGAGCGCCCTCCTCATGGTGGCCTCGCTGACGGCGTTGATGCGAGCGACCTGAGAGCCGGTCATACCCTGGGCAAGATTCCACAGGATTGCCCTCTGAAGCTCATCGAGTGTGGCTCCTCGATCGTTTTTCATCGGATCCGGGGGCGACGGTTTCCATCGTCTTTATAGACACGGTTGAGGACCCGCATCGGTCACTTTTCGATGGTGGATGCTGCCTTCTTGGCCCTGAACAAGGCTGGCCAGGGCCCACTCGATCACCTTCGAGGTTCGGTCTTTGTCAGTCAATTGCCGAGCGCGATACGCAACGCTCGGGGCACAAACGGTGTCTTTCCAGAACCTCGCCCTGCGCGTCCAGTACGACGATCTCGCCGCGGGTCCCCGGCAGGAAGGCGACGAAATAGCGTGTCGGGACATCAGCCTCGGCCGGTGCCGCGAGTGGATCGACGGCGACTACGCGGCCGTCATCGAAACGAACCTCAACGCGCGCCACGTCCCCTGAGATCTGGCCCGAAGCGACCGCGCGCTTCCTGTCTTCCGCCTGGCTGAAGCCCCAGCCGAGTAGGTGTTCGTCTAACTTCATGCGTCGCGGAATGCATGTCCCGCCCGCCAAGCTGTCCTCTATCTCTTCAAGTTCACCCACGTGAAACTGCCAGCAGTACTCTTCGTCGTCGGCGCGCGAGACGACGTACCATGGCTTGCCCGATTCGTTTCCCCAGTCATCCGTAAAACGTCCAGACTCAACCACTTGCATGGGTCCCTCGGGCGGCTGGGGAGGCTCCGGCGGCGGCTCGTAGCGCCACTCATTACACGCCATGCGGGCGTCGGTTGCCTGCTCCACGTCTTCCGGGTATTCGGCCCACATCACCCCGTCGCGAGCCCCCTCCACGGATGGAGAGTAGTTCTCTATGGTTCGCCCCTCGAAAAGCACGTTGCCGTTTTCATCCAGGACCTCGAGGTGGCAATCGGCCACGAGGCGGGAAGGGATCGCCCCGGTCCAGTAGATCGAAGCCTTGACCGCGGGGCCCTCGGGCCCATCTTTCAATCGGATCGGGTGATAGACGCTCTCGGGCTCCGATTAGCTTTGGATACTCGGCGTCTATGAATCCGGCGAGCTCGGCGTTGGCCACGGACCTCCTCACGTAAAAAGACTCTCACTAAGTAACACGCACGAGAGTCACGAAATGTTGCGCTGTGTCCAGACTTATTTGGCCGTACCGTCGCGATCCTGGGTCGATCGAAACGGATCAGGCGACCGAGGGAAGCAAGCCGCCGAACCAGTGTCTTGCGCGGGTTATCGAGGGATGAGGCACTCCGATGCCGGGATCGTAATATCCTTGCCTTTCCAGACTCGGACGGAGGTGGGGCGGTCTTCCCTCGTATTACGTTGTCCCGATTTGCACAGACGCTATGCGTGGCGCTGCTCTCAGTTGCTGTGATTCCGGCCGAGCGGCCCGAGGCCCAGGCCCCCATGCCTCCCAACATCCTATTGATCGTCACCGACGACCAGCCTGTGCAATCGCTCAAGGTAATGCCTAAGACCACCCGATTGATTCGAGACGGTGGAATCAATTTCAAGAACGCGATGGTGCCGACACCGTTGTGCTGTCCTTCTCGCGCTTCGATCATGACCGGGCGCTATGCCCACAATCACGGGGTTCGCCGGCAGAACAGCCTCAATCTCGACCAGAGCACCACCATTCAGCGCTACCTGCACGATGCCGGTTACCGGACGGCCGCGGTCGGCAAGTTTCTCAACCAGTTCCGCGACGACTCACGCAACCCTCTCAGTCCCGATCACTTCGATCGCTGGGCAATCATGAGGACCAAGAACCTCCCGTACTGGGATTTTCCGCTGAACGACATGGGCGAGATCCGTATTGAGCCGAGCTACAGCACGACCTTCATCGCCAACCGAACTCTCGACTTCCTCACTGAGTTCGACGAACTCAACGACGAGGCGCCCTGGTACGCGTGGGTCGGCTTTCAGGCTCCGCATCTTCCGACCGACCCTGAGCCCAAATACGCGAGCGCGCCGGTACCGGGCTGGCGACCACCCCCGTCGGTACGAGAGAAAGACCGCAGAGACAAGCCTCCATGGGTGCGGATGGTTCACCACACCCCCTCCCAAGGCGAAGCGCTCCGCACAAAGATGTTTCGGACTCTCATGTCAGTAGACGACCAGGTGGCCAGGTTCATGAACAAGCTTGAGGTGCTCGGTGAGGCCGACAACACGATTGTTGTGTTCACTTCCGATAACGGCTACCTGTTGTCGGACCACGGGTGGAAAGAAAAACGAGTCCCCTATCGAAACTCGGTCAGGGTCCCGCTGTACGTCAGGTGGCCCGCACAATTTCCGGCCGGAGAAGTCAACACGAGTCTGGTGAGCAACATCGATCTTGCTCCCATGTTCTTGGAGGCGGCCGGCGTACCTCTTCCAGTCTTTCCGCCGATGGACGGGCGGTCGCCGTTCACGAATCCGCCCCGCGAAAGGCTGCACATCGAATACTTCAAGAACGTTCTTAAGGTGCCTACGTGGCGCGCCACCGTGAGGCCCGATAGCTACTACATCGAGTCCTACGACGAAACGGGTGCACGAATCTTTGAAGAGTTGTATCGACTTGATGAAGACCCGTGGATGCTGCGCAACGTGCTCCACGATGGTGTCCAAGACAACGATCCTGATCCTGTGAAGGGACTGGAGCTGCACCTCGAACTCCTAAGAGATCAGCACTGTGCAGGCGTGACTTGTCCTTAGCGTCTAAGGGCTAGCCGTCGAGGCCCACGCCTTCTGCGGATCAGTTCCAGTGTGCGGGTCCAGAGCACTGGGTAATCTGGAGCCGTGACGACCGTCCATCTCCCTTCGCAGCTGCGCGATCTGGCCGGTGGGGCAGCAGTGGCCCTTGATGGGAGCGACGTCCGACAGATCATCCGCGACCTCGAGCGCCGCCACCCTTCGACCGCGGGCTGGGTCACTGACGAACTAGGCCGGATCCGGCCGCACATCAAGATCTTCGTCAACGGTGATGAGGCAGACCTCGACGACCCCGTCGTCGACGTGGACGAGATCCGCATCCTTCCCGCAATCTCCGGCGGTGCCGATCAATTGGAGCTACTCGTCGGGACGCGCAAAGGCCTGTTTGTTCTGAGGGGCGATCCCAACGACGGCTTTGATATAGCAGGGCGGGCCTTCGAGGGGCAAACCGTGGAATACGCGGTCGGGGTTCCGGCTTCGAACAATTACTACGCGTCGGTAACGCATGCCAACTACGGCCCTCGCGTTTACGTCGCGCAGGACCCGGCTGGAGATTGGGAGCAGACCGAAGGTCCCGCATTCCCCACCGACACCGGAGCGGCGGTCCAACGCGTCTGGACGATCCAACCGGGAGAGGAGGAGGGCGTGGTATGGGCTGGGGTTGCTCCCGCCGCCCTGTTCGGCAGCCAGGACGGTGGCCGCAGTTGGGCGCTGAACCGATCGCTCTGGGAGGTGCCGGGACGAGAGGACTGGGAGGGCGGAGCCGGTGGCCTCTGCTTGCATTCGATATGCCTCTGGCCCGACGATCCGCTGCGCATGGCGGTCGGCATCTCGGCCGCCGGCGTCTGGGTCACGGAGGACGGCGGCGATACCTGGGAGTGGGGAGTCGACGGCCTCGTCCCGCGTTACGTTCCTGAAGAGGCACGTCCTCACACGACCTCTTTCTGCGTGCACAAGCTTCAACGGTCACCGGTTCTTCCAGAAACGATCTATATGCAGTTTCACGGTGGCGTCTATCGGTCCGACGATGCCGGCCGCACGTGGACGGACATTGGAAGCAACAGTGGCCTGGTCTCCGATTTCGGATTCCCGATAGTCGTCGATCCCAGGGACCCGCGGCACGCTTTCGTGATCCCTCTCCACTCCGACGGGGATCGAGTGACGCCGGGAGGACAAGTGCGTGTTTTCGAAACCAACGATGGCGGGAAGAGCTGGGACGGCTTGACGAAAGGGCTGCCGCAACGAGATTCGTATCTGACGGTGCTCAGACAGGCCTTTTGCCACGATGGAAAAAACCCTCTCGGGCTCTTTTTCGGAGCAACGTCGGGCGATCTGTTCGGATCGGCCGACGGCGGAGCGACCTGGGCGAACATAGCGACGCGGCTTCCACCTGTGCTGTCGGTCCGCGCCACGATCTGAATTGGTGGCGGCCGGCCAGGCGGGCAGGAAAATTGCCCTCAGGTGCCGAAGGATTTACCGCGACGCGGACCCACGCCAGGGGGGCGGATATGCGCAAGCTCTTCGTTGGAACCGTTTCTGTACTGGTCCTCGCGGGAACCGTCCCGGCCCAATCGGTGCCGCCGGAAGGGTGTGAGGCGGTCAATCCCGGTGTCCCAAAGTGTTCCTTCAAGGTGACCCACGACACCGCGGGACCCATTAGCGGCGTGGCGGGCGAGGGTAAGTGGGTGGTCATCGTCAAGCACGGACGCACGAAGACGGTGCTGAAGAGTCCGTCGACAGACCCCGTCGCGATGGAGCACCTGTTCCGCAAGGGCGACAAGGTTACGGCCAAGGCGCTTTCGCCGGGCAGCGGGCTGATCATCGGGGGAGAATAGAGAAGCATCGGGTCCGACGCCGCAAACGGAAATGCTCTGACGGCTCGTCGCGCTAAGGCCCTCCTCGTTTAGCGTTCGAGTGCAGTGAAACGAGGTCTTGCCGCGACCCTCATCGCTCTCGGGCTGACGCCATCCGGCTGCAGCGGTGATTCAAGCAATC
>JALZEK010000183.1 GCA_030862065.1 Actinomycetota bacterium | reverse complement strand
CCCGCCTCCGTTCAGTACTCAGTTATCTGATTAGGCCGCTGGTAGATAGAACCAGGTCGGCCGCCATCTCCCCGCTGTCGGCGACCTCGTGCGTCTCGATGTCGGAGAGCATTCGGAGCCAGTCCCGTCCCTTGTCGGTCAGGTGCGGCTCGGGGCTGCTCTCTATGAGGCCCTCGTGACTTAACTGCTCAAGCTTGGAAATATTCATTGGTTTTCCTCCTGGAGTTCAGGGACCGCGTTTATCTGTTAGATAGCCCACCGTAGCGAAGGGTTTCTTGACCGTCAGGTCCAGTGCCGCCTGAGGGCGTGAAAAATTTCACTGGGGGCAGGTCCCCGAATGTCCGTTCTCTGTACCTATGACTACACGCGGGGTACTGGACGGTGAAAAGAACGCCAAAAGGCGAGCGCCTCAGATGCTTTTCTTTGTCTCGCAGCCTTTCGCTTCGTCGTCTCCGGGGCCCCCGATACAGATGTCGTCTCCGGGCCCCCCGATGAGCGTGTCCGAGCCGTCTTCGCCGCGCAGAACATCGTCGCCGCCCTCGCCCCTCAACTCGTCGCCGCCGGTACCGCCGCAGGCCGCGTCTCCGCCCCCACCACCGAAAACCGAGTCTGCCCCGGCCAGCGCGAGGAACCCGTTGTTACTCGACGTCCCGAGGAGGAAGTCGTTGGCGGACGTGCCCACCCGATCGATCAACTCGGGAGGACAAGTCGCATACTCGTAGGCACCGGAGTCGCACCCGTTGCCCTGTGGGCGCGGCACCCCTCGCTGGTCGGAGCCCCCGCAATAGTTCGCGCCGGCGGAGACCAGGTTTCGGGCCGGGCTGGAGCGCCTGAGCGCATGCGTGAACGTGGGACCGCCGTTGTCCTGCAGGTCGCGCAGCCGAGGATTCCCGAGGACGTCGCCTCCCAGCGGCAAGATCCCGCAGTCGTTGGTCGGTCCACCCTCGACGTTGTCTCCCAGGGAGTTCACGGGCACGCCGCTGCCCGCACCGCAGTCGTCCTCGGCCCCGCCGCTTTCGTTGCCGCTGATGATCGAGGCCCGCAGGTTGATCGTCCCCCCGAAGCGCCAGATGCCGCCCCCGCCCCCGGCAGACGCCGTGTTGTCGGCGATGGTCGAGTAGTCGACATCCATCGTTCCGTTATTGGTTATCAGGATCCCTCCACCGGTGGGAGCGGTGTTAGTGGAGATCGTTACGTCCCGGAGGGTCACCTTCTCGCCCGCGGAGCTCTGGTTGTGGATGGCGCCGGCGTGCGCGTTCGTGCCCGTCGCGTCGTTCGCCACGATCGAGACTTTGGTCAGGCTCATCTTGCCGTCGTTGAAGATGCCCCCGCCGGCGCTGTCGGCGGACGAGACATCGTTATTCGAGATGGACGACCGGGTCAGGGTGAGGGGGCCGGCCCCATTGAAGATGCCGCCTCCAAGGCGGGTCGCGTCGTTGTTCCCGATGCGCACGTTCGTGCCCTTGATCTTTCCGAAATTCAGGATTCCGCCCCCGTCTCCTTCCGGTTCCAATGCCGTGTTTGATGCGATCAGGACGTCGTCGAGGTCGAGGGTCGCGAGCACTTGCACGAAGATCCCTCCTCCGTCGCCGTCCACGGAGTTCGACTCGACCGTCACCCGACGCAGGGTTACGTCGCCGCCAGGCGCGATGAAAAGACCGCCTCCGTTGTCGTCGACCGAGTCGAACAGGAACCCACCGCTGATGTTGAGGTTGGCGATGACGACCGGCGATTCCGTATCGATGTTCAGCACCGAGTGGCCGCTGCCTCCATTGGTAATGATGGTCGGTTCCGGTCCGGCGGGACCCTCGCCGCGGATCGTGACGGCGCGGGAGATGTGGATGTCGTCTTCGTCGAACGTGCCGGCCGCGAGGTGGATCACGTCGCAGTCGAAGTCGGCCAGAGCGTCTTTGAACGGAGTCCCGGGGCCCGGGCTCACGTTGCAAGTGCCGCCCGCCGCCGCGTTGGTCGCGAGGTTCGAACCCAAAAGAATGGTGACGGCAATGATGACGGCGCGGATTGACCGGGTCATGGCATTCCTTCCGTGAGGCAACCGGCGTATTCTGCCAGATTCGCTTTTCGGAAGCCTGTCAGACTCGGGGGATCAACTGTCTTGAATCGTCCCCCAGGCTTTCTGTGCTCCTGTGAGTACCTCTGCGGTACTCGTCGGCGCAGAGAACGGACAATCGAGGTCGAGCGGCAGTCCTAACTAGGCCCGCAGAACGGATGCGAGCCGCGAGCACAGGTCGCGGATTTGCTCGGTGACGTCGCGATACAGACGGTACGGCCCCCCTATTGGGTCGACGATGTCGATCGCATGTTTGGCTCCCTTTTTCCGACTGCGTTCCTCGTGGGCAGCCGCGACGAGCTTGCTCGCCCGGTCCTCGGGTTGCGTCTCCTCCACCGGGCCCACTTCTTCCAAAAGATCGACCAGTTCGACGAGCGTGAACGAGCGCGCCGGGTCCGCCCCCCAGTCGACGACGGAGGTCGCCACATGTTCGAGTGCCATCCCGATGACGAGGTCCGCTTTGTCCAGCCCGGCCGACGACACGTGACGCGAGCGATGGCCGGCGAGATCGAGCCCCATCTCCGAGGCGACCTCGACCATCTCGTGGGGGGGTCCCGAGGCGCGCAGGTCGAGGGTTCCCGCGGACGTCGCCCTCAGCCAGGGCCCGGGAGAGAATCGATTGAGCCACTGCTCGGCCGCCGGGCTTCTGCATCGGTTCCCGCTGCACACGAACACGACCTCGAACATGGACAAGCAGTATGGCCGAGGAAAGCCGATGGCCGCAGGACGGTCGCCCCGGATACAAGGGATGTCGACGGGCACCGACCAACAAGCCGGCTCGGATGACGTTGACGAGGACCGTCTCCGTACTGAGAGGATGGGAGGTCGCACCTTTTGACACCAAGCCCTGAGGGGGCCGGCTGATGGGCGCTTCTGCTTCCGAGATCAACCTCGAAGAGAAAGCGGCGAACGTGCTCGTCGTCGACGACGAGGAGCCGATCCGCCGCCTGCTCTCGCGCCTGCTCAAGCGACACGGCTACGACTGCACGACGGCGCGGGACGCCGACGAGGCCCTCTCGTTCATGAGGGAGGGGAACTACGAACTGGTTCTCGCGGATATGAACATGCCGGGGACGTCAGGGCTCGATCTCATCGTGCGAATCCACGAGGAGTTTCAGGACACCGCCACGCTGATGGTCACGGGTGTCGACGACGCCAAGCTTGCCTACACGGCCCTCGAGATCGGCGCCTACGGATATGTCATCAAGCCGTTCGGAACGAACGAGATGGCCATCGCCGTGGCCAACGCCCTCAGGCGACGATCGCTCGAGATCGAGAATCGCAGCCACCGCGAACGCCTAGAAGAAATGGTTCGGGAACGTACTAAGGAGCTGTGGAACGCGGTTCGGGAACTCGAGCAAGCCCAACAGGACGTCCGGAAGTCGCGAGAGGAGACGATTTACAGGCTCTCGATAGCGGCCGAGTTCCGCGACGACGAAACCGCACGCCACATCCAGAGGATGAGTCGGTATTGCTCGATGCTGGCGCGCCGTCTGGGAGCCGACGAGCAGCGCAGCGAATTGATAAGGCTCTCGAGTGTCATGCACGACGTCGGAAAGATCGGGATTCCAGATCAGATACTGCTGAAGCCGAACCCCCTGGACGATGAAGAGCGGGAGATCATGGAGCGGCACGCCGAGCTCGGACATCGGATCCTGGCGGGCTCGGAATCGGATCTGCTCGATCTCGCCTCAACCATCGCGCTGACGCACCACGAGTGGATCGACGGGAGCGGCTATCCGAACGCCATCAAGGACGACGAGATCCCATTCGAGGGCCGCGTCGCCGCAATCGCCGACGTCTTCGACGCGCTCACGACCGACCGGGTCTACCGCAAGGCCTATCCCTTGGGTGAGGCCATAGACATCATGAAGGCCGAGCGCGGCTCCCACTTCGATCCCGAGATGCTGGATGTGTTCTTGGATGCGCTCGACGAGGCGTTGCGAATCAAAGAGGAATACGCCTAAAGCGGCGGGGCCTCCCCGAAGGGAGGCCC
>JALZEK010000103.1 GCA_030862065.1 Actinomycetota bacterium | reverse complement strand
TCAAGCGTTCCCTTGAGCATGCTCTTCCTTCTTTAACCCCACAACCCCTACCTGTTGTTCGGCATGGCGGCGGCGCCGGTTGAGGCTAATGCGCCCCGATCGCCCGAACCGCGGCCGCGGACATGGCCTCTATCGATGGATTCTTGCCCGTCCAGATACGAAACGATAGAGCCGCTTGATGGATGAGCATGCCCAGGCCCCCCCAACACTCGGCCCCTTTCGCGCGGGCCTCCTGCATCAGCGGAGTCGTGGGAGGGCTGTAGACGAGGTCGCACACCACCTGGCCGGGCCGCCACGGGACACCCGACAGCACCGGCCGTCTCGGCGAGGCTCCGACGGGAGTGGCGTTGACCACGATGTCGGAACCGGACGCCGCTTCTCCCGCCGATTCCCAGTTCACGACCTCCGCCGCAATCGCGGGAACGAGCTCCACGACCACCCGGCCCCTCTCCGGCCGGCGCGCCGCTATCCGCACTCGAGCCGCGCCGAGATCCGAAAGAGCGCGCACCACTGCCCTCGCCGCTCCCCCCGCGCCGAGAACCAGGGCCTCCTTACCAGAGACCTCGACCCCGGCGTCGGCCACGAGGAACTCCCGGAAGCCGTCGACGTCCGTGTTGTGACCGACGAGCTTGTCGCCGACCCGCTGGATCGTGTTAACGGCGCGCAGGGCGCGGGCGTCGCCCGACAACTCGTCCACGAACTCGGCGACGGATTCCTTGTGCGGCATCGTCACGTTCGCCCCCGCAGCTCCCAGGGCGCGCAGACCCGCGACGGCCTCGCCGAGACGCGCTGGTTCGACCGACCATTCCAAGTAGACCCAATCGAGTCCCAGATTCCTGAAGGCGGCCCCATGGATCGCAGGCGACAGCGTGAAGTCGAGTGGCCAGCCCATGATCCCCACGAAATGCCCCCGCGATCTCAACACTCAAGTTCCTGATAGGCGGCCTTGTCCTCCACGAACTGGTCGTAGGTCTCGCTGAACGCGTGGTGCCCGGCGCAATCGCGGAGCACGTAGTAGAAGAGATCGGAATCGGCGGGGCGGAGCGCGGCCTTCAACGAGCTCAGACCGGGAGACCCGATGGGCCGCGGAGGCAAACCGGTCCGCTCGCGCGTGTTGAAGGGGGAATCGGTCTGAAGATCCGACGTCGTGAGCGTCCGTCCCCTCTCTCCTAGCCCGTAAATGATGGTGGCGTCGATGCCCAGGGCAATCCCCTCATCGAGGCGGTTGTAGATCACGCTTGCGATCTTGGGACGCTCCGCTTCCACACGCGCCTCGGCCTCGATCATCGACGCCACGATCACGGTCTCGTAAGCGCTGAGACCAAGTGGAGCCTTGCCGCCGATTCCCGAGAACTGCTCGTCGAATTCGGAGACGAGCCGTTCGACGATGTCCTTCACAGCAACGGCTCTGGGGAACTCGTACGTGGACGGGAAAAGCAGACCTTCCAGGTTGTCGACCGAGCGCGGCTGATAGCGGGATCGAATCTTGCCCGACGTGGCCGCGCCGACGAACTGGGCCGCCGGGATCCCCGTGCCCTCCTCGACGATGGTGGCGAACTCCTCCAGCCACGATCCCTCCGGAAAGGTCACCCTCACGACCTCGGGCTCCTTCGGTCCTCCCAGTAGGCGCTCGAAGGCATCCCGGGCCGACAGGCCGCGCGGTAGCGAGTACTCGCCGGCCTGGATGTCCTCCGCTCCACCCTCGAGATAGGCGGCTATTCGGAAACCGAAGGCAGAGTCGATGATCCCCTTGTCCTCCAGCAGCTCACCTATGTCCGCGGTGCCGGCTCCGCGCGGGAGCGTCAAGGTCACTCGCCCCCGGGGATCGCTGGGCTTGAGCAACCCGACGGAGCGAAGCCAGAGCACCACCGGTACCGCCACGATCCCGAGGATGACGAGAAGAACGAGAAGGGCCGAGAGGATTCGCCCCCGCCGCGTGAGCCGCACGATCAGTCCCGCGAGTCGATGTAGTCCTGCAACATGATCTGCGCCGCCACCGCATCGCGGCCGCTCCGGCGCCGTCTTCTATTTGCTCCCGCCTCCCTCATCGAGCGTTCGGCAATTACGGTGGTCAGGCGTTCGTCGAACTCTTCGACGGGGACATCGATCTCCTTTTTCAGGTTGTCCAGGAAAGCCCTTTGGGCCTCCACCGCCGGCCCGGCGTGACCGGCCAGCGAAAGAGGACGGCCCACCACTACGACGGCAGCGTCCAGTTCGCGGACGAGCTCGGCGATCCTGGCGACCGGATCGACCTTGGAGGAATCGATCACCTCCACGGGGTGCGCCAGACGGGTGGCGTCGTCTACCACCGCCACGCCCGTCCTGCGCTCGCCGTAATCGACACCCAGTGCGTTCACCGCAGGGCGGCGCGCGCCGCGGCGGCCACCGCCGCCAGGGCGTCGTCGAGTTTGTCCGCCGACCGGCCCCCGGAGATCGCCAGCTCCGGCTTGCCCCCCGCACCTCCGCCGAGTAGCTGGGCCCCGGCGCCGAGGAGGTCGCGCGCCGAGATGCCCCGCTCGACGAGGTCCTTGCTCACGCCGGCCACGAGATTGGCCCGACCGGCCCCGCCGGTTCCGAACACGACGATGCAGGAACCGAGCCTTCCCTTTACCTGCTGGACCAGCCTGCGGAGGGCGTCGACCTCGACGTCCTTCCGCAACACTAGGAGTCGGGCGCCGCCGAGGTCCTCCGCCCGAGCGGCAAGCTCCGCCGCCTCGCGTTCGGTCGAGGCGCGCTCCACCCCCGCCAGCCTTCGCTCCATCTCGCGTTGCTGTGCGAGCAGGCGCTCGATGCGATCGACGACCTCCTCGGGCGGGGACCGCAACAACTCGGCGGCGCGCTGGAGCACCTCCGATCTCCTCTCGAGGAACCGGAGTCCCTCGTCTCCGGTGAGGGCCTCGACCCGTCGCAGGTTGGCTCCGACCGAGCTCTCCGACGTCACGACGATCACGCCCACCTGACTGGTGTGAGGGACGTGAGTCCCGCCGCATAGCTCTTTCGAGTAATCGCCGATCTCCACCACTCTGACGAAGTCACCGTACTTCTCGCCAAAAATCGCCATCGCGCCGATGGAGCGAGCGAACTCGTAAGACGTTTCGAAGGCCCGCACCGGATCGTCCGTCATGACCCGGCCCTGCAGTTCGGAGGAGATCTCCTCGACCTGGGTCTCGCCGAGGGCGTCGTAGTGATTGAAGTCAAAACGCAACCGGCCGGGCTCCACCAGTGAGCCGGCCTGGCGGGCGTGTTCTCCGAGCCTGTCGCGCAGCACCCAGTGAAGAATGTGGGTCGCGGTGTGAGCCCTCTCGCTCCCCCGGCGCCAGCCGGCATCTACGACCGCCTCGATCTCGTCACCGACCGATAGTTCACCGCGCGTGACCTCGACGTTGTGACCTATCAGTCCGTCCGTAAGCCGGGTTGTGTCGACGACTCGGCCCTCTCCGTTGGCCCCCCGGATAAAACCGCGATCGCCGACCTGACCTCCTCCCTCCGGATAGAAGGGCGTGCGGTCGAAAACCATCTCCAATCGCTCCCCCTGGGCGGCGCGGACCTTCGCCACCGGCCCATCCGACATGGCAAGAATCCGGCTCGGGGCCTCGAGGTATTCGTACCCGAGGAACTCGGTCTCGGGCTCGTCGGCGAGCGCGTCGGCAAGAACGCCAGCGGCCACGTCTTCATCACCCGCGGACCGCGCCGCCCGAGCCCTTGCTCGTTGATCGGTCATGAGCCTGTCGAAGGATTCCTGATCGACCTCCAACCCCGCCTCGCCCGCGATCTCGGTGGTGAGGTCTATTGGGAACCCGAACGTGTCGTGCAGCTGAAACGCGATCTCACCCGACAGTCTCTCCGAACTCTTCGAAAGCTGCGTTTGGAGCAATGCCTCTCCCTGCTTGAGCGTCGCCGCGAACCGCTCTTCCTCGCGGGCCGCGACGTCCAGCACGAAGTCGCGTCGCTCTTTGATCTCGGGATAGGTCTCGCCCATCAGGTCGATGGTGGAATCGATCAATGCGGCGAGGACGGGCTCCTCTCGGCCGAGCAGTCGCGCGTGACGAACCGCCCTTCGAATAACGCGGCGAAGGACGTAACCCCGTTCCTCGTTGGAAGGCAGAACTCCGTCCGCAATCAGAAAGGTGAGAGAGCGCCCGTGATCGGCGAGGATCCTGAGGCCGGTATCGGTCCGGTCGTCCGTTCCGTACTTGTGCTTGGTCAAATCCTCCGCTCGAGCGACCATGCCGCCCAAGGTGTCGGTCTCGTAGATGGAGTTCGCCCCCTGCAGGGCCATCGCGAGCCGCTCCACTCCCGCACCCGTGTCGATGTTCTTATTGGGAAGCTCCTGTACCGGCTCGATCTGCGAGTTGCATTCGTTCTGCATGAAGACGAGATTCCAGATCTCGAGGTATCGGTCGGGGTTGCCGTCCGGGCCGATGTCTGACGGAGGCCCGAAACGCTCCCCGAGATCAACGAAGATCTCGGAACAAGGGCCGCACGGTCCCGCTACCCCCATCGACCAGAAGTTGTCCTTCGTTCCCAGCCTGAGAATCCGATCGGGAGCGACCCCGACGGCCTCCGACCAGACCGCGTGAGCCTCGTCGTCCGTCTCGTAGATCGTCACCCAGAGGGTGTCGGGATCGAACCCCCACCCCTCGGTGACCAGCTCCCACGCCCATGCACACGCCTCCTCCTTGTAGTAGTTACCGAACGAGAAATTGCCGAGCATCTCGAAGAAGGTGAGATGGCGGGCCGTCTTTCCGACCTCGTCGATGTCCGTCGTGCGAAAGCACTTCTGAATCGACATGGCCCGCTTGAACGGGGGGCTCTGCTCGCCCAGGAAATAGGGCTTGAACTGATTCATCCCGGCGTTTGTGAGCAGCAGTGTCGGATCGTTGGGAACGAGCGACGACGACGGGACGCGGGCGTGCTCCCGCTCACCGAAATAATCGAAAAAACGTTGGCGGATGAGGCCTGACTCCATTATGGAGCCGCTAAACGGAGCCGGTCCGCCGGCCGTTCTCCAGTCGCTTGTTGATCTTGTCCAGAAGGGTGCCTGTCATGGCGTTCGGAGTGAATTTCGCCTTCTTGCGCTCGAACCAGCGATCGGCCTGGAGTGCGCCCGCCGCGCCGACGGCTACCCAAAAAAGTCCCTTCAGCATGGAGGCACCCTACCGCTCCCCGCCGGATCGAGGGGGCCCCGCGTCTTTCTTCCTGGCGAGCTCGGTCGCGAGATCTGCCTCTCTGCCGGTTATGGCACCGAAGTAACGCTTCTCCCTCAGGGCGTCCGGGAGGTACTGCTGCGCGATCCATCCTCCGTGCGCGTGAGGGTAGGCGTAGCCGGCCCCGGCCCCCGTCATCCGGGAGGCAACGGCGTGCGAGTCCCGAAGGTGGTCCGGCACCGGCAGGGGACCCGCGGCGGCCACGTCGGCCTCGGCGTTCCACAGGGCGACCGCCGACGCGTTCGACTTCGGGGCGAGCGCGAGATAGGCGGCCGACTGTGCAAGGTTGAGCTTGGCCTCGGGAAGCCCGACGAACTCGAGCGCGTGGTGAGCGCCGACCGCCACGAGAAGGGCGGTTGGATCGGCGTTCCCGACGTCCTCCGACGCGAAGATCACCATCCGGCGAGCGATGAACCTAGGGTCCTCGCCCGCGTCCAGCATGCGCGCCAGCCAGTAGACGGCTGCATCGGGATCCGAGCCGCGCATCGACTTGATGAACGCGGAAATGACGTCGTAATGCCAGTCGCCCGCCTTGTCGTACGGCAACGCTCGCTTCTGCAGTGCCTCCTCGGCGACCTCGAGGGTTATGCGGCCGTCGCCGGTCGATGCGATCAGGGCCGCTCCCTCCAGGGCGTTGAGCGCGACGCGCGCGTCTCCTCCGGCGGTGGCGGCGAGGTGCTGGAGCGCGTGGTCATCGACCTCGACGTCCATCGTAGCCAGACCGCGGTCATCGTTAAGCGCGCGTCCCAGGATCTCCTCCACTTCCTTCTCCGTGAGCGGCTCGAGGCGAAAAAGGGTGCTCCGCGACATGAGGGGGGCGTTGACCTCGAAAGACGGGTTCTCCGTGGTCGCGCCGACGAGGACAATCCACCCGTTCTCCACCGCGGGCAGAAGAGCGTCCTGTTGGGCCTTGTTGAATCGGTGGATCTCGTCCAGGAACAACAGGGTCTTCCTTGTCTGCCCCGCGAGCCTGTCGCGCGCCTCGTCGATAACCTTGCGCACGTCGGCCACTCCCGCAGTCACCGCGGATCGCGCCTCGAAGTGCGCGTCCGACGCCTGGGCGATCACGTACGCCAGCGTCGTCTTACCGGAGCCGGCGGGACCCCACAGGATGATCGACGAGAGATCTCCAGATTCGATCAAAGTCCTGAGCGCTCGTCCCGGCTCGAGAAGATGTCTCTGACCGACCACCTCGTCGAGCACTCGGGGTCGCATCCGAGCCGCCAGCGGAGCGTATTCCTCGAACCGGCGCTCGAGGGACGCGTCGAAGAGATTCATCGCGGCGTGATCGTGCGGAGGTGAAGCGCTCTCAACTGGTCCGGGTCCACGGGGGCCGGAGCACCGGTCAACGGATCCTGCGCGGTCTGCGTCTTGGGGAACGCGATCACCTCTCGGATGTTGCTCTCGCCCGCGGCGAGTGCCACGATCCGATCGATCCCCGGCGCGATCCCGCCGTGAGGCGGAACTCCGTACCTGAACGCGTTCAAAAGGAAGCCGAACTTCTCCTCGGCCTCCGGACGCGTGAACCCCAGAGCCTCGAGCACCCGCGTCTGCACCTCGCGGTCGTGGATCCGGATGCTCCCGCTGGCCAGCTCCCACCCGTTCAGCGTGATGTCGTAGGCCTTCGAAAGAACGCGGCCGGGATCGTCGTCCAGATGATGCAACGTCTCCTCGACGATCCCGGTGAAGGGATGGTGACTGAAGTCCCAGCTCTTGCTGTCCTCGTTCCATTCGAACCACGGAAAGTCGACTATCCAGACGAACTTCCAGCTGTCGGGATCACTCGCGTCTGGCTTCGGGACGAGGTCGTACCGGTCCGCCAGCTGCACCCTCAGAGCGCCGAGCACCTTGTTGACGAGACTTCTTTTGGCATCTGCCACGACGAGGATGAGGTCGCCGGGCGTCGCCCCGGCGGTCTCTGGGATCGCCATCTTCTCCTCGTCACTCAGAAACTTCTCTATGGGCGTTCGGAGCCCGCCGTCCGTCACCCCCGCCCAGACGAGCCCTCCGGCACCGAGCGCCTTGGCGTCGTCGACCAACCCGTCGAGCTCCTTGCGGGGCAGGTCGGCGCGGTCTGGAAGAGTGATCGACTTGACGGCGCCCCCCTGACGCAGCACGGAGGAAAAGACCCGCACCTCCGTGTCGCGCAGGGCCTCGGAGAGATCCTTCAGCTCGACGTCGAACCTGGTGTCGGGTTTGTCCGTTCCGAATCGCTCGACGGACTCTTTATAAGAGAGATGGGGAAACTCGGGGAGTTCCACCCCGAGGACCTCTTTCCACACGGTCTTGAACATCCGCTCCGTGACTTCGAGCACGTCGGTGACCTCTGCGAAAGACATCTCGACGTCGAGCTGGGTGAAGTCGGGCTGGCGGTCGGCCCTCAGGTCCTCGTCGCGAAAACAACGCACGATCTGGTAGTAGCGGTCCAGTCCCGCCACCATTAGCAACTGCTTGAACAACTGTGGCGACTGAGGAAGTGCGTAGAAGCTTCCGGGATGAAGCCGCGACGGAACGAGAAAGTCGCGCGCCCCCTCGGGCGTGGCGCGCGTGAGCATCGGTGTCTCCACCTCGACGAAGCCCTCGGCATCGAAGAACCGTCGGATCGCGGAAACGATGCGATGCCGAAGTCGAAGGTTGTCCTGCATCGACGGACGTCGAAGGTCGAGGTAGCGGTATTTCAGCCGCAGCGTCTCGTCGACGTTGCGGTATTCGTCGATCTGGAAGGGCGGGGTTTCCGCCTCCGAGAAGATCACGAGCGAATGTGCCGCGATTTCGATCTCACCCGTCGGGAGATTCGGGTTGACCGTCCCTTCCTTTCTCCGACGGACCTCGCCGTCCACTTTGATGCAGTATTCCCCGCGCAGCGACTGCGCCTGATCGTGCGTCTCCGCCGACGACTCGGGACTGAACACGACCTGCACGATGCCCGCGGTGTCCCGCAGGTCGATGAACGTCACCCCTCCGTGATCCCGGCGCGAGTGAACCCACCCACAGACGGTCACCCGTGCACCCGTGTCTCCGGCATTGAGGTCGCCGCAGCGATGCGTTCTGATCACGGTCGCACCTTGGCCTCGATCGCGTCGAAGGCGACGGCCTCCTGTTCGCCGGACTGCAGATCCTTGAGAGTCGCCCGTTCCTGCTTGAGCTCCTCGGCTCCCAGGATCACCGCCCACCGCGCCCCGGACCGATCGGCATACTTCATCTGTCCCTTCATCCCTCGGCCCGCCAGATCGAGGTCGGCTCCGATTCCCCGAGCCCGCAAGCGCGTCGCCAGCTTGAGCGCCTCGCGCGCCGCCTCCTCTCCCAGCGACACGATGTAGACGTCGAGCGCCGTCGTCTCCTGCTCGACCTCGCCGCGCGCCAGCACGATCCGATCCATCCCGAGCGCGAACCCGATCGCCGGGAGATGACCGCCCCCCAACGCCCCGGCGAGGCCGTCGTAGCGGCCACCTCCCCCGACCGCGTTTTGCGCTCCCAGCTTTCCAGCCACGAACTCGAAGGCGGTACGCGTGTAGTAGTCGAGGCCTCTGACGAGTCTCGGCTCGAGCTCGAACTTGACGTCCAGCGCGCTCAGAAGATCCTGGACCTGGTCGAAGTGTTTCCGGCACGCGTCGCAGAGAAAATCCGTGATCAGCGGGGCGCCGTCAAGAGCGCGCTGGGTACGCGGGTCCTTCGAATCGAAGGTCCGGAACGGATTCACGTCGGCCTTCTCTCGATCCTCGGTGGCGAGCCCCTCCCGGTTGGCGGCCAGAAATCGTTTCAATTCGTCCACGTAGGCGAGCCTGCAGGCGGCGTCGAGGTGGCCGATCGAGTTCAGAAGCAGCTTGGTGTCGACCCCGGCCTCTTTCAGGAACCGCTTGGCGACCTCGATCACCTCCGCGTCGACGGCCGGCGCGTCGGATCCGATCGCCTCGATCCCGAGCTGGAAGAACTGGCGGTATCTCCCCTTCTGCGGCCGCTCCTGGCGGAACATCGGGCTCGCGTAAAACAGCTTGACCGGCAGGGGCCCCCGATCGAGTCCGTGCTCGAGCACCGCCCTTATGACGGGGGCGGTGCCCTCGGGCCTCAGCGTTAGCGACCGGCCGCCGAGATCGGTGAAGGTGTACATCTGCTTGTTCACGACCTCGCTGGCCTCGCCAACGCCCCGCTCGAACACCTCGGTGTGTTCGAACATGGGGGTCTCGACCGGCGCGTAGCCGGCCTGGGCAAAGGTGTCCTGAGCCAGGCGCACTACGGCCTCCCAGCGCCACGACTCGGGTGGAAGAAGGTCTCTGGTCCCCTTGGGGGCGCGCAACGGCCGATCCATTCCTCGATCCTACTGAGGGGGTCCGGCAGGGACCCCTCAATCCATCATCGATGAGGCCTCCGACCGGTTATGTATTGCGATCGGTGAGAATTGATCGCCGGCCATCGAAAGGAGCACCCGATCACTCGCACCGTTCTCTTCAAGTTCACGGCGACTGCGATTGTCGCGGGCGCGGCCCTCAGCGGCGGTCCGAGCATCGTCCTGGCCGGGCCGGCCCACGCCCTTCCCGCTGGAACGGAGGTCCGGTCCTACAAGCAGGGGCTGGCTTTCCCGGTCGACATGGCCTGGGTTCGGGGAACGAGGAGGATCTTCTTCACCGAGAAGAACACCGGGAAAGTTCGCGTGATGCGCGGCCGCACGCTATTGGCCGACCCGTGTGTCGATCTCGACGTCGCAAATGCCAGCGAGCAGGGGGCGCTGGGAATCGTCCTCCATCCGCGCTTTGAGACAAACCACTTCCTCTACGTCTATTACACGAACGCAACCCCTCTCGAGAATCGGGTCGCTCGGTTCGTGGTCGAGGACAACGTCTGCACTCAGAGGACCGAGATCGTGACCGGGATCCCGGCTCAAACGATTCACAACGGCGGACAGATCGAGTTCATGCACGGCAAGCTCTTCGTGGCGACCGGCGACGCCAATGTTGCGTCCAACTCTCAGAATCTAGCCAGCGTCTCCGGCAAGATCCTTCGCTACAACGCAGACGGGACTATCCCCGAGGGCAACCCCTTCACCGACGTGCTCGGGCTCCCGACGCCGGTGTGGAGCTACGGTCATCGCAATCCCTTCGGGCTCGCCCATCGGTTCGGGACCCGCCAGCTCTTCGAAACCGAGAACGGCCCCGATTGTGACGACGAGCTCAACTTGATACAGCCGGGACGGAACTACGGGTGGGGTCTCAACTACGAGTGCGGAGGAGGTGTCGGCCCCAACCCGGTCTCGCCGTTGTGGTCGTGGACTCCCCCGATAGTCGTCACCGACCCCACCTGGTACGAGGGCCGGATCAACGCTCTGTCAGGATCTCTGTACGTACCGGACTTCGGACCCGGACAGATCCACCGGTTCAGGATGTCTGCCGACGGGTCCGAAGTTAGGAGGCACCGAGTCGTGCACCACCACGACGAGGGGATTCTCGACGTCTCCAAGGGGCCCGGAAGGTGGCTCTACTTCCTGACGACCAACGAGATCCTGCGCATCGTCGAGAGCTGAGGCCTCAGGCGTCGCCGCGCTCGATTGCCCTCACACGCTGCCTCCCCGCGTCGCCGCACAGCCTCCGGGCGGTCACCCGGTCGGATCGGCGGACCCTCCTTCTTATTGCGCCGCCCGTGATCCTCCG
Organism: Actinomycetota bacterium; assembly: GCA_030862065.1. Taxonomy (GTDB): domain Bacteria; phylum Actinomycetota; class CADDZG01; order CADDZG01; family WHSQ01; genus JALZEK01. Next base: position 16,834 of record JALZEK010000103.1, on the reverse strand, counting down.
GTTGAGATCGTCGCCCGGGCACTCGGTGGCCGCGTAGAAGCGGTGGCCTCTGATCGTCCTGATCGGGACCTCGAAACGTCGGGCCGCCCACGCCAGGACCGCCACCAGCGCCCTGACCTGCCGATCCGAAACGCGTTGCTGCGAGAAGTTGCCCTCGCACATTACGAGGAGGTGACCACGGGGGTCGTAGTCGGTGCGCGTGTCGCCGCGGGCCCAGAAGGGCCTGCCCTTGTAGATGTTGCCGCGGCGGTCGACGATGAGGTGGTAGGCGATGTCCGGCCAGCCCTGGGCCTGGTGGCCGCGCTGGTAGTTGCGCAGTCGCTCGGGTACGTCGCGATTGTCGGTCAGCCTGACGCCGCTGTGATGAACGGTTAGCCGGCGCACGGTATGGCGGTGGAACTCACCGGTCGCCGCCCGTCCGCCCCACGCCCACTTGCAGATGATCTCGATCTCCCGGGCGCCGGCGGGGGCCGGGGCGATCCGCGTAAGCGGGAGAGTGACGCCCGCTGCAACCGCCCCGAGCAACTCTCGCCGGGAGAGCCCTTTATTCGCGTTTCCGCAGGATTCGCACATCCGCTCAGTATCGTCTGTGATTGGATAGCGCCGAGCCCGACGTGATCATCAAGGATCGACAGGAGAAGACGGACATGGCCGACACGGCTGAACTCGAAGACACCGCCCGGAGGCTACGCCGCCACATCGTCGTCTCGACCACCACGGCCGGGTCCGGCCACCCGTCCACCTCGCTTTCGATGGTGGAGGTCCTGACCGTGTTGTACTTCGGAGACGTCCTTCGGTACGACCCCGCGAACTCCCAGGATCCGGATCGCGACAGGTTCATCCTGTCAAAGGGTCACGGCGCGCCGGGGCTTTACGCGGTGCTCGCAGAGGCCGGGTACTTCCCGGTGGAGGAACTGACGACGCTGAGACGGCTCGGGTCTCCCCTCGAGGGGCACCCCAACATGTGCCGGGTTCGCGGGGTCGAGGCGTCGACGGGCTCGCTCGGACAGGGCCTCTCGATCGGGCTCGGCCACGCCCTCGCCGCTAAGGTCGACGGCCGCGACTACCGCGTCTATGTCATGACGGGGGACGGCGAGACCCAGGAGGGCCAGGTGTGGGAGGCGATCATGTACGCCGGCAACCACTCCGTCGACAATCTCACGCTCATCCTCGACCGCAATGCCTTCCAGCAGACCGCCGCGGTCGACGACGTCCAGCCCCTCGACCCACTGGAGGACAAATACCGAGCCTTCGGCTGGGAGGTCCGATCGATCGACGGACATTCGCTGACCGAGGTGGCGGAGGCGTTCGACTGGGCGAAGTCGGTTTCGGGAAAACCTCAAGTGATCATCTCGAACACCGTCAAGGGCAAGGGAGTACCACTTCTGGAGAAGACTCCGGCCAAGTGGCACGGCAAAGCACTCCCCGAAGAAGAGGAGATCGGCGCGCTCGAGGGGATCGGACTGTGAGCCTCGGGCTGCGGCACCTCAACCTCGAAGACGGCCCCGCGACGCGCGAGGCTTTCGGCGAAGCGCTGGCCGAGGCGGGATCCGACGAGCGGATCGTCGTCGTGGACGGAGACGTCAACAACTCGACCTTCACCAACAAGTTTGCGGAACGCTACCCGGACCGCTTCTTCAACGTCGGGATCGCGGAGTCAAATCTGATCGGCATCGCGGCGGGGTTTGCCGGGGCCGGCAAGATCCCGGTCGCGGCAACCTTTGCCACGTTCTTGCTTTCGAACGCCTTCGATCAGATCAGGATGTCGGTGGCGTTCCCCAACCAGAACGTCAAGCTGATGGGAAGCCACGCCGGGATCTCGATCGGCGAGGACGGACCCTCTCAGATGGCCATCGAGGACGTGGCCCAGGCCTGCGCCTTCCCGGGGATGACCGTTCTCGTCCCGGCCGACGGACCCAGCGCCCGGGCCGCCACCTTCGCCATGATCGAGAGAGACGGCCCCACCTACCTCCGCTGCGGCCGTCCCAAAGTGCCGTTGGTTTACACGGACGGCGCCGACTTCCACGTCGGAAAGGCAAACCGGCTGCGCGACGGCGGGGACGTGACGCTCATCGCCAACGGGATCATGGTCGCGATGGCCCTCGACGCGGCGGAGGAATTATCGGCCGAGGGCATCTCGGCCACAGTTCTCGACATGCACACGGTCAAGCCGGTCGACGTGCAGGCGGTCGAGCGAGCGGCGACCGAAACGCGCGGGATCGTCGTGGCCGAGGAGCATCTCGCTTACGGAGGGCTCGGCTCGATCGTGGCGATGGTGCTGGCCGAGCGCCACCCTACGCAGATGGCCTTCGTCGACATCGGAGACACCTACGCCACGTCCGGAAAGCCGGAGGAGCTGCTAACTCAATACGGGCTGACTCCGGCGGCGATCAGCGACGCGGCCCGAAGGATTCTCAAGAACTAATACTTCGGATACCAAGCTTCCACCGGTCTTGTTTCCACCGGTCTTGTTTCCACCGACGCGAGGTGTGACGTAGACCACACCCTGGCGGGTCTGGAGGTGGAGTCGAAGTCTTGTCGAAAAAAATCGGAAGTTTTTTCTACGGGCAGGTGTTTTCGCGGCGAAAGTGTCGCAGGGCCTTTTCATAATCACGACCATGGAATCCGAGATTCTTCACCAGGCCACCGAGCTGCTGGAAAAAGCAAACGCCAAGCTTGAGCCCGAGCTGTTGACCGCACCCGATGCCCGAAAGCTGCTCGCGGCCTACGCCCGGGCCGAGAAGCTGGCCGCCTTCGGTGTGGCTGCCCTGGCCCGCAAGCTGGATAACGCCTCCGCCCTGGCCCGGGTCACCGGCACCTCGGTGGGAAAGGCCAAGGCCGTGGTCGACACGGCCAAGGTCCTGGGCGACTCCGCCGATCTGGGTTTGGCCCTGCAGCGCGGCGCCATCTCTTTGGACCAGGCCAACGAGATCGCCAAGGCCGAGCAGTCCTGTCCCGGGGCGGCCGCGGAGCTGTTGGATGTGGCCCGAAAGGAGAGCTTCCACGTACTCAAGGACAGGGCCCGTGCCACCAAGCTCGAGGCCGAACAGCACAACGGCCTCGCCGCCCGCCAGCGCGCCGCCCGCTTCGCCCACAGCCATTCCGACGAGCTGGGCATGGTCCACATCGATCTCGCCCTAGAGCCCCACGTGGGGACTCCGATCGTCAACCGGGCCGAGGCGGAGGCCGATCGCTTGAGGAAAAAGGCCAAAACAAAGGGAGAAGCAGAGCCCTTCGAGCGCCACCTCGCCGATGCCTACGCCGCCCTTCTGTCCGGGTCGGGCAACGGGCGGTCCCGTCGACCGGAGCTGGTGGTTCTGGTGAGCCACGAGGTCGCCCGCAGGGGCTGGACCGAGGTCAAAGAAAAAGAGGTCTGCAAGATCCCCGGGGTCGGCCCGGTCTCCCCCCAGGTGGCCAGAGAGATCGCAAAAGACGCCTTTTTGAGCGGGCTCTTTTACGACGGCAAGGACCTCCGCCACTTTCGCCGCTGGTCCCGCGGCATCCCCGTGGAGGTGGCCCTGGCCCTGGAGCTGGGCGAGCCTCCCGCCTTCGAGGGGGTGGCCTGCGTCGACTGTGGCAACCGCTTCAGGCCCGAGTTCGACCACGTGAAACCGCGCGTCGCCGAAGGTCCGGTGTCCAATTCCAACCTCAAGCCGCGCTGCTGGGGCTGCCACAAAGAAAAGACCAAGCGCGACCGCCGCGCCGGGAGATTGAGACCCGCCAAAGCGAGCGAACGCCGGGCCGGTCGGTTGAGGGCAGCCGAAACCTGAACGCGCCGGGCGGGCGCGAGCCGCTGAAACGGGGCCGCGTCCGGAAGGCGAAGCCGCTGAAACCTGATCGCGTCTGAAAAGCGAAGCGCTGAAACCTGACCGGAGTGTGAGAGCGCGGGCGGCCGAGACCCGGCAAACTGAGCGGTACCTCAGCTACGCATGACGCGACTCAGCTACGCATGACGCGACTCAGATACCACTCGCCGACTCTTGTGAGTTTTCCGTGAAGTCTCAGCAGCGGTATTCGCACCTGAAGCTTCACAAAGCGGTCCTGTGTCCCGAATACCCGCTCGCTTAGGTGCCGAGCAATTCCGCCACATTCAGCTCCCCCTCCATCTCCTCGTGGCCGGCAATCGTGCAGTAGTACCTATAGGTCTTGCTCTCGAGGGCGAGGACCACCCGTGCCGAGGCTCCACCCGGAATGACTTCCTCCACGTCCAGCTCATCGATGGTGAACGTGTGGGCGGTCAAATCCTCGTTCTCGATGAAGACGGTGACGGCCCCGGGTTTCGTGACCAGTTCGGAGGGATGGAACTCGATGTCCTTAGCGGTCAGGTCGAGGTCCCCGGGTTGGGCCAAGGGATCGTCCCGCGCCACGCTTGCGGTGATCGACATGGCCGTCCCTCCGACCAAGACGACGACAAACGCAAGGCCGACGGCCAGCGTCACGCCCGACGAGTCGTCGAGCGGTCCTCCCCGCATCACGGCGGCTCCGGCCACGATCACGACGAGCAGCCCGATCACGGAGACGAGGTTCAATACGAAATCCGCGGTGGAAGCTGGGATGCCGAGAGGTTCGAGCGCGAACGGAAGCGACATCGCCAACGAGACGATGCTTAGAACACCCAGAAAAATGGCACCCGGGCGCTCTTTCCACGCCAGGATGCCGAGGCCCACACCGAAGCCGATCACGAAAGCCGCCATCGGCACTATCAACCCTTCGATGACGAAGATCATCGCCGCGACCATGGACAAGATGACCGCCAGTGATCCCACTATCAGCAAGCGACGCCACGTGAAAGCCATGTATCTGATCCTCAGAAGGCTTTGGCCGAATCCAACAAGATCGTCACCGGCCCAGCGTTCACGAGGTGCACGTCCATCATGGCTCCGAACTCCCCCGTCGCGCAGCGAATCCCGGCGCCCTTGAAAGCCGAAACGACGTCACCATAAAGTTGCTCTGCCTCCGGCCCCCGCGCCGCGCGCACGAACGAGGGTCTCCGGCCCTTGCGCGCGTCCCCGTAGAGAGTGAACTGCGAGATCACCAGCACGTCACCGGAAACCTCGACCAGAGAACGGTTCATCTTTCCTTCGGTGTCGGAGAAGATGCGCAGGTTCGTTACCTTGTCCACGATCCAGGCAATCTCCGCGCCGCCGTCGGATGTGGAGATCCCCAGGAGCACGACCACACCCGCTTCAATCTCCCCGACCGTCCGCTCGCCGACGACGACGCGGGCCTCGGAAACGCGCTGGACGACGGCCCTCACCGAACTAGTGCCCCACTAAGTGAGCGGGAGGACGGCCTGAAGGATCTGGCGCGCCAGCGGTGCGGCGACCTCTCCCCCGACGCCGCCGAACTCCGACACCACCGCGACCGCAACCTCCGGGTCGTCCGACGGAGCGAAACAAATGAACCAGGCGTGATTCAGGATGCCTCCTCCGACGTTGACCTCCGCAGTTCCGGTCTTGCCGGCAACCGACGGCGTGCCGAGGTTCGCGGCCGTTCCGGTGCCCCCTCGCACGACGAGTTCCATCAATTCCGTCATGGTCCGAGCGCTCTTACGCGTCATGACCTCCTCGCTTTGCGTCGGGGCATCGAGCACGATGCGAGGCTCCATCCGGATTCCCTTGTTGGCCACGGTGGCGGCAATGGTCGCCATCTGCAGAGGGGTTGCCAGCACCTGAGCCTGACCGATGGCCGACCACATCAAGTCACTGAGATCCTCCGGCGGAGGAAACGACGGGGTCGCGGCCTCGAGCGGCATTGTCGGCTCTTTGTTGAACCCGAATCTCTCCGCGTATTCGGTGAGCTTCTTGCCCCCCAGGTCCTCGGCCACCTGCGCGTACGCCGTGTTGACGCTGTTCTGGGTCGCGACCGAGAAGGGGATCGATCCGAACTCGCCGGAATCAAAGTTGTGCACTCCTTTGTAGTTGCCCGGCCCCGTCACCGTGGTCGTGGGCTTGACCGTTCCGGTATCGAGCGCGGCCGAGGCGGTAACGACCTTCATCGCCGAGCCCGGCGGATAGGTGCCGGAGAGGGCTCGGTTGAACGGGGTGATGCCGGCCACCCCGACGTAGTTGTTGGGATCGAAGGGGGCCGAGGACACGATGGCGAGGAGGTCGCCGGTGGCCGGTTCGATCACCACGGCCCCCCCGGTGGTTCCGCCGTAGGCGTTTTCGGCTGCCCGTTGCATCTCGATGTCGAGGGTCACCTGGACCTTCTCGGGACGACCGGCGGGCTTGCTGCCAAGCACCTCCAGCTTTTCCCCGGCCTCGTCCACGACCACGAGGTCGGTCGCCGCGGCCGCGGTAAGGACGTCGTTGAGTCCCTCCTCGAGCCCCGCGGCGCCGACGAAGTCGCCCGCGCTCAGGCCCTTCTTGGCCTCCTTTTTTGTCACCGGCGCGATGTGACCGATCGTGCTGCCGCCCGTGGACCCGTACGGGTATCTCCTGTCGGATCCCTGTCCCCGGGCGAGAACCTTTCCGTTACGGTCGACGATGGGTCCCCTTATGGCGTCCTTGAGGTCGACGACGAAACCGGCGGCCCCCTCGATCCCGGGCCACATCAGACCCTCGTCCCACTCGACCTTCCAGCCCTGTTGGTATACGAGGTTCATGGAGCCATCGAGCCGGATGGGCTCGGGAACCGCGCTCGAGTCGTAGGTGGCGTCGAGCGGAACCCGTACCCGGGCGCCGGACAGTTCGTCCTCGGACTCGATCTCCGTCTCCTCGAAGGACCCGATGTCGAAGTGATAGGTCTCGACCGCGCCGGCCTGGAGAGCTCGGGTCAACCATCGCTCAAGCTTCGGTGCCGTCCACTGTTGTGCTGACTTATCGTCGAAGGCCTCCAGCATCGCGGCGGCATCGCGCCCGTTCCACGCGGTGATAAAAGTGTTCGCCGCCTTGGCCGCGGAGGCAGCTTTGAAATCTTCGCTACACGCCCCGGCAACAATCAGCAGGACCGCAACCGCGCCTGCCAGACCCCCGCCCCTGGTGGCCACCGTCATCTATCGAATCAGCCCCTCGCTCCCGAGGGAACGGTGCGATAGACGTCGAATACCGAGTCGATCCTTCGCACACTTTGAATGACGTGTTGCAGATGGTCGGGATCGGCAAGCTCGAAGGTAAAGGTCAGCGTCGCGATCCCGTCCTTTCCCGTACGCGTCGTCGAAGTCAGAATCGAGATCCCCTGATCGGCTATGGCGCTCGTGACATCCCGCAACAGCTTCGTCCGATCCAGGGCCTCGACCTGAATCGCCGCGAGGAAGGTGGTCTTCTGCCGGATGTCCCACCACACGTCGGTCATCCGGCCCCCCTCCGTCTGGCCCAGAACCTTTGCATTGGGGCATCCCGCCCGGTGCACGGAGACTCCTCTTCCCCTCGTGAGGAAGCCGACTATCGGGTCGCCGGGAACCGGCGTGCAGCACCGTGCGAGCCGGACGAGGAGGTCGTCATGTCCCTCGACGATGACTCCCTTGCCGCGCGGCTGGAGTGAACGCCGGCGCGGCTTCGGTTCCTCGAGATCGGGCTCCTCGGGCTCGGGCTCGAACATCCGGATGAGACGGGTGGTGACGGACTGAGTGGAGACCCTGCCCTCGCCGATCGACACGTAGAGCGCGTCCAGGTCCTGATACTTGAGCTCCTGCGCGACCCGACCCAACAAGTCGCTCTTGCCGATCTTCTGGACGGGCAGGCCTTGTTTTCTCAGGGACTGCATCAAAGAGTCGCGGCCCTGGGCAAGGGCGTCCTCCCTGCGCTCCCTTGCGAACCACTGCCGGATTTTGTTCCGGGCTCTCGGGGTCTTGACTATCTGGAGCCAGTCGCGCGAGGGCGAGGCCACTCCTTTACTCGTGATGATCTCCACCGAATCGCCCGAGGAAAGCTCCTGAGCGAGAGGAACGAGGCGGCCGTTTACGCGCGCTCCCACCGTTCGATGTCCGACCTCGGTGTGGATCGAGTACGCGAAGTCGATAGGTGTCGAGCCGCGCTGCAGCGAGACAACATCTCCCTTGGGAGTGAAGACGAAGACCTCGTCCGCGTAGAGGTCGATCTTGAGCGACTCCATGAACTCCTTTGGATCGGCAGAGTCGCGCTGCCACTCCATGAGGCGCTGGAGCCAGGCAATCTCATCTTGCGGAACTTTCCCTCGTTGCTTCTCCTTGTACAGCCAGTGCGCGGCGATTCCGAACTCCGCGGCCCGGTGCATCGCTTGCGTCCGGATCTGGATCTCGATGGGTCGGCCGGCCGGCCCCATCAACGTGGTGTGCAGCGACTGGTACATGTTGAACTTGGGCATCGCGATGTAGTCCTTGAAGCGCCCCGGAATCGGCGTGTACAGCGTGTGGATCGCGCCGAGGGCCGCGTAACAGTCTTTAACGCCCTCGACCACGATTCGGATACCGACGAGATCGAAGATGTCCTCGAACCGCTTACCTTTGAGCACGATCTTCTGGTAGATCGAATAGAGGTGCTTGGGCCGTCCCGACACCTCCGCCTTGATCTTCGTCTCGCGCAGCTTCTTCGAGATCTGATTGCAGACCTCGACGAGCAAGCCCTCCCGTTCCGGCTGGCGCTGGTGCACGAGCACCTCGATCTCCTCGTACCGCTTCGGGTGTAGTTGCTCGAAGGCAAGATCCTCGAGCTCCCACTTCACCGCGTACATCCCCAAGCGGTGGGCCAGCGGGGCATAGATCTCGAGCGTCTCTCTGGCGATGAGACGTCTTTTGTCCGCGTCGAGAGGCACCAGCGTGCGCATGTTGTGTAGACGGTCGGCGATCTTGATCAGAAGAACTCTTAGGTCGGTGGCCGTGGCCACGATCATCTTGCGGAGGTTCTCGGCCCGCGTCTGCTCCGCCGATCGGAAGCGGATCTTGTCCAGCTTCGTGACCCCATCGATGAGACGGGCGACCTCGTAGCCGATCTGTTCTTCCACCTCTACCAGCGAGAGATCGGTGTCCTCGACGGCGTCGTGAAGCAAGGCCGCAGCTACGGTCGACTCGTCCATCCCGAACTGAGCCACGATCAGGGCGACGTTGAGGGGATGGGTGATAAAGGGATCGCCCGACTTCCTTAGCTGGCCCTCATGAGCGGCGTCCGCGATGTCGAAGGCCCGCTCGACGAGTTTCACGTCCGCCTTGGGCCGCTGGTTCCGGATCTCCTTGACCAGCTGATCGAACAGAGGAAGAGAGGTCTGCCGTTGAGCGCGCACCTTCTTCAGCACGGCCTTAACGCCGCGCGGCGGGGCTTCTTGCGGACCGGAGGACGATTGCTCGCCACTCTCCCTGGTGGAGGCCATAAGTCATTGTAGAAGCGACCCGCGCGCCTAGCGCGTCGTTTCGTGGGAGGAAGAGCCGGAGGGGAACCGCTAGGACTGGTCCTTGCGGGCGAAAACGACCTTAGAGTCCTCTCCCCCGCTCATCTCGATGACCTCCCACCCCGCGATGAGCCAGGCGCGGCTGTGCATTCGGCGATCGTCGTTGCGCCACCAGGAGGGAAAACGGGCGTTGCCGGGAAGGGTCTCGCCGACGAGGTCCTCGACGTCACCGAGAGACATCTCAACCCGCTCGACGGACGACGGCTGGCCGGCCAGAAAGGCAGCCAGCCGAATGTATTTCAGCGACCGACGCTGGGTCCCGTTCGCTCCCATAGACGAAGCGTAGGGAGATAAGGAAGTCCCGCCTAGTGGGTACGTCGAAATTTCCCGGATATACGTAATTAGTACTAGATGGGACCGTAAAAGTAGGCTTCGAGCCAGATCAGAAGTGGTCTACGGCTTGATGGACCGCGCGACTGGGGTGCGCGCCGTCTACTGTGATTTTCGATTCAGCATTTGGCCGACGAAGGCTTCTTCGCGTTGATGGTGACGTTGTCGACCGCCCCGCCGGCGAACTCGACGAGGGCGTCGGAAAGAACCTTGAAGCGGATGAACACCTTGCCCTTGGGCGCCTTGAACTTAACCGTCTGCTGCTCGAAAGCCGGATAACCGGCGTTGGTCTCGCCGTGGAAGGCAACGCGCTTCCAGAGCCGACCATTACGAGACCACTCGACGTGGATCCCCTCTTCCGTTGCGCGGGTCCCCTCCGGCTCGTAGTTGTACTTGATCGAATAGGAAAGGGTGACCTTGCCGCCCTTCCACTTGTGGGCGGGTGACGTCAGCAGTTCCTCAGAGTCTGATCCCGCGTAAGGAGGCCCGTTGTACATGGCGAACCCGGAGAGATCTCCCGGAGAGTCGCGGTGCCATTTGCTCGTGGGGGTTGGTGCCCCGGAGTTCTCGACCGCCTTCCAGCCCTCGTCGCACTCCTCGAAGGTGTAGGTGGTATTGGCCGCGGGGGCCAGGGAACCGTCTCCGACGACGAAGGCGGACATCACCGCTACGGCTAGAAGGCCCTTCGCCCGTTTACCCCTCATATTGCTTTGGTTCGGCGCCGAGCCCTCACCTCCTTCCGGAGAACGGCAATTTGCCCCAAGATTTTCTGGCCAGCCTGGGGGCCCCGAGCCGTGTATGACCTATCTAGTACGAGATGAGGCTGTAGAAGTTGTACCCCTCGAGCTTCTCCCGCCCCTTCAAGAACGACAGCTCCATGATCGTGGCGATACCGGCGACCTTGCCTCCACACCGCTCGGTGAGCCGGGCCGTCGCGCTGGCCGTGCCTCCCGTGGCCAGAACGTCGTCGACGATCAGAATCCTCTCTCCGGGATCGATGGCGTCTCGATGAAGCTCGAGATCGTCGTAGCCGTACTCCAGCTCGTACCGTTCCGACTCGACCTGCCAGGGCAGCTTGCCCTTTTTTCGGACCGGGATCAGGCCCGCCGTGAAGCGGTACGCGAGGGGGGCCGCGACCATGAAGCCGCGCGCCTCGATGCCCAGGACCTTGTCGATCTCGTCGCGGTCGTAGTAATGGGCGATCGCGTCGATCGTGTAGCTGAAGGCCTTCTTGTCCGCCAATAAAGGCGTGATGTCCTTGAAGACGATTCCCTCTTTGGGGAAATCTGGGATGTCGCGGATGAACTCCTTGAGCCAATCGTGATTGGGACGGTGCGGCATGCGTATATCTCTCCTCAGCGTCGCTTGCGGCGCTTGGCCTTCTTGGTACCCGCCCTCGGACGGGCGGGGGCGGGGGCGGGGGCAGAGACCGCCGGCTTCTTCGGAGCCGGCGCAGCGGGAGTCTCCTGAACCCCCTCCGCAACCACCGGTTGGGCCGGCGCCACCGTCCCCGCCCGGCGCGCCTCCCTCAGCACCTTCGCGCGCACGTTTCGGTACTTGGGCTCTCTTTCCTTGAGCATGGCCAAAAAGGGCGTGGCCACGAAGATCGACGAGTAGGCGCCGACGCCGAGTCCGACGAGCAGGGCGAGAGCCAGGTCCTTGAGGGTCGACGCCCCCAACAGCCCGGCACCCACGAACAGCAGCGCGCCGACCGGGAGGATTGTCGACAGAGACGTGTTGAGCGATCGCATGAAGACCTCGTTCATGGCCTGGTTGGCAGAGTCCTGATAGGTCATCTTCCCGGTCGCCGCGAATTTGTTCGTGTCCTCCTCCACGCGATCGAAAACGACGACCGTGTCGTAGAGCGAGTAACCGAGAATCGTGAGGATCGCAATCACCGAAGCCGGGGTCACTTCGAACCCCACCAGCGAGTAAACGCCCGCGGTGATGATCAAGTCGTGAACCAGGGCGATCATGGACGAGAGCGCCATCTTCCACTCGAACTGCAGTGAGATGAAGAGAACAACGACGAACACGAAGATGACGAGCCCGCGCAGAGCCTTGTTGGTGACCTCCCCGCCCCATTTCTCGCCGATGGCCGACGAGTCCTCTATCTCCGCCCCGACGGACTCCTCCACCGCGTCCTGGATCCGTTGCGCTCGCTCTCCGGTCAGCGACTCGGTCTGCACCAGCACGCTGCGGCCCTCGTCGTCGGACGCGACCTGGACCGTCGGCTCCGCCGCTCCGGCCGCGGCGACCGCATCCTCGACCTCGGTAACGACCTGTTGGTCGGACGTGTCGCCCAACGGACCGTCTTCGGGGACCGGTGCCGTCAGCTGCAGGCCGCCCTCGAACTCGATTCCGAGGTTCAACTCCCGTGTGAAAAACGACCCTATGCAGACCAGAAGAACCGCCGCTGAAAGCATGAACCAGAGCTTGCGGCGACCGATGAAGTCGATCGTCGTCTCGCCCCTGTAGGCGCGCAGAAATCTCTCTTTCACGACTCGGCCCTCAGGGCGTGTTTGATCCCGATGAAGCGTGCGGAGGACAGAAGTCGGGATGCCGCAAGGACGTTGACGGCCGAGCGAGTGAAGAAGTAAGCGACCAGCACGTCGATCACCGTGGCGATACCGAGAGTCAGCGCGAAGCCTCGAACCGGGCCGATCGCGATCAGAAACAGGATGATTGCCGCCGAGCCGGTAACGAAGTCCGCCACCAGGATCGTCCGATAGGCGCGCACCATGCCTCTTTCGACCGCCGCCCGCAGGCTCTTGCCGGCGCGGACCTCGTCCTTCAACCGCTCGAAGGCGACGATGTAGGAGTCGGCGGTCACCCCGACCGACACTATGAACCCGGCCACTCCGGCCAGGCTTAGCGACAGCCCGACCGTCTCGCCAAGCACGGCCATCAGCGCGTAGAAGAAGGACGTGAATACGACGAGGCCGAGCCATGCCACGAGCCCCAGGGCCCGGTAGTAGAGCAGCATGTAGATCAGCACCAGCGCCAGGCCGATCATCCCCGCGTTGATCCCGGCCTGAAGGGAGTCCTCCCCCAGGGTCGGCGATACCTGCTGTACCTCCTGCTCGGCGAGCTCCACGGGCAGCGCTCCGTAGCGAAGAACCAGCGCGAGATCCTTGGCCTCCGCCTCCCCGCCGGTGTCGATTTGGGACTCGCCCCCGGTAATGCCCTCGTCGCAATTGACCTGGGGATCCATGCCGGGGGCCGACTCGACCCGATCGTCGAGGACGATCGCGATCTGGTCGTTCTCGCGCTGATCACGCTCGCAGGCCTGCCGCGCCGTCAGCTCCGCCCAGTCCTCGGCACCGGCGTCGCTCATCTCGAGCGAGACGAACCACCGGTTGCCCTGCTGGGTGTCGACGACCGCCTCCGCGTCGGTGATGACGTCTCCGGTCAACTCGGCCGGCGACAGCTCGTAAAGCGTGTTTTCCGGTCCCGGATAGACCACCTTGTCGTCCTGCACCTCGGGGCCGCTTTCCTGGGTGATCTCGGGAGTTTTCTTGTCGTCCCCTCCTCGGGGGATCGTTCGCAGGACCTCGCGGAAAGTCAGCTGCGCGGTCGTCCCAATCAGCTCCCGGGCCTTTTCGACGTCCTCCACACCTGGTAGCTGGATGAAGATGTTCGCCTCACCCGCCACGCTCACCTCGGGCTCGGCGACGCCCAGGGCATCGATGCGCTGTCGGATGACCTCGACCGTCTTCTCGAGCACGCCTTCCTCGTTCACTCCCTCACCCGAGGCCGCCAGGATGATGCTGATACCGCCCTCGAGATCCAGCCCCAGCTCGGGGGTCGTCCTCGTCGCGATGACGGCGGCGAGCGAGCCAAACGCAATCAGCAGAGACAGGACGAGATTGATCCTGTACTTACGACGTTTCATCGATCACAGAAGCTTTGTTCCATTGATCTCGATCTTGAACTGACTCTCGAGGTACTCCGCGGCCCTTCTGCACATGACCATGCGCGACAGGAATATCTCGAAGTACTCCATAACCCCGGCTTGCTCGGTGTCGATGGTCAGCTCGAGTGTAAGAGTTCGCTGCTGCGAATCCACCCTCAGAAACGAGTGCTCCACCGCGTGGTTCACGCGGTCGTGGATGTCGAACAATGATGGGTCCCGCTCGCGCACCCGGCTGCGATGGACGTCGGACTTGTCGGCGACGATCAAAGCGGCCCCCGGAGCGTTGACCGGGATACCGAACTCCTCCTCGTGGTTTCCGATCGCGGCGGCGATGATCCCGATCTCCTCATAGGACATGCCTACGTCTCTGAGCAAGTCATACGTGATCGTGGCGCCGGTCTGTGAGTGCATCGTGCGCGACACGAAGTTGCCCATGTCGTGCAGATAACCGGCGATCGCACCCAACTCGGCGGTGCGATCGTCGAAGCCGAGACGATGCAAGACGTTGTAAGCGATCTTGGACACGAGACCGGCGTGCCGAAAGCCGTGCTCGGTGTACCCGATCTCCCCCATGTTCTTGTCCGCGAGCGCGATGAAGGTCTGCACCGCTTCGTGGCGCTCGACGTCGGCGATGGAGACGGAACTGGTCTGAGCGGGAGGTCGGCCGTCGTGCGTGTCGACCGGCCGGATGTCCTTGGTCGTCCGACCGAGTTCGTCGGATCCTTCCGGCCAGCCCTCGGCCTCGCCGAGCCCGCCCATCCGGGGAGTCATTCCTCCTCGGCCTCCTCGATTTCTTCCTCGCCCTCTTCCAGCTCGGGCTCGTCCGTGAGCTTGCGGGCAATCGCACTCTTGAGCACCCGGATGCTGGTGCCGGGAGCCACCTGAAGCACCACGTCGTCGTTGCCGAGGGACTCGACCGTCCCGAACACCCCGCCGATCGTGACCACCTCGTCCCCGTCTCCCAGGCTCTCCATCAGCCTGCGGTGCATTTCCACCCGCTTCCGCTGGGGTCTCAGCAGCATGAAATAGAACAACCCGACGAGCAGGACCAGGAAAATCAGGCTTCCAACCGGCGATTGCATCTGAGGACACGTCCTTCCGTGGCGACCGTTACGCGAAATGAGCCGCGTCGGCGGCCCGCCTCGATGTTAACGCCCCCGAAGGGATTACTCCCTTCGTGACGACCCCCTTGCTCCCCCGCCTCCGAACCGGCGGCCGTCAGCCGTCGAACAGCTTGCGGGAGGGCAGTTCGGTCCCGAGGTGAGCGAACGCGGCCTCGGTTGCGACACGCCCCCGCGGAGTGCGCCTGAGAAACCCGATCTGCATGAGGTAGGGCTCGTAGACGTCCTCGATGGTCTCCGTCTCCTCCCCGACCGCGACGGCCAGTGTCGAGAGGCCCACGGGCCCACCGCCGAACTTGTTGACGAGGGCGTCGAGGATCGATCCGTCGACCTTGTCGAGCCCCCTGTCGTCCACGCGGAACACCTCGAGGGCGCGCCGGGCCACCTCCACGTCCACCTCTCCTCCGGCCCGGACCTGGGCGTAATCTCGGACCCGGCGCAGGAGGCGGTTGGCGATGCGGGGGGTACCGCGCGATCGCCGGGCGATCTCGGAGCCTCCGCCGGCGTCTATCTCGACTCCGAGGATCTGCCCCGAGCGCGCCACGATCGACTCGAGGTCCTCGACCGGATAGAGGTCGAGCCGCTCGACCAACTCGAAGCGGCTCCGAAGCGGGCTCGTGATGAGCCCGGCTCGGGTGGTCGCCCCGACCAGGGTGAAGCTGGGAAGGTCGAGCCGGATCGTGTGAGCGCTCGGCCCCTTGCCGATGACCAGGTCCAACTGAAAATCCTCCATCGCGGGATAGAGCACCTCCTCGACCACGCGCGGGAGCCGGTGGACCTCGTCGATGAAGAGGACGTCCGAGTCGTCGAGGTTGGTCAAGATCGCGGCGAGGTCTCCGGCTCGCTCGAGCGCGGGTCCCGACGTCTGGCGGATGTTCGCTCTCATCTCGTGCGCGATGACGTGGGCAAGCGTCGTCTTGCCGAGTCCCGGTGGACCACAGAGAAGAAGGTGTCCCGCAGGTTCCGAACGTTCC
The DNA here is from genome assembly GCA_030862065.1 of Actinomycetota bacterium. GTDB lineage: Bacteria > Actinomycetota > CADDZG01 > CADDZG01 > WHSQ01 > JALZEK01. Next base: position 1,130 of record JALZEK010000103.1, on the reverse strand, counting down.
GCCGCGGCCTGCAAAACGATGCCGAGGTGCTCTTTCAACTCGGGTTGGCCGACGAATTCGCCGAGCGTTTTGGGGCGAAGCGACCGTTCCGCCTCGCGCTCTGCGGGGGTGGCGGTTACCGCGACGACTTCCGCCTCGACGCCCAACGAGGTCGCTTGCTGCTCGTTCACGCCAGGATCCTCAGGGCCGACTTGACCACCTCTTCGACCTTCGGGGTGTCGTCGTCGATCTCGGCCAGCGCGGCCCGAACCTCCGCCGGCGAGTAGCCAAGGTTCTCGAGTGCCGACCGGGCCTGAGCGAACGCGCTACCGTTTCCGCCCGCCACCTCGAGATCCGGAAGCGCCAGCTTCTCCTTGAGATCGAGAACGATCCTCTGCGCGGTCTTCTTGCCCACGCCGGGTACCGACGAGATCACGTCGACATCCCCGGTCACCAGGGCCCGCCGAAACGCGTCGGGGGCGAGCGCCGAGCAGACCGCCAGCGCGACCTTCGGGCCCACTCCGTTCACGGTCGTCAACGCCTCGAACACCATCTGTTCCTGCTCCGTCGAGAACCCGAAGAGCCCGAGCGCGTCCTCGCGCACATGCATGTGAGTGAACAACTTGCAGGGTTTGCCCTCCGGCGGAAGGGCGCGCAGCGTGGTAGCGGAACAGGCCAGTTTGTAGCCCACCCCCGCCACGTCGAGCAGGCACCCATCCGAGGTGAACCCGGCCAGCGTCCCCTTGAGGTAGCCGATCATCGGGCCGCCGCCTCGACCGCGCGCTCCAGTCCGCTCCGGTTGATGTGACAGATCGCCAGGGCGCAGGCGTCCGCCGCGTCCGGCGGTTTCGGAGGATCGGCGAGCCCAAGGAGCGCGCCGACCATGGCGCCGACCTGGTTCTTCGTGGCAGCTCCGAATCCGGCCACGGACTGCTTGACCTCGAGCGGCGTGTAGTTAACGACCGGAACGCCGAGCTCCGCGGCGGTGGCCAGCGCCACACCGGAGGCCTGGCCCACGGCCATGGCCGTCTTCACGTTGACGTTGAAAAAGAGTCGCTCGACCGCCGCGATCTCGGGCCGGTACTCGTCCAGGATCTCGGCCAGCCGGGCCCTCAGCGCGGCCAGGCGCTTCTCGGTGGGAACTCCGGCGG
>JALZEK010000159.1 GCA_030862065.1 Actinomycetota bacterium | reverse complement strand
TTCTACAACCGCCACCGTCGACATTCATCGCTTGACTTCCTGAGCCCTGCTAACTACGAAAGGAGGCATCGCCAACAACTGCAAGTGAATCAATTGGAAGCTGTCCACTAGATCGGGGCAACTCCAGCTGCACCACGCGCACCGGCGCATCAGTAGTTTTGACAAACCCCTATATGCGAGGACCTTCTCCGATCGTTCGCGACCGGATGTCCCGACGAGATCGAGGCCTGTAGCGGTTCACCAAACCGGGGACAAGCCGGCCCGAATCAGGGCTTCGGCTCCGCCGCCCGGGCCGCCACCTCGAACGGGTTGTCCCGGTAGAAATGTCTGCCCCGAGCCGCCGTCCAGGCAGCGACGACCGCGTAGACCGGGACCATCAGGGGCCCCCAGGTTTCGTACTGACCCACGTGGGCGAATTCGTGGGCCAGAATCCTGTCGTCGGCTTCGTCCGTGACGAGGACCACGTGGCCGAAGGTGATGGCCCGATAGGGCCACCCCATCCGGCGGGGCCAGTCGGCCCCCTCGGCGAGGACGACCCCTCGAAAAAGACGGCGCCGCCGAAAGAACAGCGCCAGCACGAGGCCGACAAGAGACCACGGCCCCGCCCAGATGCGCAGCAGAACCGCAATCAAAGGGATCTACAGAGGAACGTTCGAGAGGACCAGGATCTTTGTTTCGGTCATCTCCTCCATCGCGTAACGGAGCCCCTCGCGCCCGGAGCCGGACTCCTTCGTTCCGCCGTAGGGCATCTGATCGGCCCGGAACGCCGAGACGTCGTTGGCAATGAGGCCGCCGACCTCGATGTCTCGCCACGCGGTTAACAGACGATCGATGTCCTTCGTGAACACGCCGGCCTGCAATCCGTACCTCGATTCGTTTACATCTCTGATGGCCCGTTCGAAGTCGGAGTACGTGCCTACCGTGATCACCGGCCCGAAGATCTCCTGGTACCGGACCTTCATATCGGGTCTCGTGCGCGCCAGAACGGTCGGCTTATAGAAGGGGTCCTCGCGCTTACCGCCGGTGAGAACCTCGGCCCCCGCCTGCACGGCCTCGTCGACCCACGCCGAAACTCGCTCCAGCGCGTCGTGATCGATCAGCGGGCCGACGTCGGTTTCAGGATCCATGGGATCGCCGGTCTTCAGCTTCTCGACCTCGGCGACGAGCTTCGAGTTGAACTCGTCCGCAACGTCCTCGTGCACCCAGACCCGCTGCACCGAGATACACGACTGGCCTGCCTGGTAGTAACCGCCGAACGCGATCCTCTCGGCGGCCTTATCGAGATCTCCGTCGGAGTGGACCAAGAGACCGGCGTTGCCTCCCAACTCGAGCGTTATCGCCTTCTTCGGGGAGCCCTCGCGCAGCTTCCAGCCGACCTCCGACGAACCCGTGAACGAGATCTTGGCAAACCGATCGTCCTTTGCAATCTCGGATGCTTCGCTCCCCCCCACCGGCAAGACGCTGCACATCCTGGGAGGGAGGTCGGTCTCACTGAAGAGCTCGCCCAGAAGAAGCGCGCCCAGAGGAGTCTTCGTCGCGGGCTTGATCACGATCGGGGCGCCCACCGCGAGCGCGGGCGCCATCTTGTGCGCGACGAGATTGACGGGGAAGTTGAACGGGGCGATCCCGAGCACGGGTCCAAGAGGGAATCTGCGGACGAGTCCCAGCCGGGGGCCCAGAGAAGCCTCCGTGTCGAGCCTTATGACCTCTCCGCCCTCGCGGCGCGCCTCCTCCGCCGCCCACCTGAAGGTTGAAACCGCGCGAGCCGCCTCGACCTTCGCCCACTTCAGCGGCTTGCCGCCCTCGCGCGCGATCAACTCGGCGACCTCCCCCTCGCGTTCATGAAGCCTCTTCGAGATGTGAGCCAGCGCCTCCGCGCGCTCGTGGATCGGCAGCTTGCGGGTCTCCTCAAAGACCTCGGACGCGGCCGCGATCGCTTCCTCGACGTCCTCGGAGGTAGGACTCGCCACGGTTGCGACGACCTCGCCGTCGAACGGGCTTTTCACCTCGAAGCGGTCGGCTCCGGATCGCCACTGCCCGGCGATCAGGTACTTCTTCGTGTCGGTCATGGTTCAACGCCCCCAAACAGAACTTGGCCCTATCCCACGGGACCATCGTAGCCAGCGCCGAGCCCGGCCGGACACGGCACCGCGGACCAAGCAATGGCTCGGCGTTGTACGAAGTGGAGATGACCCAGGCGTGGGTAGAACAAGGAACAATCTGGGGCGCGGCCGGTTGAAGAAGATGGAAGGATGCTTAGCCCGGAGGTCGTTTGACCCGAGTCGAAGAACTCGCGCGCTTTGTTGAGTCGGCCGATTGGAGTGGCCTCTCGGACGAGGCGCGCCAGGCGCTCAAGATCCGACTGCTCGACGCCATCGGTTGCGCGATCGGCGCGCTCGGTGGTCCCCCAATCGCCATGCTGCGCGATCAGATCATCGACTTCGGCGGCAAACCTCGTAGCGCCCTCATCGGAGGCGGGCGCAGTGCGCCGGACCGCGCCGCGCTGTTCAACGGCGCACTGGTTCGATACCTGGACTTCAACGACTCTTATCTGGCAAAGGGCGAGACCTGTCACCCCTCGGACAACATCGGACCCGTTCTCGCCGCGGCCGACTACGCGGACGCGTCGGGACGCGACCTTCTGACCGCCCTCGCCGTCGCCTACCAGGTCCAGTGCCGGCTTTCCGAGGCCGCGCCGGTCAGGGCTCGCGGTTTCGACCACACGACCCAGGGGGCCTACTCCGTTGCCGCGGGAGTCGCGAAGGTGCTCGGGCTCGACGCGGCCAAGATCGCTAACGCGATCGCCATCAGCGGCACCTCTTATAACTCGCTGCGAGTGACGCGCACCGGTTCTCTGTCGCACTGGAAGGGTCTCGCGTTCCCGAACACCGCGCTTGGAGCCTGTCATGCCGCCTTCCTCGCGATGAGGGGGATCACGGGGCCTGCGGAGGTCTTCGAGGGAAACAAGGGTTTCATGGACGCCATCGCCGGGGAATTCCAGATTGACTGGTCGAAAGAGAATCTCGAGATGGTCACCAGAACCATCGTCAAGAAATTCAACGCGGAGATACATTCGCAGTCGGCCCTGGAGGCGGCCCTCGAACTGAGGGAGGAGAACGGGATCTCCGGAGGGGACGTCGAGAGAGTGGAGATCGAGATCTTCGACGTCGCCCACAACATCATCGGGGGTGGAGAGGAAGGAGACAAGACGATCGTCCGGACCAAAGAGGAGGCCGATCACTCGCTCCAGTACATGACGGCCGTCGCCTTACTCGACGGAGCCGTCCTGCCCGATCAGTACGGGACCGAGCGAATCGTTCGTTCGGACGTACAGGATCTCTTGAAGCGAGTTGAGGTCCGTCCCGACCAAGAACTGAGCGACATGTTCCCCGAGCACCACGCCTGCCGGATAAGGCTCCACCTTCGCGACGGCCGCGCTCTGAAAAAGGACAAGACCGACTACGAGGGTTTTCACACCCGGCCGGCGCGCTGGGAGGTTACCGCCGCGAAGTTCCGGGCTCTGGCCGCTGCCTACATCGACGACGAGACGGCAAAGCGCATCGAGGACGCAGTAGGCGACCTCGATAACTTGCGCGCTGCGGACCTGACGGCACTTCTCGAGGGCATAGATCATTTCAACTCCGGTGGAGTCGACTCGTGATGGGAGGCAAACATGACCGATAAACCGTTCGACTTCTTGAGGACGAACCGTCGGCAGCCGAAGCCCCGCACCCGCGGGGTCACCGAGATACGGGGCCCCTACTACACGGCAATGGGCCCGCGCTATCTCGCCGACGTCCTCGAGACGATGGGCGAATACGCGGACATCTTGAAGTTCGCCGGCGGCTCGTTCTCGTTGATGCCCAAGGACGGACTGAAGTCGCTGATCGACACAGCCCACGACCACGACGTGCTGGTCTCGACGGGCGGCTTCATCGAGCACGTGCTCACCCAGGGGCCGGACGCGGTCGATCGTTACATAGACACCTGCAAACAAACCGGCTTCGACATCGTCGAGGTGTCGAGCGGTTTCATAACGATGCCGACCGACGACTTCGTCAGGCTCACCGAGAAGGTGCAGAAGGCCGGGCTCAAGCCCAAACCCGAGGTCGGCATCCAGTTCGGGGCGGGAGGGGCCACCTCACCGGAAGAGCTCGAGCAGGAAGGAACGAAGGACGTCGGCTGGGCCATTCAGACTGCAAGGAAGTGCCTCGATGCCGGGGCGCACCTCATCATGATCGAGTCGGAGGGCATCACCGAAGAGGTGAAGACCTGGCGCACCGACGTGGTCTCAGACATCGTCGGCGAGCTCGGGATCGAAAGCGTCATGTTCGAGGCCGCCGACCCGGAAGTCTTCGACTGGTACATCAAGAATTACGGCCCCGACGTCAACCTGTTCGTCGATCACAGCCAGATAGTGCAACTCGAATGTCTGCGCCAGGGGATCTGGGGGACCAAGAGTCTGTGGGGGCGGGTAATTACTTACGAGCCCTAGCCACCCCGGCCGGGTCGGCACCGCTCGGCTAGATCAGGTCCTCAAGACGTCCACGACAGGACGTCGACCTCACGGATATAGCCCGTATCCCTATACGAATCCGTTAGTTGTATGACTTTCGAACCGTCCGACCGAGCCGCGTAAACCGCGCCCTGTGAAGCGTCCTTGTTAAACGCGTGGAAAGCGACGTACCTACCGGATGGAGACCACACCGCCGAGTCGCCGCTCAGTTTCATGTTCCTTGGGAGACCCAACTTCGTGATGGAACCCGTGCCCAGGTCCACGACGAACAACCGCCCGTCCGGGCGGCGGCTGTACCAATCGCCGGCTTCAAACAACAGTCGTGATCCACTCGGTGAAAAAGAGATGAGCTGCAAGTCCGGACGGTTGTACGTCAGTCGCGTTTTGTGAGTTCCGTCGACTCGCATCACGATTATTCGATCCGAGGCTCTTTGGTCGTGAGCGGCGTACGCGACCCAACGGCGATTCGGAGAGATGTCGAATCCTCTGGTGAACACCGTTCCCGGCGGATAGGCGTTTAGAAGACGCCTCTTACAGGTACGTGCGTCGACGAGGTAGATCCCGTTCCTTCCCGGAAAGTGTCCCGCCATGATCAGCTTCCGGCGGGCGATCCAGAACGCCCCTGAGACGTGGAATCGGTCGCCCAGGCTGACCAGTCGCCTGAGATCAGATCCATCGGGTCTGACCTCATACAGATCTGTCGGACCATCGAAGACGTCCGCGGTCAACAAGATTTTTTCGGAGTACAGGGACCAATCCTCAGGACGAGAGCAGATGCCACCGACATCGGGCGTGATCAAGTCGACGTCGCCTCCGGAAGCGGCCATCACCCCGAGCTGACAGGCGTCCCACTCACCCTGCCTGTCGACGACCGAAAAGACCACGCGCGACCCGTTCGGAGACCAAACGGGTCTGGATTCCAAGAAGTCGTTTTCGGTCAGCTGCGCCCTGTCTTCTCCTTCGAGGCTGAACACCTCTCGATAGGCATAGGTCGGACCCTCCAGGATCGAACCAGGTCCCGTAGCGTCGTCTTGCAGACACTCCTCGAAGTGCCTGCCGACCTGGGTTGAGCAATCCGATACCAAAAGGCGTCCCTCAGGGACCGCGGCCTTTGCCGGCAGGCATCCCAAACCGAGCGACATGATCAAGAGCAGCGGCGTGGGAAGGAGTCGTGTGAGACGGCTAGGAGCAATCATTTGGGCACCACGTTGGTGATTGGACGCGCGAGCTTGGGTTCCTTCGACCCCCGTGGGTTCGCCGCCACCTTCACACCAGATGATTCGGTCGGAACAGCCTCGTCGGTTTGGCGCGGAGACGATGTCCCTATTCCGGAGCCCTGTGGTGACTGCGGTCACTGCGGTACAGGGCGCGACCGGTCGCAAGCTGCACCCTTGTCACCACTGCGACCACAGACCCCGGCAACTACCTATTGACCGCCACGGCGGTGCAGTGGTGCAGCCGGTGCAGTGGTGCAGCCGGTGCAGTGGTGCAGCCGGTGCAGTGGTGCAGCCGGTGCAGCGGTGCAGTTTGGACTTGACCCGGTTATGTGGACACCTGAAGCTGGTGCACGTGTGCTGACGTGGCCAGAAAGGGGAGCCCATGACCACATCTCAGCGGCGATATGCCCCTGAGTTCAAGGAACGCACAACGCGCC
>JALZEK010000047.1 GCA_030862065.1 Actinomycetota bacterium | reverse complement strand
TCACGTTCGCGACGATGCCGAGCCGCCATCGCGATCGAATCCCGACGTGCCCGCTCCTCTCGACGCGGTCGTCATGAAGGCGCTCGCGAAGAACCCCGAGAATCGTTACCAGAGCGCCGGCGAGCTGCGAGAGGACCTCGAGCGCTTCATCTCCGGACAAAAGGTGGCGGCCACGCCGTTGCTTCCCACCGCCGCCGAGACCCGCACGATGCAAGAGACACAAACGCCTCAGGCACCGCCGCCCGCGCAAAAGAAGAGGCGCGCCTGGTTATGGGTCCTCGGTGCCCTCGCCCTCCTGGCCCTACTGGCGTTTCTGATCTGGGGCCCGCTTTTCGGAAACGACGTCACGGTTCCCCGTCTCATCGGCCTGACCCAGTCGGAGGCCGAGGACAGGCTCGACCAAGTGGGCCTCGTCGCCGATGTCGAAGAGCGGCCTCATCCCGACGCGCCAGTCGGCGACGTGGTCGACCAGGAACCGAACGCCGGAGGCACGGTGGAGGGGGGGGGCACCGTCACCGTTTTCGTCTCCTCGGGGCCGAAACAGGTCGAGGTCCCCGACCTGCGCGGCCTCACCGAGAAGGAAGCCAAGAAAACGCTGAAAGAGGAGGGGCTCAAAGCCGGCGACACGACCAAGGTCTTCAGCGACGAAGATGAGGGCGAGGTCGTGAATCACGAGCCCGGGCCGGGGGCAGTGATCGACGCCGGGGACGAGGTCAACCTCCAAGTCTCCAAGGGCCCACAGCCGATACTTGTTCCGGGCGTCATCGGGCAGGACCAGGAGTCCGCGGAGACCGACATCACGAACGCGGGTCTTCGCTTCAACGTGAAGGAGGACTTCAACGACGACTTCGACGAAGGCCTGGTGTTCGATCAGGATCCCGCTGCCGGCGAGGAGGCCGCGCCCAACTCGGTGGTCACGATCTTCGTGTCGCGCGGGCCGGAGCCCTTTGAACTCGACGATTACGAGGGAGAACCGGTGGAGCAGGCGCGCCAGGAACTCACCGAGCTGGGGCTCGAGGTCACCCAGAGCGAAGAGGTCTGCGACGAAGCGATCCCGCCCAACCACGTCTGCCGGACCGACCCCCCCGCAGGGAGCGAGGTGCGGGCCGGCGACTTGATAACTCTCTTCGTGCAGCCACCCGGCGGGGAGACGCCGGGAGACGACTGAGCCTACGCGTCGCCTTCGTTCGCCCCTCCAAGAAAGTTCTCGAGCAGGCGCGGCCCCTCCTCGCACAGGATCGACTCGGGGTGGAACTGCACCCCCTCGACGGGAAGGTGCTTATGCCGCAGCCCCATCACGGTGCCGTCCGCACTGCGGGCGCTGATCTCGAGATCGTCCGGCACGGAGTTCTCTTCGACCGCAAGGGAGTGATAGCGGGTGGCCGCAAACGGCTCCGGGAGCCCGCGCATGACTCCTCTCCCGTCGTGATGGATGACGTCGACTTTGCCGTGTCGCGGCCCCACCGCGGCGCGGTTAACGGTTCCCCCGAATGCGGCCCCGATGCACTGATGACCCAGGCACACTCCGAGAACGGGCACCGATCTCGAGAACTCCACAATCGCCTTGGTCGAAACGCCCGACTCCTCAGGATTCCCGGGCCCCGGCGAGATCACCAGCGCGTCGGGCGCCACCCCTTGCAGATCTTCAATCGACGCGTCGTTGCGAATGACCACCGGTTCGGCTCCGAGCGCGCCGAAGGCCTGGGCCAGGTTGTAAACGAACGAATCGAAGTTATCGATCAGCAGGAGTCGAACGGGCACTTCTTCGAACCAGAATTAGGGAAACGACCAAGACGGCGATGAAGACCGGGCCCAACAATCCGATGGTCTTGACAGAACCAGATGGACTCGCGGTGAACAGCTCGTTGGCCGCGTCGCGGACCCACTCGGAGCGTGAGCCGACCAGGTGATAGCGATCCCAGGTCACGGCCACCACGACGATCTCGCACACCGCCGCTGCAATCCCGGCCCCCCAAACGAAGGCCGTTCCCATGGCCCGGAACGTTAGGGCCGCGGCGAATCCCAAGACGAAGGTGAGGATGTATCCGACGGGGATCAAGGGAACGACCCACGCCACGTCGTCGGGATCGAGGAAGTACATCCACATCCAATCCGGCTCGATGAAGTAAGAGACGATCGCGGTGGATGTGAACACGGCCGCGGTGACGAGTCCGGCCATGAAGGCGCGCGACTTCCACCATTCGGTCGTGGGTGCAAAGGCACCGAAAAGAACGCCGATCAGGACCAGCACCGGCCAATCGATGATGAAGGTCTCAATCACCTCCCCGGCGTTTCTTGGGCTTCAGCCAACCCCTGTCTATGTACCACCTCAAGGTATCGCGAATCCCCGGCTCCGGGTCGGGCCAGCGCATCTCGAAGCCCGCCTTCTTCAGCTTGTCGTTCGAGTACAAGAAGTCGCGGCCGAAGTACTGGACCTGGTCGTATTCGAGCAGCGGCCTGGTCCCTTTGCGTCTCGCTCGTCTCATCAAGACCTTGGAGAGTTGAAGCAGGACCTTGCGAGTCGGGTTTAGCGGCACCGGGGGAAGGATCACTGGTCGCTTACCCATCGCGTCCGCACAGATGCGGGCGAGATCGACCGCGTTCAGCCGACCGTCGTCGGTCACACAGAAGGCCTCACCGTCGGCCTCCGGATACTCGGACAGGTACAGGGCCGCCTCTGCAAGATCGCGTACGTGACCTAGCGGGACGTTTCCTCTCAGGTTCCTGAAGGCGACGGGATTCTCGGCCAGCCCGATCAACAACTGGCCCGATCCGTAGATCGCCCTGGGACCGTACGGAGAGTTCGGTCTTACCGAAACGACCTCCAGTCCCTTGTCCCTGTAAGAGTGCGCGAGCACCTCCTGATCCCATTTCGACAGCAGATAGGCGTTTATCGGATTCTTCGGCGAGTCCTCGGTGAAGGGCAACAGTTCCGGCTCGGGAAGCCCGTAGATGCCGCCGGCCCCCCAGTTGACCACCCGGCGGCAACTTCCCTCCGCCACGAGTGCGTCCATCAGGTTCTGAGTGCCCTCGACGTTTACCTTCCGCAGACGTTCCTCGGGGGCCATGTAGTCGAAGATCGCGGCGATATGGAAGACGACCTCGACGCCCTTGACGGCCGCGGTGACGTGGCCTTTCTCTGTCACATCGAGCGGGACGAGCCGAGCGCCGACCGCGCGCGCGACCTCGGGCCATCTGGTTCGGTCGTCTTCAGAAGCTTCCAGCGCGGGCGGAACGTCCCCCGCGACGACGTCGTGACCGGCCTCGGCGAGAACCTCCACGACATGAGAACCGATGAAGCCGCACGCTCCCGTGACCAGGGCCTTCATGGCGGCGCAGCCTATACGCTCGCCTCATGACAAACCTCGACCTTCTGCGCGAATTACTGCGAGCGGACACGACTAATCCGCCCGGCAACGAGACCGCCGCTGTTGAGATCCTCGAGGCGGAACTGTCGGGGGCAGGACTCGAGACCACGGTGGAAAAGAGCCCCCAGGGCCGCCCGAACCTCATCGCGCGTCTGCCCGGACCGACCGACGTACCCGCCCTGATACTCCTGTCTCACACCGACGTAGTGGGGGTGGAGCCCGAGCGATGGACCCACGACCCGTTTGCGGGAGAGGTCGACGACGGCGCGGTCTGGGGGCGCGGCGCACTCGATATGAAGGGAATCGCTGCGATGCACATCGCCGCCGCGACTTCGCTCGCAGGTTCGAGTGCAGCTACGACGCGCGAGGT
>JALZEK010000129.1 GCA_030862065.1 Actinomycetota bacterium | reverse complement strand
TTCTACAACCGCCACCGTCGACATTCATCGCTTGACTTCCTGAGCCCTGCTAACTACGAAAGGAGGCATCGCCAACAACTGCAAGTGAATCAATTGGAAGCTGTCCACTAGATCGGGGCAACTCCAGTTGCACCACGCGCACCACCGCATCACTCCATTTAACGAAGTCATACATATGGGTTCGCGAGCCCCTCATCTCGTTTTGGCAAAGACGCACCCCCACGACTGAAGAGAACCCGGCAAGGGGCGCGGGGCGTGTGCGCCGAGGGAGAAACTCGGCGGGATAAGACGGATGTGGCTGCGACGGATGTGGCTGCAGAGAAGGGGCAGGGGATGGCCAAATCTGACCGCTACTGCTCCAGTACCTCCGCGGCCTTGAGGGCGAGCCAGACCTCGAGGCGATCCTCTGCATCGCTGAGATCGCGCTGCAGCAGTTCCTCGGCCTGACGGACCCGGTACCGGAGCGTGTGGCGGTGAATGCTGAGCTGCTCGGCTCCCTGCTCCCACCGGCCTCCGGCCTCGATATACGCCTTGACCGAGGCCACGAGATGCGAGGACCTCTGGTTGTCGCGATCCTGGAGGGGGCCGAGCACCGAGCGCACGAACGCCTCCAGCGCCCCCGACCTCTGCGCGCCCAACAGGAACCCGTAGGAGCCGAGATCTGCAGGTAGGGCGACGAGCTTGTGGGAGGCGCCCCTTAGCGCGAGCACCGCGGCGAGATAGGAGCGCCTCACCTCGCGCGGCGGCACGGTCTCGCCCACGCCCGCTCGAACGGTTCCGGCCGTCGCCCCCAGAACGTCCGTCACCTCGGCAAGCAGCGAGCGGGCGAGTCGTTCGGGGTCATCGTGGTCCACCAGGGCCACCACTCGCTCGTCCACCACCCCAACCCGGACGGATCCGCCCCCCGACCCTGCGGCGGCCTCGACCACCCACGCGAGCTCGTCGGCCAGCACATTCGCCGCGTCCCCGTTCTCGAGGACCAACGCGGTGAGACGTTCGTTGGGGTCGAAGCCGACGAGCTCGAGTCTGCGTTCGAGTTCGTCACCCTCGAGCCGCCCCGCGAGGGCCTCACTCAAAAGATCGCCCGAGACGCGGCGCTCGGCCTCGACGATCGCCCGCCGCGACGCGAGCAGAAGCCCCAGCACGCTGGCCGCGTGATGAACGACGATGCGGTCGAGCTGTTCCAGTCGAGCCCCCCGCCCGAAGACGAGCACCGCCTCGGGCCGCGCCTCTGCCCCAGTGGTGACGGCGAGAGCAACGCTGGTGCCTTCCGGAGTGGTCATCCCCGCCGTGCTGGGACCGCCGCGAGCGGTCAGCCCGGGAGGGAGATCGGCCCAGACCTTCTCCGGATCCGGGAGGGACACGTCCGGGGAGGTCGACGAGGAGAGGAGGCGTCCCCTTACGTCGAACAGCAGCACCCAACCGGGCACCAGTCGAACGACCTCGTCGACGACGTCGGAGGGACCCGAACCGTGCGAGACCATCTTCGTCAGCCGCTCGTGCACCTCGACCGACATCTCCGCGTCCCGCAAGCGCTCCTCGGTGAGACGAGACAGCACCGCCTCGCTGAGCGCGATGAACGGAACGGGATAGGGAACCTCGAGGACGGGGAAACCGGCCTTCTCGGCGGCCTTGACGACAGCGTCCGGAACCTCCTCGAAACCGAAGCCGAGACCGAGACCGAGACCTGCCAGGTCGGCGGAAACAAGCCGGTCGATATAGGCGGTCTGGACATCCCCGGACCCCTGAAGCCCCATGCCGGTGGTCAGGAGCATCTCCCCGCCGGAGAGCCACGGCGTCGGATCCGGGAGCTCCGAGGTGTGAACCCACCTGATGGGTCGATCGAGCCCCCTTGCGCCCGCCGCGAGGCGGAGGCCCAGGCGGGGCATGTCGAGTAGCTCCCTCACCGTTACCGTCATCTGTTACAGAGTGTACAAACGCGCCGGGCAATATCTGCCGGGTAGAACGTAAGGACCCCCAAGGGCCGGTGCTAGCGTCCCCGATGGTGCGGCCCAAATCGGGGGGTGCGCAGGACCAGGAGATAAGCCATGCGCCGCCGAGATCCCGAGGACCTTCCCGGTCCGAACTCCCGTGAGTTGCTCAAGCGTCGGGAGCAAGCCGTACCGCGGGCGGTCTTCAATACCGCCCCGATTTTCGTGGCCGGCGGCAGCGGGGCCGAGCTCGCCGACGTGGACGGGAACCGCTTCATCGACTTCGCCGGGGGCCTCGGCGTTCTCAACGTCGGCCGCGGCAACGAACGCATTCTGAGAGCCGTGCACGAGCAGGTCGACGAATACCTGCACGAGTGCTGGCACGTATCGATGTATCCGGGCTACCTCGAGGTTGCCGAGCGCCTCAACGAACTCGCTCCCGGAGATCACGAGAAAAAGACCATGCTCGCCAACTCGGGGGCGGAGGCCGTGGAGAACGCGGTGAAGATCGCCCGCTACGCGACCGGCAGGGAGGCGGTGGTCTCCTTTACCAACGCCTTTCACGGCAGGACGTTGATGGCGATGACCCTGACCGCCAAGGAGATGCCTTACAAGCGCGGGTTCGGACCCTTCGCCCCCGAGACCTATCGTGCCCCCTTCCCGTATAAGTTTCGCTGTCCGACCGGGCGAGATCCGGATCGCTGCTGCGACCTCTCCTGTCTCGATCAGACGGTCGATCTCATCGACTCACAGCTCGGCTTCGAAAACGTCGCCTGCGTGGTGATCGAACCCGTTCAGGGCGAGGGAGGATTCGTCGTGGCGCCCGAGAACTTCATGCCGGCGCTGCGAGCCGTGTGTTCGGAGCGAAACGTCCTGTTGGTGGACGACGAGATCCAGTCCGGCATGGGCCGAACCGGAAAGCTCTTTGCCGTCGAGCATTACGACGTCGTTCCAGACATCGTCACGACGGCCAAGTCGTTGGCCGCGGGTCTTCCTCTCTCTGCGGTGACGGGCCCTGCCGATGTCATGGAGGCTCCGCACGTCGGAGGCCTCGGCGGCACTTATGGCGGTAACCCCGTCGCGTGCGCGGCCGCGCTCGCGGTGCTCGAGGAGTTGACCGAAACCGATCTTCTCGCCAGGGCCGAGCGCCAGGGCCGGATCATCCGAGACCGTCTCGACCCGTTGGAGGAGCGGCTTCGGATCGTCGGCGAGGTCCGCGGCCTCGGGCCGATGGTGGGGCTCGAGCTCGTTACCGATCCCGATTCGAAAGAGCCGGGAAAGGTCGAGACGGCGGGCGTCGTAAAACGTTGCCTCGCCAACGGGCTGTTGATTCTGAAGGCCGGGACCTACGACAACGTGGTGCGTCTGCTGGCGCCGTTAGTGATCGAGGACGACGAGTTGGACCGAGGATTGGAGATACTGGTCGAAGCGCTGGAATGGGCAGACAGAGGTATGGATTGACCCCATGCTTATAGGTGGCGAGACCGTTGAAGGCGGCGGCCGCCCGGTTGCCGTAATAAATCCCGCGACAGAAGACGTCATCGCCGACGTCGCCTCCGCCACGCCGGAACAGGTCGACGAGGCCGTTCGCTCGGCCCGCGCCGCGTTCACAAAATGGAAGAAAACGCCGGCGACAGAGCGGGCCGAGATGCTCCACGAGTTGTCGTCGTGGATCGCGGCACAGACGGACTCTCTCGCTGTAACGCTCACCCGGGAGGGGGGCAAACCCCTCGTCGAGAACAAAGACGAGATGGGCTGGAGCGCGGCTTGTCTTGACTTCTACGCGGAGCTGAGTCGGGCAGAAAGAGGCCGCGTCGTCCCGTCCGGCGAGGAGGGTCAGCTGAATCTCGTGGTGAAGGAACCCTTCGGCGTCGTCGCAGCAATCGTTCCGTGGAACTACCCAATCCTTTTGCTCGCCTGGAAACTCGCGCCCGCGCTCGCCGCCGGCAACACGGTTGTGGTGAAGCCCTCGCCGTACACACCCCTCAGCACACTTGAGCTTTGCCATGGATTCGCCAAGGTCTTCCCGCCCGGTGTCGTGAACGTTGTCACCGGCGAGGCCGACGTGGGACAGGCGCTGACGCGTCACGAGGATCTCTCCCTCGTCGCGTTCACCGGATCCGTCGAAACCGGAAAGAAAGTCATGCAGACCGCCGCGGAAAGCCTCAAAAAAGTCCACCTCGAGCTCGGCGGCAAGGACGCGTTCATCGTTTGCGAGGACGTCGAGCTCGATGTCGCGGCGAAAGGCGCGGTCTGGGCGGCCTATCTCAATACCGGTCAGGTCTGCACCTCGGCCGAGCGCTTCTACGTTCTCCCTCAGATCTACGACGATTTCGTCGCGGCCTTCGTCGAGGAGACGAAAAATCTTGTCGTAGGGGATCCGATGGAGGACTCCACGGACATCGGCCCCCTCGTCCGAGCCGTGCAGCGGGACAAGGTCGAGGCCCAGTTGAGCCGGGCCAGAGATCAAGGGGGCCGGGTTCTCGTCGGGGGTGATCGAGGATCGTTCGACAGGGGGTACTTCCTCAATCCCGCGGTCGTCGTCGATGTCGACGAGTCGATGGAGGTCATGAACAAGGAGACGTTCGGGCCGGTCGCCCCGATCGCAAAGGTCACCTCTTTGGACGAGGCGATCGAGCGCGCGAACTCGAGCGAGTACGGCCTCGGAGCCAACGTTTACACCCGCCGCATCGACTACATGCTCAAGGCCATGGAGGAACTCGAGGCGGGAACGGTTTGGTTCAACGATCCGCTGACCGACAACGAGGCCGCTCCCTTCGGCGGGACGAAATCGTCCGGATGGGGACGCGAGCTGGGGACGGAAGGGCTCGACGACTTCCGCCAGTCGAAGCACGTGCACATCGACACGAAGATGGACGTCAAGGCGTGGTGGTACCCATACTCCAAGTACGTCGCCCACCAGGCCGAGCACGGGACCGCTCCGGGATAATCGCCGATGTCACAGGTAAGACTCGACCACCTCACCAAGACCTTCAAGGAGACGGTCGCGGTCGACGACATCTCCCTCACCATCGAGGAGGGAGAGTTCTTCTCTCTGCTGGGACCCTCCGGGTGTGGGAAGACCACGACCCTGCGGATGATCGGCGGGTTCGAGGAGCCCGACGCAGGAAGCGTTTTCCTGGGCGACACCGAGGTGACCGCGCAGCCCCCCTACAGGCGCAACGTCAACACCGTCTTTCAGTCCTACGCGCTGTTCCCCCATCTGAACGTGTTCGAGAACGTCGCCTACGGGCTCAAGAGACGTCACGTCGACAGATCGGAGATCACCAATCGAGTCGAGGACATGCTGGCCCTTGTGGACCTCAAGGGGTTCGGACCCCGGCGCGCCCATCAGCTCTCAGGGGGTCAGCAGCAGCGGGTTGCGTTGGCCCGGGCCCTCGTCAACCGTCCGGGAGTCCTGCTTCTAGACGAGCCCCTCGGCGCGCTCGATTTGAAGTTGCGCAAACAGATGCAGCTCGAGTTGAAGCGCATCCAGAGCGAGGTGGGCATCACCTTCGTCTACGTCACCCACGACCAAGAAGAGGCGATGACAATGTCGAACCGCCTCGCGGTGATGAACGACGGGCACTTCGAGCAGGTCGGCGCGCCGCAGTCTGTCTACGAGGCGCCGGCGACTGAGTTCGTGGCCTCGTTCCTGGGCGCCTCCAACCTTCTCGACGGAGAAGTCGACGCCGCCGAAGGCCGCGCCGCCACCGTCTCGCTGGCCGCGGGCGGAACGATCACGCTTCCCGCCGACCGGCTTCCATCCGGGCGCGGCCCGGTGAGAGTCGGCGTCAGGCCCGAGAAGATCGAGATAAAGCCGGCCGCGACCGCGTCGTCCAACGGACTGATGAACAGCATCGGGGCGACCGTGAGGATTTCGACGTACACGGGCGTCAGCACCTCCTACGAATGCGAGACGGCCGACGGGTCCAAGGTCGTCGTCTACGTCCAGAACCTCGGCACCGACGTCGAGGGCATCGGCGCGGGGGCCGCGGTGAGGCTGTCCTGGGAGCCAGAACACACCTTCGCAGTTACCAAGTCCAAACAGGATTCGAGAGAGGAGCCCGCATGAACACCGTGGATGGAGACCGAGAGTTGGCCCGCATCCTCCGCCACAGCCCGCGATCGATGAATCACATCAGTCGCAGGGAGTTGCTGCGACGAGCCGGAATCGGTGCGGGAGCCTTGTCGGCGTCGGCTCTGCTTGCCGCCTGTGGGATCGGTAGCGAAGCCGAGCGGACCGACGGCGAAAAAGAGGCCGCGCTCACGACGACCGAGAAGACCGGTGAGCTCGTCTTCGCCAACTGGCCCGCATACATCGACAAGGCGAAAGGCGAAAGTCCAACCCTTCTGCAGTTCGAGGAACAGACGGGCATCGACGTCAGCTACGAGGAGGACATCAACGACAACCTCAGTTTCTTCAGCCGCATCCGAGAGCCGCTGGCGAACGATCAGTCGAGCGGCTACGACATCATCGTCGTGACGGACTGGTTGATCGCAAAGATGATCGGGCTCGGCTATCTGGAGAAGCTGGATCACTCCCACCTGGAGAACTTCGCCACCCACGCCGGCGAGATCTACAAGGACCCCTCCTACGATCCCAACAACGCGCACAGCGTGCCGTGGCAGTCGGGCATCACCGGCATCGCCTACAACCTGAGCCTCACCAAGCGCGAGATCACGAGCGTCGAGGACCTCTTCGATCCTCAGTTCGAGGGGCAGGTTGGAATGATGACCGAGATGCGAGACACGATGAACCTCGTCATGCTGGGGATGGGCATCGATCCCGAGACCGCCTCGATCGAGGACGCCGAGGCCGCGCAGCAGAAGCTTCTCGACCAGCGCGAGGAGGGAATCGTCCGCAAGTACTACGGCAACGACTACGTGGGCCCACTGGCCAGCGGCGACCTTGCCCTCACCATGGCCTGGTCGGGCGACGTCCTCGGCAAGACGATCGGCAACCCCGACATCAAGTTCGCGGTCCCGGAGGAGGGAGGAATCCTCTGGGTCGACAACATGGCCATCCCCGAGGGGGCCGAGCACCCGATCGACGCGCACTTGATGATGGACTTCGTCTACCAACCGGAGATCGCGGCCCAGATGACGGCGTGGATCAACTACATCTCGCCGGTTCCCGAGGCCCAGGACATCCTGAAAGACGCGAAGGACTCCTATACGAGAAAGGTCGCGTCCAGCCCACTGGTGTTCCCCACTCCGGACATGGAGGCCCGGCTCCACCATTACAAGAACCTGACACCGGAAGAGGAAGAGCAATGGAACGAGTTCTTCGATGAGGTGGTGCAGGGTTAGCCGGAGGCCCGTCCCGACCGCTGCCCTTCGGTGAGCGCGCGCCGGCGCACGATCCCATATTTGCTGTCGCTCCCCGGCCTGGGATGGCTGCTCGCGTTCTTCGCCATCCCGATGGCGACGATGTTCTCCGTTTCACTGCAGGAGGGATCTCTCGAAAAGGGCTTCGTCTTCACCGGGCACTGGCAGACGTACGCCGACGCGCTCGGCAAGTACGACACTCAACTGGTCAGATCGATCATCTATGGGATCCTCGTGACGGTCGGGACGATGGTCATCAGCTATCCGATGGCCTACTGGATCGCCAGGCGAGCCGGAAAGCGCAAGAACCTGTTCCTGTTGCTGTTGCTGCTGCCGTTCTTCACTCCTTTTCTCATCCGGACACTGTCCTGGCAGATCCTGCTCGCGGATCAGGGAATCATCGTGGGAACGGCCAAGGACCTCGGACTCGTCGGCGAGGACTTCCGGTTGCTCGCCACACATCTGTCGGTGGTGTCGGGGATGATCTACAACTTCCTGCCGTTCATGGCGCTCCCGCTCTACGTGGCGCTGGAGCGTATGGACCCGGCCCTCCTCGACGCGGCCTCCGATCTGTATTCCAGTCGCGTGCAGGCGTTCTTCCGCGTGACGCTGCCGCTCTCCTTGCCGGGGGTGTTTGCGGGGTCGCTGCTCACGTTCATTCCGGCGGTAGGTGATTTCATCGATCCCGAGATCCTCGGGGGGACCAACCAGACCTCGATCGGGCAGGTCATCCAGAGAGAGATGCTGACGAACTTCGACTATCCCGAGGGGTCCGCGATCTCGTTCCTGTTGATCGCGGGGATCCTCATCGGCGTGTTGCTGTACGCCCGGGCAATCGGGACTGAGGAGTTGACCGGATCGTGACGACGACGGCCGAAGATCTCGCAGCCATCGCCCCAACCGAACAGCGGCCGCGCCGGCGCAGGAGCCGGCCGTGGTTCCTCGGCACCTACACGGGCGTGGTGATCGTCTATCTGTTCACGCCGATCGTCGTCATGATTCTGTTCGGATTCAACGACAACCCCGGCAAGTTCAACTTCGTTTGGCGGGGATTCTCGCTGAAGCACTGGAGAGGTCTGCTCGACATCCCCGAGCTGGTCGAGTCCTTGCGCAACAGCCTCATCGTTGCGTCGGTCTCGACCCTGATCGCCACCGTCCTGGGGACCCTCGTGGCGCTCGCGCTGACCCGCTATCAGTTCCGGGGCCGAGCGGCCATGAATCTGTTCATCTTCGTGCCGATGGCAACGCCGGAGATCATCCTCGGATCGTCTCTTCTCGCGTTGTTCGTGACGGTTAACCTCACTCGCGGTTTCACGACGATCCTGATCGCCCACATCATGTTCTCGATCTCTTATGTGGTCGTGACCGTGAAGGCGAGGACGTCGGGCTTCGATCGCAACCTTGAGGACGCGGCACAGGACCTCGGCGCGAGCCCGTGGACGACCTTCTGGACGGTGACGTTCCCCTTGATCTTCCCAGGGATCCTGGCGGCCGGACTTCTCGCTTTCGTCCTGTCACTCGACGACTACGTCGTCACGACGTTCAACGCCGGGAGCGTCTCGATGCTGCCGCTGTGGATCTTCGGCGTGTCCCGCTTTGGGATTCCCGGGCAGGTGAACGTGATCGGAACGATCATCTTCTCGGTGGGGCTTCTGTACGTCGCGATCACCCTCTTCCGGGGCCGGACAAGAGCGGAGGCGGTCCCCGGGTTGCCGACGAGAGCCTGAAAGACCAGCCGCCTCGTCGCGTCGGGACTCTTTCTCTGCCACGTTTATTGCCCCAGGGGCAATTTGAGCGGAATAGAAAGCCGTTGGTGGCACGCTCGGCGCGGCAGAAGGACTGCTCTTAGGAGCCCGTGACGACTTGGCAGTAGTCGGCCAGGACCTCGATCGTCCGGTCGATGTCCTCCTCGGTGTGCTGAACCGAGATCGTCCACTGCTCCTCTTTGCCGGGCGTCTGATAGATGCCGCGA
>JALZEK010000121.1 GCA_030862065.1 Actinomycetota bacterium | reverse complement strand
GCCCTCGTATCGTGGAGAACCCAGCGGGCCCTCTCGATGATCGCAGAGAGGACCCCGGCGGTCGTCGGTGCCGCACACGACGTCCCTCCGAAGTCGCGCGTTTCCTTATCGCTCTTGCTGTTGATCTCGACGCCGAAGGCCGACGCGGCCCTCCATTTGGAGCCGAAAGAACCAACGTCCACCGGAATCGAGTGCCACCAATGCGCCTGGCCGTTGATCGGTGAAGCCGCTCCGACCGTCAGCTGCCACGACGGACCCGACCACGGGTTGGTCATCGAGGTGTCCGAGTCAGGGGTCTTGCACTTGCAGGGATCCTCAACCGGGCCGTCGGGCGGAAAGACGGTCGAGGAGTTCGTATTGGTGGCTCCGTTTCCCGACGAAAAAACGATGCTCTGACCTCGCCGCGTGGCTTCGCGCGTCATGCTCGAGTCCCCTAGGGGATGGTTGGCAAGATTGCCCCACGAGTTGGAGACAATGTCGATCCATTTTTGGGAGGCGGCCCACTCCAGGCTCTCCCCTCCCAGGCTCTCCACCATCACGATGAGCGCGTTCGGATTGGCCCCGTAAAAGCGACCGGCCGAAACGCTGGCTACGCCGGTCCCGTGCCCCTGGTCGTCGAGGACCCGCCGTTCGGGATGCTTGGCGGCGTCGCTGGTCCGGCCGGGTCCCGTGGAGTAGCCGCCGATGATGCGGGTGCCTGGGAACCAGTACAGCTTCGCGTCCTCGACGCGCGACCAAACTCTCCGGTCGTCTTGCCTGCGCGCCGCCTCGTAGCCCCTCTTGTCGGCGGTTCCGTAAGAGGGCTTCAGGGCCTGCGCGCTCTGGGGATAGCCCTCGATGTACTTGGACGGATGGTGCGTGAACTCCGGAGCTCGGAAGTCCCGGTGATATGGATTGATACCGGTGTCGACGTAGGCGATGACAACGAAGGGTCGCTTCTTGAACGCCTTGAGCGAGCAGGACACCTGCCTCGACCTCGAGAGGCTCCGGCACTTGCGGTCGATCCGCACGATCGACCCGTTCGACCAGTGTCCCGTGTCGTTTTCCGCAAACCACTTATTTCGCGGTGGGGTCGGGGGTATCTGGGCCCCCGAGGGGAACTGAACGACCCCCACCATCAGGGCGGCCGCCAGAAAGACGATGACCTTGCGCATTGAGCTCCTCTCCTCCGTTGGAGTTGAGGTTGGCGACCAAAGGCAAAAGTCCTCCCCCTCGAGGCGGTGATCCGCGCCCAAACAAAGCGGGCAAAAAGAATGACGGCGGCGGCGGGTAGGGGGGCCCGCCGGCCGCCGTCAGGTGGTCTTCGGTTAACGAGGTGTTGCAGTTGCGGTGTTCGAGCCTCCGCTCCGGCTTCCGTTCGAGCCGACCGCGACCACGTAGTACGAATACGCGGTCCCCGCGCTGACCGAGGTGTCGATGAACTTCGTCCCGGTCGAATCGGCGTGGTGCTGGAAGTCCTCGACCTCACCGGTCGCGCTCCGCCAGATCTCGTAGCCGGCGACCGACTCGTTCGAGTTGTAGGGAGTCGAGGCATCCCACTTCAAGACGACCTTGCCGGTCCGTCCCCTGGCAAAGAGGTTGGCCGGGGTCGTGACGGAGTTCGTGCACGGATCGGCACTTCCCTCGCCGTGGTTGCTGTAGCACACCTCTTCGACCGATTTGGTGAGGTCGATTGAGGACGGATGCACCGGAATGGACTTACGGACTCCGTCCTCCGAGTAGCTCACCTCGACCTCTACATCTGAATAGACCGCCACGTCGGCGAGCCGCACCGCGAAGCAGACTTCTCCGCAGTTCTTGTAGAAGGTGATTGTGGGTGTTCCGGAGATCTCGCGCTCCCAGAACACACAAAGTCGGGGATTGCTTTTCCCGCCGATGTGAATGTGCTGACCGGCCACGTGAATATCGTGAGACTGTGTCTTGACCGGTATTTCCCTACAGTCCTTCAGCTGTTCCCGCGCGGGCGCAGGCAGAACGAATCCCTGCACAACGAGGGCCGCCGCTGCCGCCAGCACCAGGATGCCCTTCTTCCCCATTGCTGCCTCCTCAGGCTTGGGGTTGCGCTCTTTCGCAACCTGAGCTAAGGGTCCAGCAAAAGGGCCGCCGGTTCTGCGTAGTTATGAACACAGCGAGAGTGGCGATCTACCCCGCCTCTCCGGACCTCGCGCCTATCCGCCCCGGACGAGGGCGCCCACCATGATTCCCATGACCCCGCGCCGGGCCTTGGTGCTGTCGTACACGGCAGTGAGCTCGAGCCGGTCGCCCTTAGAGATCCGCCGTCCCGGGGTTCCCGTCCAAGTCGTCATTGCGGTCAGATACCAGGGCTCGTCGACCATCCCGTAGCGGGCTCGGGACACAAACATCCGGTTGCCCGACGTGGCGTTATCGAGAACAAGCCGCAGGCCGCCGTCGTGCAGGTGACCGCCCAAAAACACGAACCGGCCCCCGATCGGCATCCGGTAGCGCCATACCTCCCTGGCCACGCCCGATCCGGACCCCTTGCGAACGTCATACTCGGGCTCCGAAGAGCAATTGCGCACGTCGAGCCATACCGGGCGCACGTTCGTGAAATCCTCCGCCTCGTCCTCGGGGACGAATCCCAGATCGAGCCGGATGTAGGTATCCGAGTTCCCGTGCATTCCGTCGAGGTGCGCGACCAGGGCCCACCACGGCGCCGACTGCGTATAGGGCTGCGCCACCTCGTTGCTCCAGTAGTAGCCGTATCCATTCGGGAGATCGAGCTTGGTTCTCTCTTTGCCGCTGGCGAAGAACCGGTCGTAGTTCGGAAAGGCACCATCGTAGGAATCGCAGGTTAAGTCGCGCTTCATCGGATTGAGCCACACCGCGTGATGGAGGTGGACCATGTGATGGGGCACCGGATTGCCGTCACCGTCCACGAGAGTGGCGCGGGCCGATGTGATGAATCCCGCCTCGGAGGGAGCCGCAACACCCGTTACGAACTCCACCATCTCGTTCGCCGGAACGTCGATCGGACCGGCCATGCACCTGTACCCCCCGGAGGTCCGCTCGCACCAAGACGGCACAAAAGTCGGGGTGGGAAAGGCCGCGACCGGCACTACGGGCGCACACACGAGGACAACGAGTGCTAAAACCGCAATTCGGATTCTCAAAAAGCGTCCCTCTTCATCCATTTCAGCCTAGTCGCAGGGACCCAGTCTTGGCGAATTCGACTTGGGGAAGAGTGAATCGGGCCTTCTCGTTACGATGACGAAATGACGGACCCCGTCGTCGACCTGGATCAACTTCCGGAAGTAGTTCGAGTCGTCTCGGAAGAGGCGCGCGGCTACCTCGAGGGGCTCACGGCGGCCCCGCTACGGTCGGCCAATGCCGATCAGATCGCTGAATCCTTCGCCGAGCCCATCCCCGAGGACGGCAAGGGATCGGGCGAGGCCCTCCAGACGCTTCTCACCGAGGGTGTGGCGGCTCACGTCCGTTCCGGCGGCCCTCGCTTCTTTCACTTCGTAATAGGCGGCGTCACGCCTGCGGCGTTCGGCGCGGATTGGATCACCACTCTTCTCGACCAGAATCCGGGTTTGTGGGTGGCAAGCCCCCTCGGGGCCCAACTCGAGACGATTGGTCTCGAGTGGTTGAAGGATCTGTTCGATCTGCCGCCGCAGTGGGGCGGCACCCTAACCACCGGGGGAACGATGGCCAACTACGTGTCGCTGGCCGCGGCCCGGAGGTGGTGGGGACTCGAACACGGCAAGGACATCGACGAAGAAGGGTTCTCGAGCCTTCCTTCGGTTCCCGTTTTTTCGAGCGGTTATATCCACGCCAGTGCCGTAAAGGTGCTGGGCATGCTCGGAATCGGCAGATCAAGGGTCCGGTCGTTTTCCTCCGACGCCACGGGCCGCCTCGATCTCGACGCGCTCGAGGCTGCGCTTAAAGAACTCAAAGGGGCAGCTTCAATCATCGTCGCCAACGCCGGCGAGGTGAACGCCGGCGACTTCGATCCCATCGAGCGAATGGTCGATCTTGCCGAGAAGTACGGCGCTTGGATCCACGTCGACGGGGCCTTCGGTCTCTTTGCCCGGATCACTCCTCGTACGAAGCAGCTGACCGCGGGGGTCGAGCGGGCCCAGTCGGTGAGCGCGGACGGACACAAGTGGCTCAACGTGCCTTACGACTGCGGCTTTGCGTTCGTCCACGACCGGGATCTACTGCGGGGTTTGTTCGCGTCCACGGCCTCCTATCTGACCGGACTGGACGATCCACGACCCAATCTCGGATTCATCAGCCCGGAAGCGTCGCAGCGCGCCCGCGGCCTCACCGTGTGGGCGACCCTGCGTGCTTACGGGCGCAACGGCTATCGAGAGATGGTCGAGCGCCACCTCGACCTGGCCCAGCGGGTCGCCGACCGGGTCGACGAGGCGCCAGACCTCGAGCGAATGGCCGACGTGCCGCTCAACATCGTGTGTTTCCG
This sequence comes from Actinomycetota bacterium, assembly GCA_030862065.1. Taxonomy (GTDB): domain Bacteria; phylum Actinomycetota; class CADDZG01; order CADDZG01; family WHSQ01; genus JALZEK01. The sequence continues at coordinate 27,628 of JALZEK010000121.1, read as the reverse complement.
GTTCCACCCCGAAGGCCTCGACGAAGACGAGCTCGACGCCGTGAACCGGAGGATCAGCGAAGAAATCCTTACCGACGGCCGGGTCTACGTGGGCAGGACACTGTACGCGGGTCGGGTAGCGTTCAGACCGGCCATCGTCAATTGGCGCACGACCGAGCAGGACGTCGATCTACTCGTCGACGTCGTTCGGGAGATCGGAAACAGGCTCATCCAGACCTGATCGCCGCCGGCGCCGCCCCACAACATGACAAACAAACACTCACCAACAATCGAACGTGGCATGACGTCGCCCCGGCCGGAGCGAGGAACCCGGCTTCGGCGCAGGGGGTGGCTGGCCGTCCCGCGACCGGTTCGGCTCGGGGTAACGATCGCCGTCTTCGTCCTGTTGTTTTGCGCCGTCACCCTGGCCGGCCTCCGCCTCACGAGACCTGGCTCGCTCCCCGGAATAGAGGTGGCCGGGGTTGCCGCGGGCGGCCTGTCCGAGGGCGAGCTGACCGACCTCGTAGAGCAGCTCGCGGGCGAGAGGTCCGAACAAACAGTGACCCTCGTCCGACCCGCCACCCAATCGGAACCGGAAGCCTCAATCGCCACGACCAAGGCCCGGCTTGGATACTCGCTCGATGTCGAGGCCACGGTCGAGGCCATTCTCGACCGGGGACGTCAGGCCAATCCCCTCGCGGCCCTCCGCGATCACCTGACGGCCTTCGCCGGCACGATCACGGTCACCCCGGCTCAGGACATCGACTCGGAGCAGATCATCGATCACCTGACGACGGCCGCGGCCGACGTCGTGGCCCCTCCGCGAGAGGGCGATCTCAGATTCAAGGGGACGGCGATCACGAGAATCGACCCGGCCGCCGGGGCTGGGGTCGACATCGAAGAACTACGACCCACCCTCACGAGAGCGCTTCTTTCGGCCGGGCCCCAAAAGATCACCCTTCCGACACAGCCGGTCGAGGCCCGCACCGACGTGGACGACGTCGATCGAGTCCTGGACGAGGCGCGCGAGGCGATCTCGGCGCCCATCCGACTCACACGCGACGGTGAAGTTCTAACCGTCTCCCCCAAGGAAATAGCCGGAATGCTGACCGTCGCTCTCGTCGAGGACGGCGACTCCGCAAACCTGGAGCTCGAGGCCGGCGTCAAGAGGGTCGAGAAGGTGATCGGCGACGAAGCTTCGGATCTCGAGACGGGACCCGTCGACGCGTCCTTCGAGTTGGTCGGTGGAAGCGTGGAGATCATCGAAGGACGGCCCGGCTTCCATTTCTCGGCGAAGAAGACTGCTGCGCAACTGGTGCAGGTCGCGACGGAGGATTCCGATCGCCGGGCCACGCTTCCCGGATCGGCGTCGCCTCCCGAGTTCTCGACTGCCGATGCTAGGGCCCTCGACATCGATGAGCAGGTCTCGACGTTCACCACCTATCACGCGTGCTGTGAGCCACGGGTTGAGAACATCCACAGGGTCGCGGAGATACTCGATGGGGCGGTCGTGGAGCCAGGCGAGAGTTTCTCCCTGAACGGCTTCGTGGGGCCCCGAACCGTCGAGAAGGGTTTTATCAAGGCACCGGCGATTCTCAACGGGGAATACGTTGAACAAGTGGGGGGAGGGGTCAGTCAGTTCGCGACAACTCTGTTTAATGCCATCTTCTTCGGCGGTTACGAGTTCGTCGAATACAAGGCCCACTCCTATTACATCGATCGATACCCCATGGGTCGGGAGGCGACGGTATCGGACCCGGCTCCAGACCTTGAGTTCATAAACGACTCCGACGCCGGAATCTATATGGATACCTCCTACACCGATACGTCGATCACGGTGACCTTCTACGGGAACACCGATGTCGAGGTGAACGCAGTCATGGGGGAACCCTTCAACTTCGAAGCACCCCAAACGCAATATGAAATCAACCCGGGTCTTCCGCCGGGGGGCCGGCAGGTCGTGCAAGAGGGAAGTCGGGGCTTTGACGTAGAAGTCAGACGCGTCTTCAAGTACTCGAGCGGCGAGACCGAGGTCGAGGAATTCTTCACTCGCTATCTTCCCGTCCCTCGGATTGTGGAGCGAGGCCCGAAGAAGCGCTGACTCATCGCCGGGTCAAGGCTTTGATCGTCAACGTCGATACATTTCTAACCATGCCAGGGTTTCGTCTCGGTCGAGTTCTGCTCGGCCTATCCATCATCTGTGCATCCACATCGTTGCCCGGGCCCGCCTCGGGGGGAAGGCTGCCGCGGGCACCCGGCTGCCCCGTCTTTCCCTCGGACAATCCGTGGAACCGGCGCGTGGACGATCTGCCGGTCCATCCCCGATCCGACGAGATCGTGCAGAGCATCGGTGAGAACCGAGGACTTCACCCCGACTTCGGGTCGGGTAGTTGGGAGGGAGGACTCATCGGGATCCCCTACGTCACGGTTCCCCGGGATCAAGAGCGGGTGCCGGTGACATTCCGCTACGCCGACGAGTCGGATCCCGGTCCCTACCCCATTCCCCCCGACGCACCCATCGAGGGGGGGCCCACGGCGGACGGCGATCGCCACGTGATCGTCGTGGACCGCGCCCGGTGCAAGCTCTACGAGCTGTTCGCGGCCTACCCTCGCGATGGGGGAGCCCGGTGGCGAGCGGGGTCGGGAGCGGTTTGGGACCTCGAATCCAATCGACTCCGGCCGCGCGGGTGGACCTCTGCGGACGCCGCGGGGTTGCCCATACTGCCGGGGCTCGCGAGATACGACGAGGTGCGCTCCGGTGAAATCGACCACGCCCTCCGCTTCACCGTCGCGAACACTAGACGCGCCTATGTCTATCCGGCCCGGCACTTCGCCTCGGATCTCACGAGCAAAGACCTTCCCGCGATGGGCCAGCGGCTGAGGCTCAAGCAGAGCTTCGACATCTCTGGATTTCCCCTGCAGGTGAAGGTGATCCTCAGGGCCCTCAAGCGCTACGGAATGTTGGTCGCGGACAACGGATCCGACTGGTACATCAGCGGTGCGCCGTCGGATGGTTGGAACAACGAGGCCCTTCACGAATTGCATGAAGTAGAGGGGCGCCACTTCGAGGTCGTCGACGCAAGCTCGCTGCGCCCCGACTGATCGGACACCTCTTACCGAAAAACTGTTTTAAGCCCTCCCCGCGTTGGGAACGCTCGCGAACAAGAACCGATCCGATACCTCAATTGTCGGCCGGAAGGAGGCTCCAATGCCGTTCGCAGACGACGAGGAAAAAGATCAAAGGGATGACGAGGACACGTCCGACGACACGACCAGCGGCGACGAAGACGAGGTCAAGACCGGCACGACCCAGGAACCCAATCTTGAGGATCGCGGCGTGGACGAAGAGGCAAAGTGCCCCGAGTGCGGGGAGCCGATCGAGAACGTTCGGACCACCTGCCCCAATTGTGGCTATGAGTACAAGGAAGAGGATTACACCGACAAGGAAGCGGGCTCGGACTTCGGGGCCGGCAGCGCGCTCGACGAGAAAGGCGAGGAGAAGGACGTGACCGGAGACCCGGATCGCGACGCGCAGGAGGAAAACGAGGGAGGCGAATCGGAGTCCGGCTCGGAGGAAGACAAATAGACGTCCGGGGGTTACTCGGCTTCCAGATTCGAGAAATCCGACGTGATCGGCTCCCCCGGCAGAGTGTCTTTGTGTAGACGGTTTGGATCCTTCACGACTTGGCCCGAGACCAGCACCCACTCGATGCCCGTCGAATAGCGAGAGGGGTCACTCACGGTTGCCTTATCACTCACCGTACTGGGGTTGAACACAACGACGTCGGCATCGGCCCCAATCTGCAGCCGGCCCTTCGTCCGCAAAGCGGGAGCCTGCGCCTCGAGGAGCTTCGCCGGTTGGATGGTCATCTTCTCGAGCGCGTCCATGAGTGAGATGACTCTGTTCTCCCTTACGTATTTGCCGAGCACGCGAGCAAAGGTGCCGGCGCCGCGGGGATGGTTGTTGTCTCCCGGCTCGAGGATGGCGTCGCTGCCGATCATGACCATCGGAGAGCGAAGCGCTGTTCGCACGTCCTCCTCGGGGATGGCGTAGGCCGCGGCGAGATCGTTCTGGTCTTGGTGATACGCAAACGTGGTCTCGGTCAAAGGACCGCCGCCTTCCTCACCCGGAATGACGAGGTCGGAGTAATCGATATGAAATCTTTCCTGCCAGCCCGGAGCAAACCTCTCCGACGCAAGCGTCGTCGCCCAGAAGTTGTAGGGATAGGTATCGGCGGAGATCTCGACTCCTTCGTCGCGCGCATCGTCCAGCATTGCTAAGGACTCCGGCATCGTGAACGTCCCGCCGGTACTGTTGATGTGAAGAACGTGTACGGCCGCGCCCGTATCGCGACCCGTTTGAATGATCTCATCCAGGGTGTCGAAGTTCGTTCCCGGTTCCTGGTCGTCGGCGTAGCGGCCATGGAAGAACACCGGGACGTTGTAATCAGCCGCCACCTCCGAAACCGCCCGAATCTCCTCATAGGTGATACCCGGCGCGTATTCCGGAGAGAACTCAACTCCTATGAAGCCGTCCTCGAGGCCCTCTCTCGCCATGGCCACGAGCACGTCGATCTGGGCTGGAGTGGGCTCGTCGGCAACTCCCAGGTTCAGGCCGTCCGGCCTTTGCCTCGCCCAGTTGTCGTCAAACGCGCCGCCGAAGTGTGCGGGAGAGCCGATGTTGGTCCATTGCTGGTACCACTGCTCGGCCTCCGCATTCGTTCCATGCATTCCGAGGTTCGTCGTGACGCCGTCGGCGATCTTGTACCAGATGCCGTAGGGGTTGGGGTCGTACGACTCGATGTCAATGAAGCCCGGAGCCACGACCATCCCTCGGGCATCGATCTCCTTTCGTCCCTGCAGAGGAGAATTCGAGATGGCGTTGATCTGGTCCGAATCGATACCCACGTTTCCGATGCGATCGAATCCTGAGTCTGGATCCATGACCCGGCCCCCGGAGATCACGACGTCGTAGACGTGACCGGAGGGAGGAGGTGAAGCGGTGGGCTGATCCTGGACGGCCGGTGGTCTGACCGGCCCGGAGCCGGAGGCCGCGGCGAAGGTCGGCAGGTCGCGGGGCGCCGAGAACAGGTTGGGCTCCACGACCGCCGCGGCGATCGTGGACAGGGAGAGGGCCATGGCGAGCTCCACGAACCACACGAGCGCCGCCGGGCCCGAAGTTCGAGTACGAGTTAGGGCCATCAACCTCCTCGATGCTACCGGTCGATCTTTCTCCACTGGTGGAATAGAAGCCTCACCAGGCCGGTTGCGCGGGAGCCCCCTGTAGGCTCGAAACCGCGGCCCCATCGTCTAGCCTGGTAAGGACGCCGCCCTTTCAAGGCGGTAGCACGGGTTCAAATCCCGTTGGGGCCACCCACCAAAGACGATGCGGCGTCCACCGGCACGCCCTGGCAAGGCGGTAGCACGGGTTCAAATCCCGTTGGGGCCACCGCGCGACCCACCTTTGGGCGCTTACTCGAACTCAAACGGGACTGACACTTCAGCGCCACCGGAGCTCGTGTTTCATCAGCCACCTTCTCTCGTTCTCTCACGACATCAGCCAAGACCGACGGGCAGCGGCGGGATGAGCTCCTCGCCTGGAACGCCGCCGATGTGCGCGATCACGCGGTCTCGCCGTAGGCGTCGTGGTAGTTCCACCACTGATAGGGCGGGGTCTGTGGATAGCCCTCGGGCGAGTCCTCCCACTCCTCCTGGCGACCCAGGGCAGTGATGTCGAGATAGCTCCAGGTGCTCCCCATCGCCTCGTCGCCGCGGCTATCGATGAAGTAGGTGCGGAATATCCGATCGCCATCGCGAATGAAGGCGTTGGTCCCGTGCCACTCGTCCACGTCGAAATCGGCATCGAAGTCGTCGGTGAGTGTGTACCAGGGGATGTCCCAGCCCATGCGCTCCTTCAAGCCATGGATCTCGGCCTGGGGTGCGCGCGAGACGAACGCCAGCGTGGTATCGCGCGCGTTCAGGTGGGCGGGGTGCGCAACCTGGTCGGCGACGAAGGAGCAGCCCACGCAGGCCCTCTCCGGGTACGCGCCGCCCTCCGCGTAATCGGTGACTTCTGGCCCGTAGAAGAAGCGATACACAATGAGCTGGCGCCTTCCCTCGAACAGGTCGAGCAGGCTGGCCGGGCTGTTCGGTCCTTCGAAACGGTAGTCCTTCTCAACCGCCATCCACGGCATTCGCCGGCGCTGTGCGGCAAGAGCATCGCGCGCCCGCGTCAGCTCCTTCTCCTTAACCAGCAGCTTCCGTCGCGCGGCCTTCCACTCCTCCGGCGACACGATCGGGGGGGTATTCATGGCGGATCTCCTAACCTTCCTTAGCCTCATCCGACGAGTTAGCCTGGTCTCGCCGCTGGACACGAACGTCGACCCTGCGGCGAGTCCTGCTTCGGAACGCCCATTATCTCTATGACCGTTGGGAGGTCCGGAACTCATCGCCGGACCGAGATCGAATCACAGGTGAAGCTTCGTAGCTCATCGACGAGGTTTGAATAGCATCCACTTAGGCCCACCGTTTCTCTTTCAAACGTTTTCTTCCGGGGTTCTTCCCTCTGAGGAAATTCTCGTGGAAGAAGTCGCGGGGCCGACGAGTCTCATATCAACCCCGCGTGCCATATGGTGGAGACCCGCTGAAGGGGATTCCTGCGGCGCGCGGATTCTCCATGAGGAAAGGTCCCAGAAAATGACGCTCAACCCAAGGACGCGGCCTTCGCCCGCGCTCGTGATCTCGCTGCTCGCCCTTTTTGTGGCACTGACCGGCACCGCGACGGCCCTGCGAGGTAAGAACACGGTGTTTTCGGACGACATAGTCAACGGTCAGGTTAAAAGTTCTGACGCGCTCGACAACGGGCTCACGGGCCGAGACATCCGGGAGGGCAGTCTGGTCGGGGTCAGACCATATGGCAAAACGATCCCATCCGGCACCACCGTGAAAGGTGCGTGGGGTGGCGGGGCGAACACTGTTGGGCCCATCGAGAAGACGGACTTCCTCGTTTCCCTGCCGGCACCCGCCCCGGTAGCGCTGACAAGCGAGACAGTCAATTTCGAGGCCGGCGAGGGAGCCGCCAGCGACGCAGACAGCGACTGTGACGGCACGGATGATGCGCCGACGGCGCCCCCCGGCGAGGTCTGTATCTATACCGGCACCAATATCGGAGGCTCTCCTGCGTTCTCCGGTAACGCAATCGACGACGACCATTCTGCCTCAGACCGACTTGGGTTTGTGATCACGATTCACAAGCCAGGTTCGCCCTCGGACACCACTGTGAACACCATGCAGGCCCATGGGACCTGGGCGTACACAGCACCCTAGTGCCCCGTCGATACCTTCACCGGCTTGTTGAAGCCCTACTACTCCTGCGTCTGCGGATTCGGGTGATCGACCGCACGGTTACCGAGCACGGCATCGGCTCTTAGGGCAGAACCACCCCGAATTCGGAGAAGTCGTCGAGGAAGTCCCTCGCCGACTTGGTGTCGACTCGGTACGTCTTGTCGGTCGCCTTGCAGACCGCGTCCCCGGTGACGGTGATCGATACGACGAGATCCGAGTCGAGATCGCCCAAGAAGTGGGGTCCGCCGGAGTCGCCGAAACAGGTCCCGCCGTCGCCCGTCGCCTCGTTCATCGCCAACGTGAGCCACGCTTCCTGAAGCGACAGATAGCTCTGCTCGGCGTAACGGCGCTCTGTGATGTTGACGATGCCCTGAGGACCTGTCTTTCGAGACTCGCGGACGGTCCCGTATCCAACCGCTACGAAGTTGGCCGAATTGAGTTCGTTCGCCTTCTTCATCCGGTCGAGAAGACCTTCTTCTGGAAGTCGGGCGGGAGTGATCCCTCGCACCGTCCGGTCGAGAACGATCACGGCGATGTCGTGGGGGTCGGAGAAGCCTTCGGGCCCCGAGAACGAGAACTCCGGGTGCGTGTGGGAGGTTCCTTTCAAATAGGTCGACTTTTGCGTCGGCCTGGGGTCGAAGGTCACGTAAACCTCGTCGCGCGGAATTCCTCTGTTTTCGGCGGCGGCGGTGCAATGCGACGCGGTGAGAAACACCCGCGATGAAATCAGGGTTCCGGTGCAGATTCTGCGGAACTGTCCGTCCTGCTTGATGGCGAATGCACCGGTCTGTGGATGCAAATTGCCGTCGAACTGTCCGTAGACGATGGCCGGAGCCGGCGCGGCGAGCGCAAACAGGCCTACCGCTACCGCCACGGCAATAACAGATATATGTCGTCTCAAGACAACCCCTTCCCTCGTACACCGCGCGCCCGAGTCCTATCTGGACTTGCCGAAGGATAACCGGAGCGTTAAAGACTCCTCCTGACCATGGAGAAGACCGAGGTGATCGAATGACCCGGCCGACCGGGATATGGGCCGTCGCAGTTGCCTGCGCGCTTGGACTTCTGGGAGGTTGCAGCGAGGACTCGACTCCGCCGCGCGAGTTCATGGCCCAGGTGTGTGATGGCCTCGGCGATTGGTTCCAGTCGGTCTCGGAAGCGAGCGGACGGACCCAGCGAGAATTGGGCTCGATATCGGACGCCGCACGGGGCCGGAGCCATCTAACGGCCTTTTTCGACACCCTCGTCGAAAAAACGGACCTCCTGATCTCCGAGATCGAAGAGGCCGGAATCCCCGAGGTGCAGGGCGGTCAGGAGGCGGCCGACCGGATCCTTCAGGGCCTGACCGACGCCAGGGAGGCACTTGACCGGGGTCGGCGAAAAATCCCGGACCTGCCAGACGATCCCGCTGCGTTCAGAGACGCCGCGGCAGAACTCAGAGAATCGGTGAGGTCGGATCTCGAAGAGGTAGGTGGGTCTCTAAGAGAACTGAACTCCTCCGAACTCAAGGAGGCGGCTCGGCAGGTGGATTCCTGCAGACGGCTAGGGAGTGCTTGAACCCCCAAACCTGGCGCCCCAGACCGGACTTGAACCGGCGACCTTCTCCTTGACAGGGAGATGAGCACTCCAGACTGCTCCACTGGGGCAGGCTCGACCTCGGATCCATCGGCATTGGTCCACGAAAATTGGATCCAAAAGGCCAGTTCAACGAGGCTATCAGACCGATTGGCGTTGCTATCCTCGGTCACTGTCGGCGAGGTAGCTCAGTTGGCAGAGCACGCGACTGAAAATCGCGGTGTCGGCAGTTCGATTCTGCCCCTCGCCACAAATGCCACGAGCGCCCCTTTCGAGGCGCTCGTTAGATGTTTCGACAGAAAACTCTTACGAGATTCCCACGTACGGCATCTCGCCCGACTGCTTCGCGCCCTCGAGGAACTTCCTTACCTCATCGGCGCGGTAGCGGCGGTGGCCGCCAAGCGTCCGGATCGAGGAGAGCTTGCCTGCCTTAGCCCAGCGGGTGACCGTCTTCGGGTCAACCCGGAACAAGGCCGCAACCTCTGCGGGCGTGAGAAGCGCATCTTCTTTTTGGGCCATTTTCGCCTCCCGATCTTCTATCTCGACCGCTTCCCCGGCCTTGGGGCTTTCGGTCAGAACTGTGGGCTTCGCGCCCACTTTTCCTATGAAGATCATCGACCGAAAGGCCTCCCGAACGTAATGGCCCATTCGGGCTATTTTTCGCCACTTTGTGGCGATGGATGACTAATCCGAAATGACTAGTCAGCCGCCGCCGAAATCGTCCTGGAAGGGACAAAACGGCAGGTCGCGGGGCTAGTCAGAGCGATCTGATCTAGTTGACGACCTCGAGAGACCGAGCCGCGCCCCAACGCTCACTCAGCTCTTCGAAGATACCGGCGGCGCGGGGGAGGTCGCCCGACTCGAGAGCTTCGAGACAGACCCAGACGTCGGCGGCGGAGTGGTCGTCCAAAAGCTCCTCGTGCGAGAAGGCTCCGGCCACGCCCGCGTAGTCAAGCTCCAGGAGGCCCTCAGCTTGAAATTCGGTCACCCAGGCGGCAAGTTCCCTCACGGCCTGGGTCACCGACTCGTCGATCGGGGCCGCGTCGAGAATCGCCACCGATCGGTCCAGGCGCCGACTTGCCCGATCGAGCGTCGTCTCGTATCTGAGCCGCAAGCCCTCAGTGTCCTCCACGAGAATTCGCTCCGATGGATCAAACGCGGCGAACCATCTCAGGGGCACGTGCCAGTTGGCGTGGACGATGTGAGATCGGATGTGGGGGCTCCCCTCTCCCAGGGTTGCGAGCTCCCGGGCCGCTCGCTCCGCTTCAGCCTGCGGAACAAAGGCCTCCGCGACCTCTTCCGGGACGCTGCTCCGAAAGGCGAGAAGACCTGCCAGCATCCTCAGTCTCGTTCGCCACGGACACACGAAGACGGCCCCCTCGATTCGCCTGACGTAGCAACCCTCGGCCTCCCACACCCCCGTACGGGAGAGGGTGGACGGTGCGAGCCACCGCCTCTCCAACAGCGATCCATGCCCACTGCTCTCTTCAGCCTTGGCCAACCAGTTCGACCTGTCCTCTTCGGGAAAGGAATCGATCGGCAGATAAACGCGCAGGTAGGAGGTACGAGTCATACCGCCATCGTATCTATATGTGTGAACAACGCCGCTCATTCAGAGAGCGGTACGATTTCCGTAAGCACAGCGGCACAATCGCGTGCCCGGTCTCAGAGGAGCTGACAACATATGAGTGTGTTCGAGCACATCAACGGCGATGGCTACGAGCAAGTAGTTTTTTGTTCCGACGATCAATCGGGCCTTCGGGCCATCATCGCGATCCACTCCACCGCATTGGGTCCCGCTCTCGGCGGGACTCGTTTCTTTCCCTACGACACCGAGGACGAGGCACTCGTCGACGTCCTGCGTCTGGCGAAGGGAATGACCTACAAAGCCGCCGCGGCGGGCTTGGATCTGGGTGGCGGAAAGGCCGTGATCATCGGGGATCCCAAAAGAAACAAAGATGAAGAACTCCTTCGGGCCTATGGCCGCTTTGTTGAGACTCTGGGCGGCCGCTACATCACCGCTGAAGATGTCGGTACGGCCCTCGGGGATATGGACATCGTGCGCCGCGAATCTCGTTGGGTGACGGGATGTTCGCACACGTTCGGAGGATCGGGCGATCCCTCTCCGGTAACCGCTTACGGCGTTCTCCAGGGGATAAAGGCCTGCGCGCTCGAGGTCTTTGGAGATCCCGACCTTTCCGGCAAGACCGTCGCCGTGCAGGGCGTTGGAAAGGTCGGCAATGCTCTTTGCGGATACCTCGTAGGCGAAGGGGCGAAAGTCACGATCGCCGACGCGGACGTTGACAATCTCGGCAAAGCGGTCTCGGAGCATGGCGTGGAGACGGTGCCTCCCAGCGAGATCCACAAGCTGGAGGTCGATATCTTCGCCCCCTGTGCTCTCGGTGCAGTGATTAACGACGACACGATCTCGGACCTCAACTGCAAGATTGTGGCCGGGGCCGCCAACAATCAGTTGGCTCGCGAGGAGCATGGCGAAAAGTTGCGCGACCTCGACATCCTTTACGCACCGGATTTTGTGATCAACTCAGGAGGTCTTATCAACGTCGAAGACGAGTTGCGAGGCTACGACCGCAAAAGGGCCATGAAGAGGGTGGAAGGCATCTACAAACAGCTCCAGCACATATTCACCATGGCCCGTGAGCGGCACACATCCACGGCCAAGGCGGCGATGGACTACGCGGAGGACCGAATCCGCAAGATCAGTCGCATCCGACTCGTAAGAGTCACTGAGTACGGACCACTCTCGACTCATCAGCACTAGTGGGCCGAGCCAACTTGGTTGAGCCACTTCGGATCATCGGAGATGGACGTTCGCTCCCGGACGCCCCGGTTCCCGACGGCCTCACCGAGAAGGACCTGCTGGAACTGTTTCGCTGGCTCGTCTTGCTGCGTACCTTTGACACGCGTGCCGTCGCGCTGCAAAGACAGGGTCGGATCGGGACTTACGCGCTCTACTACGGAGAGGAAGGAACTCAGGCCGGCGCACTTTACGCCTGCGACGACGGTGACTGGGTCTTTCCCTCATACCGGCAAAACGCAGTAGGCATACTGCGCGGAGTTCCCGCGGCGACGATCCTCGCATGGTGGCGAGGTTACGGGGGGGTCCATGGTTTCTGGAACCCTCGTGAGCACCGCGTCGGGCCGATATGCGTTCCGATCGCGACACATATTCCGCACGCCGTTGGGTTGGCCTGGGCCGCCAGGATCCGGGGGGACCGCACCGCGTCATTGTGTTGGTTTGGAGACGGGGCCACATCGGAAGGTGATTTCCACGAGGCCATGAACTTTGGCGCGGTATTCAAAACGGCGACTGTTTTCTTCTGCGTCAACAACCAATGGGCCATTTCGACGCCCTACGACAAACAGACCGCGACCAAAACGATCGCCGAGAAGGCGTCTGCTTACGGGATGCCGGGCGTGATGGTGGACGGGTTCGACCCAATCGCTTGCTGGAAGGCAACGCGGGACGCCCTCGAGCGCGGCCGCGCCGGCGCGGGGCCAACGCTAATCGAGGCCCATTGCTACCGGTTGGGGGCCCACGGCACTGCCGACGATCCTCGGCTCTACCGGGATGAGTCCGAGGTCGAGAAATGGAAGCCGCTGGAGCCGGTGGGGCGAATGTCGGCTTTTTTGAAACGATTGGGAATTCTGGACGACTCGGCCGAACAAGAGGTCACCGAGGAGGCGCGCCGGACCATCGCCCAGGCGGTGCGCGACATGGAGGCGATCGACCAGCCCGATCAGGAAATTCTGTTCGAGCACGTTTATGCCTCGGGGCGTCCCTGGACATTCGTTGAGGGCCTCGAGGAACTGCGCGCGGTCGATCGGCCCCCAGAGGTCAAGCCGATCGGCCCACAGCAGAAACCCTCGACCGGAGACGTAGAGTCACCGGAGAAACCTCCCCAGGAGAACGCATGAGTGGGCTGACCATGGTGGAGGCGCTCAACAAAGGCCTCGATCAGGCCATGGACGCAGACGATCGCGTCGTCATTCTGGGTGAGGACGTCGCCAAGACCGGTGGCGTTTTCCGCGTCACCGCCGGGCTTCTCGATCGTTACGGCGAGGAGCGAGTCGTGGACACACCGCTGGCCGAAGCGGGCATCATCGGATCGGCCATCGGGATGGCCGTCTACGGCCTCTTGCCGGTCGTTGAGATCCAGTTCGACGTCTTCGTCTATCCGGGGTTCGAGCAAATCGTGACCCACGCAGCACGCTACGCGTGGAGAACCAAGGGCGAGGTCCCGGCCTCCATCGTCGTCCGCATTCCGTACGGAGGTGGCGTCAGGGCTCCCGAGCTTCACTCGGACTCCCCGGAAGCCCTGTTCGTCCACGTCCCAGGGTTAAAGGTCGTGTGCCCCACAACGCCGCGCGATGCGCGCGATCTCATGGTGGCCGCCATAGCCCATCCCGACCCCGTCGTCTTAATGGAGCCCAAACGGATCTACCGCGCCGGCCGGCAAGAGGTCCCGGATGAAATGCCGATCGATCTCTCGAGCGACAACGGCAGGGCGCGGGAAATCCTTTCAAGTGCGCGCATCGCTCGTGAAGGTGACGACCTGGCATTGATCACCTACGGAGCAACGCTTCCGCCGGCCGTGCAGGCTGCAGACAAACTCGCCGACGAGGAGGGGGTCGAGACGCGCGTTGTCGATCTCCGTTCGTTGTATCCCCTTGATGTCGACGCGATCGTTACCGCCGCCTCCGACTGCGGCCGAGCGCTCGTAGTGCACGAAGCGCCGCGCACGGCGGGTCTCGGTGCCGAGGTATCGAGCCTCATCCATGAAAGAGCAATCCTCGACCTGGAAGCTCCCGTTCTTCGGGTAACCGGTTACGACGTCCCCTTCCCGCAGTTCGCGAACGAGGACGACTACCTCCCCTCGGTCGACCGCATCGCCGCGGGCATGAAGGAGGTTTTGAACTACTAGTGGCGGTGTTCAAACTCCCCGACCTGGGCGAGGGAGTGACCGAGGCGGAAGTCGATAAGTGGCTCGTCAAAGAAGGCGACGTCATCAAGGAAGACGATCCGCTCGTCGAGGTCATCACAGACAAGGCGACCGCCGAGATTCCCTCGCCCTATGAGGGAGTGGTGAATCGCATCCACGTTGCGGAGGGAGACGTGGTAACGGTCGGGACGACCCTCGTGACCATCGGCGAGGACGCCGCTCAGACATCTGCGGCGACCACGAAGATCAAGGCACTGCCCCCGGTCCGAAAGCTCGCCCGCGAGCTCGGCATAGATCTCGGCTCGGTAGTGGGCAGCGGTCCGGAAGGCAGGATTTTGAGAGCAGACGTAGAGGCCGCGGCAGGCTCCGAACTCGCCGCGCCGCCCGTGGAGGTCGAGGCGCTGGAGGAACGTCGTAGGGAGCCGCTGCGCGGGGTCCGCCGCAAGATCGCCGAGCGGATGCTGCTAGCCCACCAGACCATCCCCCCGGTTACACACGTCGAGGAATGCGACGTGACGGAACTAGACGCGACCCGTCGACTTGCGAACGAGCGGAGTCCCGGTGGGGTTCGTCTCACCTTTCTGCCGTTCATAGTCAAGGCCGTCGTCACGGCGCTAAAGGACCATCCGGCGCTGAACGCGTCGCTGGATGAGGAGGCCGGGGAGATCGTTTACCACCAGACCTACAACATCGGTGTTGCCGTCGACACGCCTCAAGGGTTGGTGGTCCCGGTGGTCAAGGCCGCCGACTCGAAACGTCTCATCGAGATCGGCGCCGAAATAGAGCGACTTGCCGCCGCGGCGAGAGAAACAACCCTGAGGACGGACGATCTGCAGAGCGGCACCTTCACGATCACCAGTCCCGGCCCGTACGGCGGGTTAATGGCGACCCCTATCGTCATGCACCCGCAGGCCGCAATCCTCGGTGTTCATCGGGCTGTGGATCGGGCGGTGGTGCGGGACGGACAGATCGTCGTCCGTAAGATCATGAATCTGTCCGTCACCTTCGATCATCGGATCCTCGACGGGATGACGGCGGCGAAGTTCACACTCGACGTCGTGAGGCTGCTCGAGCACCCCGCCGTTCTGGCATTGGAGAGTTGAGGACCCGTCCCGGGAAAGCCCCAGAAACCTCCCCGACTGTCATTTAATGACGCCATGGGTGCAAAGGCCGACTGCTCGTGCATCTATAGAGATCGCCGGGGGGAGGGCACGGCTCACCTCGAGACCGACCATCTCATCTTCAGGGGCGATCTCAATCTGGCGATCCCTCTCAGCTCGGTCATTTCGGCGACGGCTTCGTCCGGCCGACTGAACATCGTCTTCCACGGAGGCGAGGCCACCTTCGATCTCGGGAACAAGGCCGCGAAGTGGGCGGAGAAAATCCTGAGCCCTCCGACTCTGATGAAGAAACTCGGCGTCAAGCCGGAAAGCTCGGTCGGGCTTTCGGGCGTGCAGCACGATGATTTCTCGAAGGAACTCAAGCGAGTTGTCGGCGACATCTCGGAAAAGAGGATGCGCAAAGACCGCGATCTCATCTTCTTCGGCGTACAGAAAAAGACAGACCTGACGCGACTCGTCGCACTGAAGCGGTACTTGAAGCCAGAGGGGGCGATCTGGGTGATCAGGCCCAAGGGGGTGAAGGAGATCACCGAGTCGGATGTCATGCGAGACGGAAAGAAAGCCGGTCTCATCGACGTAAAGGTGGCCCGCTTCTCAGAGACTCACACCGCCGAGAAATTCGTCATACCCAAGTCCAAACGGCACCGAACCGGCTCCGGGACCCGGAAGAAGAAAGCCCGCGTCTGAAGTAAGTTGGCTCGACGGCGGACGAGGTGTCACGAGAGTCCAGGATCGGAATTGAAGTCAACTTGCCTCGAACAACCAAAGCAGCGATAGGTTCAATAGCCGCCTTGATGGCTTTGGCCGTGCCTGCCAGCCTCGCCGGAAGCTCCTCGAAACCGGCCCCGCGCGAGAACGAGATCAAGCTGGGAAGGGCGGACGGCCTGCAGAGCGAAGCATCTAAAGGGGCGGCTTATCGCAGACGGCCCAATATTCTCTTGATCGTCACCGACGATCAGCGCGCTTCCGGGCTGGAGCACATGCCAGCGACAAAGCGCTATTTCCAAGCGGGTGGCGTCAACTTCCGCAACGCCTACGCCACCACTCCGCTCTGTTGTCCTGCGAGAGCATCGATTTTCTCAGGCCAATACATGCACAATCACAAGGTTTTCAAGAACCAGCAGTCGGTGCGATTCGATCAAGAGCATTCCCTCGAGCGCTACCTGAACGACGGCGGCTACTTCACGGGAATAATCGGAAAATTCCTCAACGGGGGGAGGTGGGTACGGCGTCCTCCTAACTACTTCGATCGATTCATCATCTCGAAACGATTTCCGTATTACGACGGCGTTTGGAACGACAACGGCGTAAGCAAGGAGATCGCGCGTTACTCGACAAGCTACATGGGCTCTGAGGCCGTCGAATTCCTATCGAAGGGTGAGAACCGCGACCCCCGGCCCTGGTTTCTGGTGCTCGGGACGACCGCCCCCCACGCGCCCTACACTCCCCAGGACAAATACGCGGACGCAAAGATAAGCCCCTGGTACGGCAATCCCGCGGTCGGGGAGAAGGACAAGTCGGATAAACCCCCCTACGTGCGTCGAAAGCCGCAACGGCTTGCGCTGGGTCGCAGTACCCGGCAGCAACAAATTCGGACGTTGATGTCCCTAGACGACATGGTGCGCAGGATCTTCCTCAAACTCCGGTCGGCGAATGAGACCAGGCGCACTCTGGCGGTTTATATCTCGGACAACGGGTTCCTGTGGGGTGAGCACGGTCTCGTCAATAAGACCGTTCCCTACACGATGTCGATTCGTGTCCCGATGTTCATGCGCTGGCCCCGGAAGCTCGACCCGGGCACCACCGATTATCGAATCTCCACCAACGTTGACCTCGCCCCGACGCTTCTGGATGCGGCGGGCCTTCGAGGGAGAGTTTCCCGCCCCATGGACGGACACTCGCTCCTGAGAACGGGGGGACGGTCGACCCTGCTGACCGAGTACCGCGAGTACAAGTGGTCGACACCGACCTGGGCATCCATAAGGACCAGGAAGTTTCAGTACATCGAGTACTTCAAGAGGGGAACCCTGATCTTCAGGGAGTTCTACCGGTTGACCAAGGATCCCTGGCAGCTACGTAACCTCCTCAAAGACGACGACCGAAACGACCCGAATCGTCGCTTCGTGGCCCGCCTGCACGACAAACTGAACCGGCTCCGGAGCTGCCGCGCCGGCAGGTGCCCCTGAGCGTCAGGCTCTTTGGCCGACGCGGTTCCTCAGAGTTCCTATCCTCTCGATGTCAAGCTCTATGAGATCCCCCGGCGATAGCTTTCTATCGAGGTCGAGGCCACAGCAGCCGCCGGGGGTTCCAGATCCATAGATGTCACCGGGGTAGATATCTTCACTACGTGACACGTGAGCCACCATCTGGCCCCAGGTCCACCTAACGTCTCCCGAGCGGCCGCGGCCCCATTCCTCTCCGTTGACCGAGCACCTCATTTCGAGATCGGGCTGCGCCCCAAGTTCGTCGGCCGTGACGATGCAAGGGCCCAGCGCGTTGCAAAAGTCCTTTCCCTTGGCCGGGCCAAGCCATGCCGTTACCTCCTTCATCTGGATATCGCGCGCCGAGAAGTCGTTCAGGATCGTGAACCCAAAGATGAAGTCCTCCGCGGCTTCCGGTGCGACGTCCCGCCCTTTTCGCCCCAAGATCATCGCAAGTTCGAGCTCGAAGTCGAGGTACTCGGAATAGGCGGGCCATGGGCAATCGTCCTCGGGCCCGATCAACGATCGATGGTTGCCCTTGTAATAGACGGGCGCCTCGTACCAGTAGTCGGGGACGGCCCCTCCCCGCCGCTCGGCCCCTCTCTTAACGTGATCCTCGAAGGCGAGGAAGTCGCGCAGTGACGCCGCTCGATCAAGCGGGCAAAGCAGTTTGACCTCGTCGCGGTCCCAATCCTCCTCGAACTCCTCCGGTGCCTCCGCGGCGACCAACTTCACGCGCTCCCAGACCTCCGGACCGGCGTCCACCAGGTGAGCGGTTGAGACCAACCAGGAGTCGGCCGCGAGATCGAAGGAGCCAGTTGCCGCGGCGGCAGCAAGCAGGTCGACGGGTTTCCTTCCTCCGGTTGCGACCGCTAGGCGCGGCTGCACTCCTCCGCCCGGCGACGTAAATCTGTAAACGCGCAAGATCAGTCGTCGAGCAGGCCCATTCCCTTCGCCCACGAGGTCTCGTACTCGGTTATCACAACGGCTTGGGCCTCGGGCGAGGCAATAAGGGGGTTCTCGGTCTCGACCATGACGGCAGCCTCGTCGGTCCTCTCCTTTGTCTTCGCCGCCTCGATCGCCGCGGGCTGAGGGCCGTGGTGCACGCCCTGTGGATGCAGAGTCATGTAGCCGCGATCGATCCCCGCCCGGCTGAAGTAGTCCCCGGAGTGGTAGAAGAGCACCTCATCCGCGTCGATGTTTGCGTGATAAAAGGGCACCTTCAATACCGATGGATCCTCCTCCAAGGGGCGCGGGACGAACGAACAGATCACGAATCCGTCGTTCGCGAACGTGGCGTGGGCAGAGGGAGGCATGTGGTAACTCGGCGAATAAACGGGCCGGTGATCGAGGATGTTGAGCTTCACGGGACAGAGATCCCCCTGCCAGCCCACAACGTCGAGCGGATGCCACTTGAACCAGAGAGAGGTGAAGTGTCCGTCGCGCTTGACGCGGACCTCGAACTCGCCGGCCTCGTCGTGGGGATCCGGGTCGGGCACCTGGAGCACGCCCGGATCGAATTGAGCGTGACGGCCCATAAGACCTCTGTCGGGGATGCGGTATTCGCCCGATCCCTCGACGATGAAAAAGAAGTTGTCGTCCGAGTCGGGCACGACTCTGTGCGTGGTCCCCTTTGGAACGATGACGTAATCTCCTTCTCCGAACGTGAGGGGGCCGTAATCGGTCTCGATCGTGCCGGACCCGCGGTGCACGAAGTAGAGAACGTCCCCCTCGGCATCCCGCAAGAAATACTCCATCGGTCGAACGCGTCGACTCACATACAGCCGCACGTCGTCGTTTCCCGCGACAAGCTGCCAGAACCCGTTCTCGTCGGTGCGGTCCTCCGGCTTCAATTCGTTCAAGTCGAACGCTTGCGGCCTCAGCGGCCCGTCGATGCGCGTCCACGCGGTCGGCGGGTGGGTCCTGTACAGATGGGAGGCGCGCCCGAAAAACGTTTCCCTTCCGTGTTCCTCTTCGAAGGTCCCCTTAGGCACCCCGACGTGCGCCTGCTTGGTGACCTTGCCTTTGGAAAAGACGAAATCCATTTATGGCCCTCCTTATTGCCCCGCCTCTACAGGTTGCCTCGCTCGGCCTGCTCTCGCTCGATCGCTTCAAACAACGCCTTGAAGTTGCCGGCACCGAAGCCGCGGGAGCCATGCCGCTCGATGACCTCGTAGAAGACCGTGGGGCGGTCCTGAACCGGCTTGCTGAAGATCTGTAGCAGGTAGCCGTCTTCGTCCTTGTCGACAAGCACGCCGTTGCGCTGCAGCGCGTCGACCTGATCGGTTATCTCGGGGACGCGTTCCCTGGCATCTTCGTAGTAGGTCTCGGGAATCCGGAGAAATTCGATCCCCGCGTCGTACATGGATTCGACCGTCGCAACGATGTCCTCGGTCGCCATCGCAACGTGCTGCACCCCGGGAGAGCGGTAGTACTCGAGATACTCCTCGATCTGAGATTTCCTCTTGCCCTCGGCCGGCTCGTTGATCGGAAGCTTGATCTTCCCCTCGCCGTCCCAGACGACCTTGGACATCAGGGCCGAGTAGTCGGTCGAGATCTCTTCGTCCGAGAAATGACGCAACTCTGTGAACCCCATGACCCTCTCGTAGAAAGAAACCCATTCGTTCATCTTGCCAAGTTCGACGTTGCCGACCACATGGTCGATGTACTTGAGACCGAACCCGTCGCTCGGGGTGGCCTCGAGCGAGTGGAAACCGGGGAAGAACACGCCCGAATAGTCCTGGCGGCTGATCAATGAATGAATCGTCTCTCCGTAGGTCGCGATCGCGGCCCTCACGAGCTTTCCGTGCTCGTCCTCCAAGACCTCGGGTTCCTGAACCGCGGTAGCCCCTCTCTCGACCGCAACCCGATACGCCTCCTCCGCGTCTGGGACCCGTAGAGCGACGTCGTGGACGCCGTCGCCGTGCTGTTTGACGTGAGCCGCGATGTCCGAATCGGGGGCGAGGGCGCCGGTGAATACGAAGGTGATTTCACCCTGCCTTACGCACCACGAGACCCGATCCCTGGTTCCCGTCTCCAGGCCCGAAAAGGCGATCGGAGTGAACCCGAGAGCCTTGTAATAGTGGGCCGCCTGCTTGGCGTTACCGACGTAGAACTGCAGGTAGTCGATCCCCAGAATCGGAAAGGAATCTTGGGCCTCGGTCACGATCGCACCTCCTTGTGGACGTCGAATGTCAGGATATCTAAAGGCGCGGGCCTACCGCCCTTTGAATTCGGGAGGGCGTTTCTCGAAGAAGGCGCGCATTCCCTCGAGATGATCCTCGGTGCGGCCGGCCGTAGTCTGGGCCTCGACCTCCGCTTCTAATTGCTCATCCAGCGTGCGGTCCGCCGCGCCGTAGAGCAATCCCTTCGTCAGCGCGTATGCGGCGGTCGGCCCCGTGGCCAGACGTTCCGCGAAAGAGCGCCACTCCTGCTCGAAGTTCTTCGCCTCGGCCACTTTGTCGAAGAGCCCCAACACGAGGCCCTTTTCCGCGGAGACCGGGTCGCCCGTCGATGCCAGTTCCCACGCCCTCGCCGTCCCGATAAGACGAGTCAGAAACCAGACCGCTCCGGAGTCGGGAACGAGCCCAACCTTTATGAAGGCGAGCACCAACTTCGCGTGCTGAGACGCAATGCGATGGTCGCAAGCGAGGGCAATGCTCGCCCCCGCTCCTGCAGCAACGCCGTTGACGGCGGCCACAACCGGTTTGGGGGCTCCACGTATCGTTCTGATCAAGGGGTTGTATCGATCGACAAGGGTCTGGCCGAGCTCGGGCGCCTCCCCGCTCTTGTAGGAGGACGACAACGCTTCCAAGTCCTCTCCGGACGAAAAGGCGCGCCCCGCTCCGGTGATCACGATGCAGCGAACCTCTCCGTCGGCCGCGGCCCGTTCGACGGCGTCGAGGGTCAGCTTTCCCAGCTCGTCGTTGAAGGCGTTCAAGACGTCGGGACGATTGAGGGTGACGACCGCGACCGCTTTGTCAACGTCGTATTCGATCATTAACCGCAGCCTAGCCGAGACCCGCGGAAGGAAACCGTCGAGTTATCGCCGCGACGCTCGGGTCGAATCCTGCTCGGGGATCTCCAGAACGTGCTTGCTGCGAAGTTGCTCGGAGGGAACCTCGACCGGATACTTCGACGAGAAGCACGCCGTACAGAATGAATCCTTGGGGATCTGGGTCGCCTCGAGCGTTCTCTCCAGCGAGAGGTGGGCCAGGGAGTCTGCACCGATGTGCTTGAGCGTTCCTTCGACGTCCAGCCGGGCGGCGATCAGTTCATTCTGGTTGGGCATGTCGATACCGTAAAAACAGGGCCACTTGATCGGGGGAGATGAGATCCTCAAGTGCACCTCCCGCGCCCCGGCCTCACGCAGCATCGCGACGATCTGCCGAGTCGTGTTCCCTCGCACGATCGAGTCGTCGATAACGATGAGTC
Organism: Actinomycetota bacterium; assembly: GCA_030862065.1. Lineage (GTDB taxonomy): Bacteria > Actinomycetota > CADDZG01 > CADDZG01 > WHSQ01 > JALZEK01. Next base: position 6,010 of record JALZEK010000121.1, on the reverse strand, counting down.
TCTTACCGGCAATGACCTCGCGCAACGGATTCAGCTTCATGCGAATCCCCTGCTGGCGCATCGATTGGGTCGGTTGGATGAACGTCCGGCCCACGTAGCGGTTCTTTACGAATCCCTCTCCGTAAGGGATCCCGGAGGCCTGGGCATACCCCTGAGCCGCCGGGACTCCGCTGTCGGGTACCGGCATCACGAGCTCGGCGACGACGGGAGCGTCCTCGGCCAGCAGCTGTCCCATTCGATAGCGCGTGGCGTAGACGTTCTGACCCATCAGCGTCGAGTCGGGCCGCGCGAAGTAAATGTGCTCAAAAACGCAGGCGGAGTTGGCGACCTGGGCAAAACGTTCGCTGTGAAGGCCCTGATCGTCGATCATCACGAGTTCGCCCGGTTCGACGTCTCGGATGAAGCGCGCGCCGAGCAAGTCCAGGGCGCAGGTTTCCGAGGCAAGCAGCCATCCCCCGTCTCCCAGCCGGCCTATACAAAGGGGTCTGAAGCCCTGGGGATCGCGCGCCCCGAAGATGCGCTTCTCGTCCAGGATCGTGAACGAGTAGGCACCGGCGAGCTTCGGCAGAACCTCGAGGATGGCGGCCCTCGTGTCGCCCTTGCTGACCCGGGCAATGTGAGCGGCCACGAGATCGGTGTCGGACGACGACGGCAGCCGGGCGCCTTCGGGCGTCGGATCGCCCCCCGCCTCTTCGAGGGCGCTCTTCAGGTCGAGTGAGTTGACGAGGTTCCCGTTGTGAGCGAGGGCGATCTGTCCGACCGACGACGACTTGTACGAGGGCTGAGCGTTCTCCCACGATGTCGAGCCGGTCGTCGAGTAGCGCGTGTGTCCGATCGCCAGGTGGCCACGCAGGCTCTTCAGTACCGTCTCGTCGAAAACCTGTGATACCAGACCGAGCTCCTTGTAGACGACGACGGTCTGGCCGTCGGCGATGGCGATGCCGGCCGACTCCTGGCCTCGGTGCTGCAAGGCATAGAGCGCGTAATAAGTGAGCCGGGCGATATCTTCGCCCGGCGCGTAGATTCCGACGACGCCGCAGGCGTCTCGTGCTTCTCCGGCCACGATTAGAGCCTAGTCGACAGGGCCGCGAGTAACGCGTCTTCATAAAGGCGAATCGCGTCCTCGACCGAAATCTCAAACGAGCCCAAATCAATGCGATCTCCGCCGACCGTCCCGAGTCGCACGACCGGAACCCCGGCCGCGTCTGCGGCTCCGACGACAAGATCCTCATCGCCCTCGGCACATGTGATCACCGCGCGGGACGGAGACTCCGCGAAAAGAGCGACGTGATCCACGTTGAAATCAGGGCTCAGGCGCAGGCCATGGCCCCCGGAGACGGCCGCCTCGGCTATGGCGACCGCAAGACCCCCGTCGGCGACGTCGTGCGCCGATCTCGTCACGCCGTCCGCGGCAAGACGAACCAGCAAGCCGATCAGTCGCGTCTCGGCGGACAGATCAAGACGGGGGGGTCGCCCGGCAACCACATCGTTGATCACTTTGGCGTACTCCGAACCGCCGAAGTCGCCGGGGTTCGTCTCGCCGAGCAAGAACGCGATGTCGCCGTCTTCGACGAAGGCCATCCCGACGGCCTTCTCGGCCCGGTCCAGAGCGCCGAGCATCCCGATCACGGGCGTCGGATAGACGGCGCGCCCGTCGGTCTCGTTGTAGAAGGACACGTTTCCTCCGGTCACCGGCGTTCCGAGAGCCCGGCACGCATCGCCGATCCCCCGGACCGCCTCCGCGAACTGCCACATCACCTCGGGCTTCTCAGGGTTTCCGAAGTTCAGACAATTCGTCACGGCCAGAGGGCGAGCTCCGGTGCAGGCGACGTTGCGAGCGGACTCTGCCACCGCGAGGCGCGCTCCCTCGTAGGGATCGAGGTAGCAGAACCGACCCGGGCCGTCGAGGCTCACGGCCACCGCCGTCTGAGTGCCCGGCAACCTGACGACGGCGGCGTCTCCTCCGGGCCCGAGGACCGTTCCCAGAAAGAGCATGTGGTCGTACTGCTGCCAGACCCATCGCTTGGAGGCGATCGACGGTGAGGTCAGAAGCGTGAGGAAGGCCTTTTCGATGTCCGGGGGCGGGGAATCGCCGGGCTCGGCCGACTGAAGCTCGTCGATCCATGTGGGGCGAGTCGCAGGTCGGTCGTACACCGGAGCCTGCTCCGCGAGGGCCGCCACCGGAACATCGGCGCCGTCGCCGGCCACGACCTCGAGCCGCCCGGTGTCGGTGACCTCGCCGATCACGCTCGCGTCCAGGCCCCACTTGGCACAAACCTCGAGAACGTCCGGGACCCTGTTTGGTTCGGCCACCGCGAGCATCCGCTCTTGAGACTCCGAGATCATGATTTCGAAGGTCCGCATGTCCGGCTCTCGCAGGTGAACCCGGGTCGGATCGACCACGACCCCCGCTCCGGTCTTGGCCGGCATCTCGGAGGTGGGACAGGAGATGCCTCCCGCGCCGAGGTCCTGAAAGCCGACGATCAGGTCGCGCCGGATGAGCTCGAGCGAGGCCTCGATGAGCAGCTTCTCGGTGAGCGGGTCGCCCACCTGAACCGAGGGCCTCTTGTCCAAAGAGGTGTCGTCGAACTCCGCCGAGGCCAGCACGCTCGCCCCCCCGATCCCATCGCGGCCCGTCCCCGAACCGAACAGGATCAACTTGTTGCCGGTGCCGCGCGCCGACGATTGGATCAGCTTGTCCTCGACAACACCCAGGCAGGCCGCGTTGACCAGCGGGTTGGCCGAGTAACAGTCGTCGAAGACGGTCTCGCCGCCCACGGTGGGGACCCCGATCGAATTCCCGTACGCCGATATTCCGTGTACGACGCCGTCGATTAGGTACCGGTTCCGCGCGTCGGTGAGGGGGCCGAACCTCAGCGAGTCCAGGAGCGCGATCGGCCGCGCGCCCATCGAAAGGATGTCCCTCACGATTCCGCCGACGCCGGTTGCGGCTCCGTTGAACGGTTCGACGAACGACGGGTGGTTGTGCGACTCGACCTTCCACGCCACCAAAGTGCCCGGCGCCACCTCGACGATGCCGGCCCCCTCCCCCGGACCGACAACGATGTGGGGGCCCTCGGTCGGAAGACTCCTCAGGTGAACGCGGCTCGACTTGTACGAGCAGTGTTCGCTCCACATAACGGAGAACATCGCGAGTTCGGTGAACGTGGGATCGCGACCCAGGTCCTGCTTGATCGATTCGAACTCGTCGTCGGTTAGACCAAGATCTCTGTGCACTCCCTGTTGAAGCACACCGTTGGCGGGAGGGGTCACGCCGTTGAGGCGATCCCGGCCCCGATCGGTCGCGTCGCGACGTGGTCGAGTACCGAGCCGAATATCAAAGCGCCGTCCTCCGAGCCGAGCAGCGCCTCGCAGGCCCTCTCGGGGTGCGGCATCATCCCCAAAACGTTGCCAGAGCGGTTCACGATCCCGGCCGCATCCTCAAGCGCCCCGTTGGGGTTGTCCACGTATCGAAAAACGATCTGGTCGTTGGCCTTGAGCGCGGCCAATTTGGCCGCATCGCAATACCAGTTCCCCTCGAAGTGGTTGATGGGAATTCTCAGAACCCGACCGGCTTGTATTCGAGAGGTGAAGGGCGTGTCGGGATTCTCCACGCGCAGCTCTGTCCATTTGCACAGAAACTTGAGGCCGGAGTTCTTTCTCAGGGCCCCCGGGAGCAGCCCGGCCTCGCAGAGGATCTGGAACCCGTTGCAGATCCCAATAACAAGCCCGCCCGCTTCGGCGTGCGACCTAACCGAGTCCATCACCGGAGAGAACGGCGCGATGGCCCCGGTACGGAGATAGTCCCCGTGGGCGAACCCGCCGGGAAGGACCAGGATCTCGGCGCCGCTCAGTGAAGTTTCGGAGTGCCAGACGGTCTCGGCATCGGCACCGAGTCTGTTGAAGGATCGAACCACGTCCATCTCGCAGTTCGAGCCGGGGAAAACGACGACCGCGACGCGGGGCTTACTTCCAGTCACCTAATCGACACCTCGTATGCCTCAATCACGGGGTTCGCAAGCAGTTTCTCGCACATCTCCTCCACACTGCGCCGAGCCTCCTCGGGGGAATCGGCGTCTAGCCTTAGTTCAATCAACTTACCTACTCGAACGTCGTTCACTCCGGAATACCCCAGCGCGGGCAGAGCTCTTTCTATGGTCTGCCCCTGTGGGTCGGCGATCCCCTCCTTGAGCCGGACGTCGACGCGGGCCGAGAACCGCATCAAGCGAAGCCCTCGATCGTCGTCAGTGCAAACAACAAGAGACCCACAACAATCCCCAGCACGACCACCGCGGAAAAGGCCGTCTCGAGCGACCTTGCCCGGCCGAGACCGGTGGACTCAGACACTCCCCTAAACAGCAAGAACGAGCAGTAGATAGCGAGACTTATCGCGAGCGCACAGCTGATCGCGGCCCAGGCCGTCTCGAACGTCCCCTCCCAGTCCCCCGTGTAAGCGGCCGTGCCGACCGCCAACAGATCCAGTGGAAAGATCAACAGTGGGATCGCGATGGAGGGAAAGGCGGCTGCTCCCCAGACCGCGCGCAGTTCACCGCTCGATCCGCGTCCTCCCAGCCGGCGCGCGAGGGAGGCCGCGAGCAAAGAGAACAGGTAGCTGGAGCTGAGGGCCAGGATCGCCGCCAGGACCATCAAGGTGACAAAGGGGCCCCACTTGAACTCCAGGCCCTCGACATCAAGCAGGCCGAACAGGCTCCGTACCTTGAACCAGATCATGAGAAGGGCGAATCCCCCAATGAGGGTGGGGGCGAGCGCGACGAGATCGAGGCTGTTCCCCGGCGCTCTGCGCGCCTCGGCCAGGATCATCTTCATGGCCCGGCTCGGAGAGACCAGGGTCGTGCGAAAGGCCGCTCCCCACCGCCCCGCGCTCGTGACCGGCCTGGACTTGGAGGCGGCTGCTCGGACGCGAGTGCTCAGCCGCGTACCTCCTTGAGCCAGGCGTCGAAGGGGCGGCTCGTCACTCTCTCGTATGCCTCTATGTAGCGACTCCTGGTTGCTTCGACGACCTCGTCGGGAAGCTCCGGCGGCGGCGGGGAATGGTCCCAGCCCATCTGATCGAGCCAATCCCTCACGTATTGCTTGTCGAATGAGGGTTGGGCGCCGCCGGGTTGGTACTCCGTCGCCGGCCAGAACCGGCTGGAATCGGGAGTCAGCACTTCATCAATCAGAATGACCTCCCCGCCCAGCAGGCCGAATTCGAACTTGGTATCGGCGATGATCACCCCGCGTTCCGCGGCAACCCCGGCCGCTTTCGTGTAGATCGCCAGCGCGTGGTCCCGCGCTCGCCGGTAGACGTCGACCCCGCAGATCCTCTCTGCCTCGATCTCGGTGATGTTCTCGTCGTGGCCGGTGACCGCCTTGGTGGCCGGAGTGAGGATCGGCTCGGGAAGCTTGTCCGACTCCTCCAACCCCTCCGGCAGCTGATGTCCGCAAACCGTTCTGGACTGCCGGTACTCCTTCCACCCCGACCCCGACAGGTAACCGCGCACCACGAATTCGATCGGTATGGGATCGGCCCGGCGACAGAGCATGGCTCGACCGGCAAGGTCGGGCTCACCGGCATCCGGAAGGTCCTCCTCGGCCACCGAGATGAGGTGGTTCGGGCACATTTCCTCGGTGATCTCGAGCCAGTAGTGAGAGAGCCCGGTCAACACCTTTCCCTTGTCGGGGATGGCTTGATTGAGGATCACGTCGTAGGCGCTGATTCGATCAGTCGCAACGAGAAGAAGCCGGTCGTTGCCAACCTCGTACAGTTCTCGAACCTTTCCGGACCCGATATGTCTCACTTGAGCCACTACAACCCCTCCAGCCGCTCGAAGATCTCCGACGTGTTCTCAAGGTAACGCGAGGGATCGAAGCAGGTCTCGATTTCGGCGGGATCAAGGTGAGCGGTGACGTCGGGATCCGACTTCAGCAACTCGACCAGCGGACGCTCCTCGTCCCAAGCGGCCATGGCGTTTTTTTGCACGAGGGCATAGGCCTCCTCACGCTGTAG
>JALZEK010000116.1 GCA_030862065.1 Actinomycetota bacterium | reverse complement strand
AGACCAGCTTTCTTCAGGTGCTCCTCGATGAGGTTCGCCGGATCTCCATGGTCTTCATACGGCAGTTTGCATCCGCACGTGTAGCACATCGCATTTGCCTCCCTTGTTGGTCGGTGCGTTCGGCATCATCAAGAAACCAGTTCGCGCAGGTCCAGCTCGTCATCTCTTAGCTGTCTTGGCTCAATCGGTGCCCTAGCTTTGATTAGTTGCATCGCCCGACGAATGTCCCTGCCACGGTCCATCCCGACAGCTGATGTGACGAGGCCGTCCTTGATGTAGAAGGCGATGAAGTCGCGCCGCTCCAAGCTGCCTCGGACGATTAAGTCGTCCCAGTCTCTGTGGAAGCCGGCGTACTGAAGGTTGTAGTCGTACTGGTCGGACCAGAACCAGTGAATCTCGTCGTATGCGGATGCAATGCCCATCATGTTGCGCGCAGCGGCAGTCGCCTGCTTCAGCGCATTGTCCCAGTGCTCTACGCGCATCCTTTGTCTAAAGATGGGGTGGTAGTGATTCGTAACGTCTCCGGCTGCAAATACTCCGTCCACGCTCGTCCGGCAGTACTCGTCAACGACGATGCCGTTGTCCACGTCGATTCCGGAACCGTTGACGACCTCGGTACCCGGCTCTACCCCAACCCCGACGACTGCGAAGTCACAATCGATCGATCGACCGCCTTGGGTGGTTACGCGTTCCACGCGGTCCGACCCTTCAAATCCTGTGACGTGATCTCCGAAGATCATCTCCACACCGTGATCGCGGTGGATCCCTTCCATTACTCGGCCGATGTCTTCTCCTAGCACTCGATGCAGAGGAACCTTGCCTCCCTCTATGACGACCACTTCAACGTCCAGTTGACGAAGCGATGCCGCGAGCTCGGATCCGATGAAGCCCATGCCCACAACGGCTGCTCGCCCGCCCGGAGCGATCTCTTTGCGGATCCGGTCGCAGTCCTCGACAGTGCGCAAGTCGTAAACGCCCTCAAGATCGAGCCCCGGAATGGGGAATCGGCGATTGCGGCTGCCCGTCGCGATCAGCACCTTGTCGTAGCGGACCCGCTCACCGCCTTCCAACTCCACTACTTTCTCGACCGGATCAACCCGGGTGGCTCGGGTTCCGAAATGCGCCTCGATGTCATTCGACGCATAGAAGGCGGATGGCCGGACGAGGGCGTCCTCGAACGGCAGCTCCCCTCTTAGGTACTCCTTGGAAAGCGGCGGCCTTTCGTACGGAGGCTGTGGCTCTTCTCCGATGAGGACCACGCGACCGTCGAACCCATCCTGTCGAAGTGTCACGGCGGCGGTTCCTCCGGCAAGGCTTGCCCCCACGATCGCGAACACTTCTGGCATCACACTGAGATCTGGATCGCGTCGTCCTGGATACGAACTGGATAGCTCGGTACGGGATCCTCGGCCGGCCCGCTCAGCACCGCTCCCGTGGTCACGTCGAATTGGGAGCCGTGGCAGGGACATGTCACGGTCGTGCCCTCGAGGTCACCTTTGGCCAGCGGACATTGTCGATGAGTGCAGACGTTGCCGAAGGCGTGCAGGGTTCCATCCACATTGGCGACTGCGACTTTGACACCCTCGATCTCGAACGCTTTCAGGTCGCCCTCGCCCGCGGCGTCAACGGGCCCCACTGTCGTGAACTCGGCCATCTCTGTTCCCTTCTACTTAGCTTTCAGTTTCACGCAGCACTCACCTGGAGTCGGCACCAGGGCTGCCTCCACGCTGCTGTTACCGAGACCCCGTAAGAACCCGTCGATGAACTCACGGTTCATGCCACACACCAGCTCCGGCGCGCGGCGGGACAGGTTGTGAAATGGGCAGTTGCGTAGCGAGATCGTGTCTTCACCGACGCGATAGGGCTCATATCCGTAACGGCCGAGGGTTTCTTCAGCTACGGCCAGCGCCCGTTCAGAACCGGGTGGGCGCAGACGCAACTCGGCTTTGACTTCTTCACCGATGGCACGGCCTTTGTCATAGGCGATCCGCCGCGTGACTTCCCGCGGTGGTTCCGTGGAGTCCTCGGTGAGGGCCTCGACCATGATCTCCCCCACGATGTCGTAGCGCCTCTCGGGGATCGAGACGTCGATCTCGAGATCGGAGGGCTCATAGAGCTTTGAACTCCGGCCCGCTCCGCGCCCACCCCGACCGGGCAGACGGGCATAGTGGGCAGTTAGCAGTCCCCGCTCGACGAGCTTGTCGAGGTGGAAGGCGGCGAGCTTGCGAGAGATCCCGACTTGCTCGGCGGCTTCGTCGCGCGAAACCGGTCTCCCCTGGGCCCTGATGAAGACATACATCTGCCTGCGGAGGGCATCCTCCAGCGCAGCGATGGCGCCCGCACCCTTACGTAGTCCTCTTAGCATTCCTCAGTTGTAACACAAAGAGTTCTAGGTGTAAATAGCCGCCCCACGCCGCTTCGCCAGATTTCCGCCAATCTATCCTTCCCTTTTTCGCTTGACAAGATCCTTCACAGGCGCGAGAGTCACCCTAACGCAAAAGACTGTTGGTGTTAGGAGGAGCCATGACTCAGCGAGGGTTGGTCCAAGCGGAGTGCCCTACCTGTGGGGCCGTGATCGCAGAGGCATCGGCTCTCGCCTGTGGGGTCAGCGAGGCCGACGAGGCGGGGCTGTGCGAGTTCCCCTGTCCCACCTGTGAGCAACGTCTGCTGATCCCTGTCTCACCGATCGAGATCAGCTCGCTATTGCTCCTCGGTGCCCACAAGACTCCATCCTTGCCCTTCGAACTCCTCGAAGCGCATTCGGGATCCCCCGTTACTTGGGACGAGGTGCTCGATCTTCACTTCGAGCTCGAGGGTCAGTCGTTTCCCCAGCAAGAGCTCGCCCCGGGGCGAGCAGCATGATCGCCTTCGTCCTGTCGGGGGGCGGAAGCCTCGGAGCCATCCAGGCGGGGATGCTCGAGGCGCTTCTCGAGCGCGACATCGTGCCCGACGCTCTCGTCGGTACCTCGATCGGGGCGGCCAACGCCGCGTTCCTCGCCGCCGATCCGACGCTGTCCCGAGCGCAAGCACTGTCGAACCTGTGGCGGTCGCTGAAGCCACGCCACATCTTTCCCCTCGGTCCGATACGAACGCTCAACGCTCTACGTAGGGATGGATCGCTCTTCCCCACCGCTCCCCTACGCGAGCTCATCGAACGGCACTCACCCTATTTGCACATCCAACGGGCCGGTATCCCTCTTCGGATTGTCGCTACCGACTTCGCGGACGGAACAGAGGTGGTCTTCGAGTCGGGTCCTGTCGCCGACGCCGTGCTCGCAAGCACAGCCTTGCCCGGCGTCTTTCCCCCACACAGCGTCTCGGGCCGCCTCTATCTCGATGGGGGCCTAGTCGATCACGTGCCGCTTGCACCGGCGATCACGATGGGCGCGGACACGATCTACGTGCTGTCGTGCGGCTTTCCTTGTCCTCCGCATGCCAACCATCGGTCGGCCCGCTCGGTGTTGGCGCATTCGATGGGGATCCTTCTGTCTCAGCGGGTGCGCGTCGACGTTCAGCAGGTTCCCGAGAACCATCCAGGGCTCAAGATCGTTTCGCTCCCGCCCGTCTGCCGTCACGCCGGCCTGAGAGACCTCGGACGCGCCGCGTCGCTCATCGAACAGGCGCGCAGCCAAACCCGCCTCTTTCTTGCCGGCCAACCCTGCGACACCTGCGCACACGAAAAGTCTCGGCGCAGCGACAACGCGCCCGTTGAGGAGGTGGTGCGTCTGCGTGCCGACTTAGGCGTTGCTTGATGCCACTTGGTGAGACACGAGACACAAGGAGACGATCTTGAAAGTGAAAACTCGCTCTCTACGAAACACCACCGCCGCTATCGCTACAGCCGCTTTGATGGCGGCGACGGGCGGCGTGGTGAGCTACGTATCGGCCCCGACGGATGCCGCCGAGGCTTCGACTCACAGTGTTCACAATAACGGTAAGGCGCACACGCGCTCCCGCCGGGCGGTCAAGTTCCGCAATCAGATGCGCAAGCTGTGGGAGGACCACATCGTGTGGACTCGTCAGTTCATCGTGAGTTCGGTCGCGGATCTTCCCGACGCCAACACCGCGGCGGGTCGCTTGCTCGCCAACCAGGACCACATCGGCGACGCGATCAAGCCTTACTACGGCGAAGAGGCCGGCGAGGCGCTCTCGGCGCTGCTGCGCGACCACATCCTGATCGCGGCGGACATCCTGGACGCGGCCAAGCGGGGAGATTCAGCCGGAGTTGAGGAGGCGAACGCTCGCTGGCACGACAACGCCGACGAGATCGCGGACTTCCTGTCGGCTGCGAACCCGACGAACTGGCCCCAGGACGAGATGCGCGAGATGATGAATGAACACCTCGAGTGGACGCTTGCCGAGGCAGTCGCTCGGCTGAACGCGGATTGGGACGCTGACGTAGCTGCTTACAACCGCATCCACCGCGACATCCTGCACATGGCCGACATGCTGAGCATCGGCATCATCAAGCAGTTCCCAGGCAGGTTCTAGTG
>JALZEK010000106.1 GCA_030862065.1 Actinomycetota bacterium | reverse complement strand
GGGCAGGCCTTGCGCCTGCCCCTTTCCGCGCCCTCCGACATAGAGCCACGAGCAAGGAGGTGCGCGTGCCGACGATCCGATGTCCGGTCATCGATCTGCTTGATCCCCGGGACAGGAAGAAGATCTTGGATCGATCCGTATGCCGGAGGCTGAGCCGGGGCGAACCCCTGTACTTCGCGGGCGATACCTCGGAGCGAGCCCACGTCGTGCGCTCGGGCGTCCTGAAGCTCACCGCCCGCAACCTGGAGGGGGACGAAACGATCCTTTGCCTGGCCACCCCCGGCGAGATAGCGGGCGACCTCTCGATTCTCGACGGCCGGGCCCAACCCCTCGACGCCATCGCCGCGACCACCGTCCACGTCCTCGGCATCGATTCGATGACGCTTAGCGAGGCGCTGGCGCGCAATCCTGCGGCGACCAGAGCATTGGCCCGCCAGGTGGGTCGCAGGACGCGATGGATCCTCGAGGCGATGCTGGAAAGAACGACGAGCGAAGTCCCGGCCAGGCTTGCCGGTCGCCTTCTTCACCTTGCAGAACTGCTGGGAGAGAGGCGAGGCCCGACGATCGAGATGAACCTTCCGTTGCCTCAACGGGACCTCGGAAGCTTCGCCGGCATGTGCCGAGAGAGCGCATGCAAGACTCTCAAGCGGTTCAGAGACGAGGGGCTGCTGGAATACCGAGGGCGAAAATTGAGGATTCTCAGACCGGACTCGCTGGAGCGAATCCGATGCGCGGGCCGGGCCCGAGAGCTCGAGTGGTCGTGACACCGGAACTGTTCCGGTGAAATGACCAGTCGGCGTCGTTGAGGGGGGTGTTGCCGGAATCGTCGACCCGTTTAGGCCGGAGTCGACTCGGCCGGAGGTTGTTCTTCGGTGCGCAGCGCGCGCCGCGACACCTTGCCGCTCAACAAATAAGGCAGCTCCTCGACGATCTCCACGGACTCGGGGCACTTGAATCGGGCAAGCCTCGCTCGGACCCCCGCGATGATCTCGTCTTCGCCGATCTCCTCCCCCGGACTAAGAACGACGTAGGCCTTCAAGGTTTCGCCCCTGTACTCGTGGGGGACGCCGACGACCACGGCGTCCTTGATCTTGGGATTCTGGAGCAAAGCCGCCTCTACCTCTGATGGATAAACATTGAATCCGGACACAATGACTAGATCTCGCATGCGATCGACCAACTGGATAAACCCATCCTCGTCTTGTACCGCCACGTCTCCCGTGTGGAACCAGCCGTCTCTGAAGACTTTTTCCGTCTCCTCCTCCCGCTGCCAGTAACCCTGGAAGACGTTTGGTCCCTTCACAACTATCTCGCCCGGGTCTCCCATCTCCACGTCGTTGCCGCTCTCGTCAACGATTCTCATCTCGACGTCGGGAAGCGGCCGACCAACCGTTCCTCGCTTGGGTCGAGGCGCCATCCTGTTGGAGGTGAGCGTCGGAGCCGTCTCGGTCAGTCCGTAGCCCTCGTCGATCTCGACCGCGAACATGTCGCCGAAGGCTTCGATTACCGATACGGGGATCGGGGCGGCTCCCGACACCGCCAGGCGAACGCTCGAGAGGTCGTACTGATCCGCTCCAGGGGTTGTGACCCAGGCGACGTACATCGGTGGAGCTCCGAACAAGATCGTGACTTGCTCGGCCTCGATGGTCCGCAGGGAGGAAACCGGCTCGAACCTCTCGAGGAGGACGCCGGTCGCCGCGTTTCTGACCAGCAGACCGAGTGGAACGTTGAGACCGAAGATGTGGAAGAGCGGCAGGGTAATGAGCAGCACATCATCCTCTCGAACCTGGTCGGTGGGAACCGATTGCTGCTGCTCGATGTTTGCGATCAGGTTGCCGTGGCTGAGCATGGCGCCTTTGGGCTTCCCCGTCGTGCCCGAGGTGTACGCCAACACCGCGAGATCGTCGTCGGCCACGCTCACCTGAGAGAAGGCCTCGGCCGGGCCCAACTCGTCCCAGGACTCCACCGTCAAAATCTTTTCGACGCCCGGAGCCACAGAGGCCGCTTTGGCCGCGACCTCGCCCGGACCTGCGGCACCGAGAACAACCCGGGGGGCTGCGTCCGAAAGGATCTCCGAGATCTCACCCTGGGTGAGCATGGCGTTGAGCGGCACCGCCACGGCCCCCGCTCTCAGCACCCCGAAGTAGGCGTAGACGAAGTGAGGGATGTTGGGCATCGCGATCGCCACCCGATCGCCTTTGGTCACCCCCAGCCCCACCAGCCCCGAGGCCACCCGATCGACCTCCGCATCCAGTTCCGCGTAGCTCAGCCGCCCCTCCACCGAGGTTGCCCCAAAGGCCAGAGCGACCTTCTCGGGGCTCCTGTGGGCCGCTCGTCTTACGAGGTCGGCGACGCTCATGCCCCCATTGTCCCTCCTATCGCCCTCCTCTGCAAACTATTGCAAGCAGACGCTAACAATCCTTAAAAAACGCGAAGATTCCGGGGCGGATTTCTCAAGATTTTCCAGCCGGCGACGAAACCAAAGGTGAGTCGGGAGAGGATGGGACGAAAGCGCCGCCCGCCCAGGCGGCGCGCTAACGAGCCTCCCAGCCCGCCCCTAGCCGGCCCGCCCTCCAGAGACTCATCCAGCGGCGCCCTCGACCTCGGTCGGGGGCGTTCGCGCGTTCGGGCGATCCCGCAAACCGGCGGCGTCGTGCAACATTACGTGCCATGCCCCCCGAGTTGACCCCCCGCCGCGTGGTCCAGTGCTCCACCGGCCCCTTCTGGGCCTTCGAGCTCGAGCGCGCCATGGACTCGCTTGCCGAGGCCGGCTTTACCGACATCGAGTTGATGGTCACTCGTGATCCGAAGACTCATGATCCAGACATCCCGGGGCACCTCGCCGAGGAGCGGGGCCTCAGGATCGCCTCGATCCACGGCCCTTTCCTGATCATCACCAAGACGGTGTGGGGGGTCGACGCGATTCAGAAGATCGAGCGCGGGGTTCGGATGTGTCGGGCCGTGGGAGCCGACACGTTCGTTGTCCACCCCCCATACCTCTGGGAGCGCGACTACGCCCGCTGGATCGCGCGGAAGTCCGAGGATTATTCGTCGGAGAAGGGCGTGACCGTAGCCGTCGAGACGATGTATCCGAAGTGGGTCGCCGGCAGAAAGGTGCGGGCCCACCGGTGGCTCGATCCTGCCGAGCTGGTCGAGGCCGCACCTTTCGTGGCGCTCGACACAAGCCATCTCACGGTCGGGCGCTACGACATCCTTGCTTCCCTCAACACTCTCCTCCCTCGGTTGGTGCACGTTCATCTCTCCAACAACGCTGGCGACGGACGTGACGGGCATCTCGAGCTCGAAAAGGGCATTCTCCCGATTGATCGCTTTCTTACCGAGCTACGACGATCAAAGTATTCACGAGTCGTTTCCCTGGAACTTTCGGTCATCCGTTACCTGGAGCGACCCAAGGAGCTGGTCGCGATGCTCAAGCGGAATCGCGAGTACGTTGAGTCGAAACTCGCTCGCCCCCGCAAAGTGGCGAAAGGTCTTCCCCGGCAGTAGGTTGGAAATCGAAAGGCGGATTTGGTGAAGCTAAGCGTTCTCGTCGTCGACGACACCGAGCACGTGCGGAACATGCTCGGGGAGATGCTTCAGTTGGACGGCTTCGACGTCGTCGGTCAAGCGGCCTCCGGAGACGAGGCGATCGAGCTCGCATCTCAGAACGATCCCAACGTCATCGTGATGGACTATCGGATGCCCGGTATGAACGGTCTTGTAGCGGCGCGGAAAATCCGAGACGAGCGACCCGAGCAAGCGATCATCCTCTACACCGCCTATCTCGAGCCGAGGCTGGAGGAAGAAGCAAAGGAGGCCGGAGTCGCGATCACCGTGGGAAAGGTTGAAGGGCTCCACCAACTAGAGCGTCACATCAACGAATTGTGCCGGGACATCGGGGCGTGGACGCAACAGGAGTTCGAACTGTGATGGGCTTCTATGCTTAGGGCATGAGAAGGAACACCGTGCTTGCGCTCGTTCTCTTGCTAACGGCGATCACCATAGCGGGAGTTTTCGGCGTGATCCGCCTCTACCAGCTGACCCCCTGAAACGGCCCCTACCGCTAAAAGAAGGTTCCGCCCCGGAATTTGAGGTTCTTGTAGAGCATCTGCTGGATCGTGTCGCGAATGCTGTCGGCGAGATCAAACACCAGCATCTTGTCATCGGCGGCGTCGTCCGGATAATCGTCCAGAGGAATCGGCTCGCCGAACTCGATCACCCAGCGGGAGGGCAGCGGGATCAACCCCAGCGGGCCCAGCAACGGGAAGGTGGGCGTTATCGGGAAATAGGGGAAGCCGAAGGCCCGCGCCAGAGCCGAGGCGTTGCCGATCATGGGATAGGCCTCTTCGGCCCCCACGATGGCGACCGGCACGATCGGAACCCCCGCTCTCAATGCGATCTCGATGAAACCCCCTCTACCGAAGCGCTGAAGCTTGTAACGATCCCTCCAACCCTTGCCGACTCCCTTGTATCCCTCGGGGAAGACGCCGACCAGCTCCCCGCGGCGGAGCAGCTCGTGAGCGTCCTCGTCGCACGCCATCGCCGTCCCGGTCTTGCGGGCGAGCGGACCAATGAAGGGCAGCCTGAACACCAAGTCCGCACCGATGTTCCGGATGGTCCGTTCGTCCGGATGCTCGGTTGCAACCGCGTACTGCATCATCAGCGCGTCGAGCGCGACGGTGCCGGAATGATTCCCGACAAGCAGGGCCGGACTTCCCTCGCTGGGAATCCTCGTTACCCCGAGAGTCCGCACCCGGAAGTAGTTCTCGTATAACGGGCGTGCCAGCGGTAAGAGGACGGCGCGCGAAAGCTCCCTGTCATAGCCGAAGTCGTCGATCCGATACTCGCCCGCCAGCCGGCGCCTAAGGAACTCGGTGATTTTTCCCCAGGAATCTTGCGGTTCCTCCGCCTCGGCGACGCGTGGTCTTTGCCGGGCGCTCGGGTGTTGCGATAGCGAGCTGCGATCCTGGTGGATCCGGCAGTAGCCGCTGTCGCCCACCGCGTAGTTCTTGCAGGGTCTGCCCGACGTAGTCGTCGCTTTGCATTTGGTCCGCGGGCTGTCGTCGGCATCGGCGCGGGATCGGGAGTCGATACGTATAACTTCTGCGTCGGGCATCAGACCGGTTCCCTCTCTCCGGCCTTCTGTTTCAGGTATTCGAGCAGTTCACGTTCCCAGGTGGGACGCATGGTCGGTTCTTCCTGCCCGTCCTTTTGCCTTTCGTTGCGGAAATCGAGCACGCTTTCCTCGGTGGTATAACGCGCCGTGAACCCCAAGGTCTCTTTGGCCCGGCGAGTGTCCACAACCCGGCCGAAGAGAATGATCCTGAGCTGATCCATCGGGAAGTCCACCAGTCGAAGACGTTTAAGGATGCCGGCTGCGAACTGAGCGGTCGGGAGAGGGAGCGGTAGCGGGGGCCGACCCAGAAGGCGAAGCGCCTTCGATAGGTAGACGACCCCATCTCCTGAGATGTTGAAGATGCCTCCGCCCTCATAGGTCATCGCCTCGTACAGCGCCTCCACGGCATCCTCCTCGTGGAGCAACTGGAGCCGAGGGTCGAACCCCAGGGCAGTGGGAACGACGGGTAGTGAAAGGTAATCGGTGATGTTAGTCCTCACAGTTGGGCCGACGACGTTCTGGGTACGAAGGATCACGAGATCGACGTCCTTCCGCCGTCGCCCGAAGTCACGCGCATACGTTTCGGCCTCGGCACAATCTTTTCCGTAGCCGGACAGATCGACGTGTCGCAAGGTGTGGTTCTCAGGAATGATCGAGGGCTCCTCCGGGCTGGATCCGTAGACCGCCGTCGATGACTTCATGACGACCTTCTTGATTCGGTCGGCTCGTTGAGCGGCGGCCAGTAGCTGCATCGTCCCAATCACGTTGTTTTCCTTCATTTGCGACCGACCGCCGAGTCGCGTGGGTCGGGAGGTGATATTCGTGTGGATCAGAGTGTCCACCTCGGTCGACTCGAGAACACGTGCGATGAGGGGGCTCCTGATGTCTGCGCGAACGAAGTCCAGACCCTTGACTTCGACCGGAGGCTCCTCTAGATCGACGCCCACCAACGACTCCACGGAGTCATCGTCTTCCAGTCGCTTGGCGAGTCGAAGACCAAGGAAGCCGGCCACTCCGGTGATCAGGACCCGTCTCTTTGTGTTTTCTGATTGCGACATCGGCCTACCCTACTCACCCGGCGTGGGGCTCACGATCACGGTTGACCCGGTCCTCGCCCTCAGCCGCTCTCGAGCATCTCCCTTGTTCACCGCGAGGGAAAGCTGTTCGTAGGAATCCTCGATCAAAACGAACTCGCCCGCCGCGACGTCGGCAAATGTGCTCCCGTATCGCACGCGGAGCCGATGGCCCTCGAGCCTCACCTCGACTCGCTCTTTGTTGTCGAGTTCAACCTTTCCCAAATCTGTGCGATCTATGTTGAGCTGCAGATTCCCGAATCGGTCCACCTGAAGCACCTCGCCG
The DNA here is from genome assembly GCA_030862065.1 of Actinomycetota bacterium. Taxonomy (GTDB): domain Bacteria; phylum Actinomycetota; class CADDZG01; order CADDZG01; family WHSQ01; genus JALZEK01. The sequence goes on along the minus strand of JALZEK010000106.1, from coordinate 1,075 downwards.
TGCAGGTGATCATCGTGTGTCCAAGCCTCGGGTACCTCGAGGGTGACGAGATCCTCCCGTTTGATCGGTGGTCCGAGCTCAGAGGGGCGGACTCCGGCAGCGATGTGAGCCGCGGCCGGAGCGAAGACATCTCGACCCTGAAACGTCTGGGACACGGGGGAGAGAAGGAAATCTTCGTTCGTGATGTTGTAAGCCTCGGTGATGCCCCCGGCCTTCTCGGCGGCCGGAACGACCAATCCGTTATCGGGCCCGACGAAAATCTGATCCGAGGATGCTACGACCGCAACGGCTCGGCGATCGGACCCCACCCCCGGATCGACGACTGCGAGATGGACCGCCGCCGGAAGGTACTTGATCGATTGCTTCAGGACTATGGCGCCGTGCTTCACGTCTTGACGGAGAACGTTGTGGTGCACATCGACGATCTTGAGGTCGGGCGCGATCCTCAACATGACCCCGTGACACACGCCGACGAACTCGTCTTCCAAGCCGTAGTCGGATGTGAAAGTGACGATCTTGGCTCTCGCCACCGTGGACACGCCCCGCCGGCTACTTACCCTGCTGACGTCTCTGCCAGCGCGTCTTCTTGAGCATCTTTCGATGCTTCTTTTTACGCATCTTCTTGCGCCTCTTCTTGACTAGAGACGGCATTCTCTTCCTTTCGTCACGGCGTCCGATCGGATCTTCGTCGACCCGACGGCGTCAGGAAGTGAATATCCCACGGTCGAAGGCGTCCATGTTCCGCCACTCACTCGGTACGGAACACGTGTCGAAGATCGACGGGACCCCGCGAACGGCCGGTGGTCTCGATTCGGATCGAACCCAGCCTCAATCCCTTCACGCCACCTGCGACGGGCGAAACCATGCGCAAAAAGTCCTCAGAGGCATCGAATTCCAAAACCCCGATCCCGAGGCAGGAGCCCTCTCCATCCTCCATACCCACAACCCCCCCGTCGAGAAGGGCAAGATCGAACTCGGGGGGAAGCGTGGGCATGAATACCGTGGGCCTCACCCTCCACCGCGACACGCCCGAGGCGAAATAGGCGGCAAATTGCTCCTCACGGAACGTAGTGCG
>JALZEK010000094.1 GCA_030862065.1 Actinomycetota bacterium | reverse complement strand
TTTATGAGGTAGAGGTTCTTAGTCGTCTTTCGCACTATTTTGAATCTGAGACTGTAGAAAGCATCTTGTTGATCCGTCGGGAGGGTTTTGTTCGCGTAAGAGGCTGTCCCGGTCGTCGATGCTCTTGCGCTGTTGCTTCCGGAGAAAACGTCAGTCTGCTGCACCGTCATGCCGACCACCTTCGTCCAGGCCGACATGGAACCAGTCTCGAAGCCATCGGCAAAGATGGAGCTTGGAGTCGATGCCTGAACGGGAGGTGTGAGCGTGGATAGGTTTCCGGCCCCGTCTTCGGCTGCGACTTGATACGTGTAGACGCTTCCCGAGGACACCGATGAATCCACAAAGCGGGTCTCGGGGCCGATAGTTGTCAGCAACTGGCCGTCTCTATAGATCCTGTAGGCGCTCACCGCGACGTCGTCCGCGGCCGCGGACCAGTTGAGCTCCATCTCGTTTGCATTCAGCGGCGTTGCCACCAGGTTCTCCGGTGCTTCGGGAGGTTGAGCGTCGGGCGGAGCGCCACTGCACGAGCGCCAGCCGGAGTCCAGGGTTGCGCCGGCGATGTTTGTGAAGGAATAGGAGGCGCCGTGGGGGTTCAACTGCAGCCGCAGAGCTCCGTAGAGATCCGGGGATTTGTAGACACCCATCACCATTCTGGGATCGGTTGTCGTGAAGCTCGCTGGTGTTCTCCCCGCCGTGCCGACGACAAATTGTGTCGTTCCGTCGTCGCTTGGCGTACCGGTTCCGTCGAGCGGCAGCCAGCGTTGGTAGTTGTGATCATGGCCCACAAGAACGATATCGACGCCACTATTGGCGAGAAGCGACCAGATGTCGGTCACTCTTGTCTCCGCCGCGTACTTCCCGACCGAGAAGCGGGGGTGATGGAAGTAAGCGAGTGTGCATTCGGCCGGATTGGAGGTGAGTTCGTTGGAGAGCCATTCGTACTGAGAGGTGCCCGGAGAGGTCTGGCCGAACTCGGAGGTTGAGTCGAGGCTGATGAACTTCCAGCCCCGAGCCTCGTAGCTGTAGTAGTGGGGGACGTTGTCCCAATACTGGAAGTAGGCGCGCCCTCCCTGGAGCGAGTACTCGTGGTTGCCGATCGTCGGGTTCGTGATCGACCTGAACCGTCCGAACAACTGGTCCGGCTGTCCGTAATGGTTATGGAATTCCGCCGTCGAGCCGCGTTCATAGACGTCCCCGAGATACAGGAACATATCCGGATTCCAGGACCCGATTAGATTCGTGACGGACACCGCTCGAGACTTACCATCGGCTCCGTCACCGGCGGCCACCACCACAAACGGATCGGTGGCAGAGGCATCGCTGGTGTATGGCGCAAAGGTGTTGGGGTTAACCGGCTCCACGGAGATCCCGTTTAAGAACGTGTTAGTAACGGTCGCGGTCTGAGTCACGAATCCGTCGCTCATCCGAGTCTGCGCGCCCAAAATTCTCGTTCCATCAACCCATTTGTCGCTGGGGAGCATGAACGTATAGGGAGCCTCGTAGTCCGTAAGGACGTATTCGCTTCCGAGATAGAAGACCACTCTCGTGACGGCCGGAGCTCCGGAGGATTTCGTTACCGTGGCGGAGACCTCGGTTGAGCCGGTGATGGCGGCTCCGTCGATGGGGGCCGTGATGCAGGTGGTCACCGTATAGGCACCGGTCGACGGTCCGCTTTGCGTGCACGAGATCGATTGTGCAGAGGCGCGCAGGATCGGAACGAGCAGCAGCGCGGAGCCGATGATGACTCGAACATAGCTTTGGTGCCGCATGCCGCGTGTCCCTGACTCTCGAGTGCCTCCCACCCAAATTGTTGTCCAGCCCGTTGTCACCGTCTACGGGGTTGGGCGATGAAAGTTCTTATCGTTCGGGACTAGTTACTCAAGAACCGGCCGCTTTGTATTCAGGGTTTCAAAGATGGAAACAGTCTTTTCTCTCTGGGTCGTTCGATTCACCAGCGAAACACATTTGGTACGTAAGGGACTAATCAGACATGTCACGCGCTCGCGTTTGAGGTCTTGCAGGTGGGGAATGACGACAAGGTCGCTGCGCGCAGAAAGGAGGAAACTCATGGCAGCCGATCTTTTCTTGCTGGCCGCCAGGAACGGGGGCGGAATTGGAACCATCCTCTGGGTCATCGCCGCGGTCCTCGTGATCGCGGGAATCGTGAACATCGTCCGTGGAGGAGTGCTAACGGGCATCATCCTGATCGTCATCGGGTTGCTCGTCGGACCGGGCGGCGTCAGCATCTTCGACTGAGAGGGAGTCCGCGGCCTCCCGGACCCTCAGATTGCCCATCGCTCACTGGGCCCTGCTTTTTTGGTGCGAGCCTGTGGGGGTCTCGCCGTTTGATCGTCGATCAGGTTGCGCAGGGCCCAGGTGAAACCGAGGCAGAAAATGGTCAGCCGCTCGCCGGTCTCGGGTTCATGTCTGTCCTGAAGCATCGGGACGAATACACCGAGGCAAAAGGTCGCCGCCAGGTCGGCGATCTCCTCGGTCGACATCCCCTTCTGGAGAGATGTGGCGGGCATGTCGCCCTGGAAATACCAATGAGCCGTGCCCCATCCGGACCTCCACGATGCTTTGTCCAACTCCGCCACCTGTCGCATCGCTTCATGGTCACCGTGATCCAGAAAGGCACCGAACACGAAGTCCGCCAGCGACCGCCGATCCAACGCTCCCTCTTCCGGTGGATCAGGCCTTGGTGGTCGCTTGCTCGGCCCGACCAGCAAAGCAATGACGGCAACGGCCGCCGCCGTGATCACCGCCTTGTCGAACAAGGCCATGTGTTCGAGATCAACTTACGACCAGATTCGCAACAAGAAAGGTAAGACCGATGAGCACGGCATCGAGCGATGAGCTGGATCCGGCGACGCTTTTCAACTCCGGGAGCCGCGGCGATGTAGATCAGTCCAATCCCGGGAAGCAAGAGCCCCACGGCCATTAGGAACCAGTCGGAGCGCCACCAGCGCCGCCCGGTCATTGCCGGGAGATCGTAGCCCGTACCAACCGGCAGGGGGTTGAGGTTGGGTTAGAGGCCCGTTGGGATTGCCAAGTCTTTTCGGCAAATCACCGTGGAAATTTCCGGCAAACGCGATTCGAGGAGGTAATCGGGACGTACCGAAGCTCGAACTGCTCGAAGCGGTATCGAGCTTGAGTTGCTGAGGGTGAGTTCCTTCCTGTGGGGACCGGACGAGTTTTGTATGACGGCGCCGGGGGAAGGAGATCGACGCCGATTCACGAAGAAAAGGGTGTATTTGTCACGATTTGCCCGGTTTTGAGGCACAGATCTCAGGAGGCCCCCAATGCTAAGGATCCTTTCTCGGCTCGTGATTGTGTCGGCTCTGGCGGCCGTCTTTCTTCCCGGATCGCCGGCTCAGGCCTCGCCCCAGGTGGAGCTATCACCGTTCCACCTCGACGAGCAGGCCATGTGCGAGATCACGAAGGAGTGGACCGACGAACTCGTGGCCGGTCACCGTCCGGGCACGTGGGCCAAGATGGAGTTCGAGGTAACCGACGATCAACTCGCGCGCCTGGGTCTGCCGTCCAAAGAGATTTTGACTTCTCGTCGTTATGCCAAGCCGACCCTCGTGACCGAGGATGGGCGGTTCTTCGATGTGCCGCTGTCTGAGTTGCGGCAATTCACTCAGCGCACTTCGCCCCCGCCGAAGAAAGGTGGCGGTGGCGGGAGCGAAGACCCTCCGGGTGGTGGACCCACGGTCATGTCCTACGGCGGAACGGGTTGCATGGGGATCCGTCCTGGTGCATTGCTTCTTCTCATCAGCGGTAACAGCATCGGCTGGTGCTCGATGGCCCATGTCTACGGGAGCCCCGGCAGCTACGACATCAGTACGGCCGGACATTGCGGCAAGACGGGTGATCCGGCGACAGTCATCGCCGCACTGGGCAACAGGGACGGTGCCACCGGCGTGGTGCTTCTCGACTTCGGGCGTTTTGGGACTTCGCACGACGGGGGACTTGGGGACGACTGGGCGCTCATAGACATCGCCTCCGAGTACCAGAGTCTCGTCACTCCGACGATGTGTTTCTGGGGCGGCCCCCGTGGGATGTACACAAACACCGGGAGCCTGGTCGGGGTCACCATTCCGCGCCGCGGGCTCATTCCGAACGTCTCGGTGACCCCGGATCCGACCCTGGCACAGACGATCGTCCACTACGGACACGGTGTTGGGGTCGGTGCGGGGGGGACCCCGAGGGCGGGGGAGGCCATCCACTGGGGCACCGATCACTTCATGTTCTCGGGCGCAATCGCCCCCGGGGACTCGGGCTCAGGCGCCAACACGGTGCTCGGGGACACCATCGGAGCCAACATGGAGGCCGCCGGAATTATCACGCACATCTGGATCGATCCTCTGATGCGCAGCGGGATTGGGATCATGGGAGGAACGAGGGCAACTCAGGTATCTTCGACGCTGGCCGACGGTCAGATCGTGCCGTATCCCATTCCCATAACCGGCCTTCCCTGAACCAAAGAACTCCCGCAAGAAAGCCGCCCCGTCGGTGGCGGCTTTCTTCGCCCTGTTCCCTCTGTCTGATCGATCCGTCATCAATTCCCGCGGACCGGGGCGAAAGGGACGTAAGGCTGAGAGTTCTTCTTGAGGTGGATCGAGGCCGGTCGCGATTGCTCTGCTCGTGCCTCCATGCAAGTGACTTTTCCAACCAATTGGTACAAGACCTGCAAAACCCCATTGACCAACTCGATCGGGGCCGCTTCAATGATCCGATTGCGAGGGGCGTCCTTCGGGACGCCCGTTCAAGTGCTCCGGCCCGGATGTGACCGGTCGGTCCTAGTAAGAAGGATTGGGATGCTTAAGCGAATTGCAGTTTCTGTTCTTATCGCCCTCGTCGGCTTGATCTCTCTGTTGCCGGGCACGGCGTGGGCACCCCGGGTCAAGGGGCTACCGGGATATACGGGACCGTGCCGGGTTCTCCTCGAGGATGATTCGATCGTCGAGGGTAGGTTTCTGGGCGACATCTTTGTGCTCAACTACGAGGCCAGAGGCTCCGACCTGCTCGCCAATCTTTCGATCACCGGAGCCTGCACCGCCAACGGTGAGCCCTATTCGCTCAGCGATGCGCCCGCAACCGCACCGGTCACCATCCTGAAGTCAAACTGCAATCGGCTCGACATCCGCTTGGGAGAAGCCACCGCTCGTACGACGATCACCGTGGATCTGTCCGGCGAGGACATGAAATCGACCGGTGAGAAAACGGATCGAGATGTCCTCTGCCAGATCGCCCGGAACAGGAAAAAGGGATCTCCGGCCCTCATAGCGGACTTGCTCAACCAGTACTTCCAGGGGTAGATCGGGCTCGGGACGCTCTACCGGGGGCCGGCTACGGCCACCCTCTAATTGGGGACCGTTCGCATCCGGATTTCCGGCGCGGCCCCGGTTGCTGCCTGATCCACGTTTGCGGAGATGAGGACGTCGTCTCCTGCTAGGTGGACCGACCGCCCACTAAGGGAAAGCCCGTCGGTTACCTGGGAGATTCTCAGGTCGCCGATACCCTCGGTTCCGCTCCCCAGGACCTTGGGGGCGACAGAGACGATCATGCGGTCGACCAATCGCTCCGAGAGCAAGGACGTGATCACTCGCGCTCCTCCTTCGACCAGCAAGGATTGAATGCCCATCTTTTTGAGTCGAAGCAAGGCGGCAGGGAGATCGACACCCCCCGTTCCTCTTGTCAAGACGTGAACGGCGGCTCCTCCGGCCCGAAGCGATTCCACCCGCTCGGCATCGGCATTTTTAGTCGTAATGATGAGGGTGGTGGCCCTCTCGTTGAGAATTTTCGCGGTGGTAGGGGTTCGTAGGCGCGAGTCGAGCACCACCCGCATCGGAGAAGCCCCCTCCACCATCCGCACGGTGAGCTCCGGATCGTCGGTCAAAACCGTTCCGACGCCAACCATGATTGCATCACAATGCGCGCGAAGTGCGTGGGAGATTGCTCTTTCCTCTTGGCCACTGATCCATTTTGAGTCTCCACTTCCCGTGGCAATCCGGCCGTCGATGCTCTGGGCATACTTGAGAGTCACGAATGGCCTGTCGGATCGCGATCTGATGGGGCCAATCAGTTTGCTTACATCCGTTGGGACTGCAACGATCTCATCGAGAGAGGCTCCAAGAGGGTTTGAGTGACCCAGCCGATCTCTCTTTGTGCTGAGATAGGAGATGTTGCGAACGTGGGGTGCAACGGGGGCGCGTATAACCTCTTCGACGAACACTCCGGAGTCTTTAAACGCCTGAACTTTCCTGGGGTTATTGGTGAGCAGCCTGACGCTCTTTACACTGAGAGAGTTCAGAACATGTATGGCTTCTGTATAGTCTCGCCCGTCGACCGGTAGTCCGAGATGAAGATTTGCGTCGACCGTATCAGACCCGTTGTCCTGTTCCACATAGGCCCGTAACTTGTTGACCAGTCCGATTCCTCGGCCCTCATGGCCCGTTGCGTATACGAGGATGCCCCGTCCCTCCGCGGCAATGGCTCGAAGCGACGCTCGCAGCTGAACCCCGCAATCGCATCTGAGCGAACCGAGGGCATCGCCGGTGAGGCACTCCGAGTGGATGCGGGCCAAAACAGATCGTCCATCGCCGATATCCCCGAAGATCAAGGCCACATATACGAACCCGGACCCGCATTCGAATGCGTGTGCCTGAAAGAACCCGAAGGGCGTTGGCAATGAGACGCGCGCGACTTCCGCCACGCTTGTGGCCGCGACCGTTCTCACGAGTTTCGGACTGGGGACATCTGCCATAAGCGTAGGGATAGAGTAGTTGACCCGTGAGATCGCTGGCCCTTGAGTTCTACGCGCCTCGCTCCGTGAGGCTTAAGCAGGTCGAGCTTCCTCCTCTCCGGCGCGGGGATGTTCTCGTCCGCACGTTGTTTTCGGGCATCAGCTCTGGGACCGAGATGCTCGCCTACCGCGGAGAACTGGATCCCCAAGCATCACTCGATGAAAGCATCGGTTCGCTTTCGGGGTCTTTCTCCTATCCGTTCCAGTACGGCTACAGCTGTGTGGGGATTGTCGAAGAATCTCAGTCAGAGATTGCCCCCGGGACCCTTGTCTTTTGTTTCCATCCGCATCAGCAGTTCGTGGTTTGCTCCCGAAACAACACGGTGGTGGTGGACGGGATAGATCCCCGATTGGCAACTTTGTTTCCGCTTGTGGAAACCGCGCTTCAAATAAGTCTGGATGCGGGCCCAGTCGCGGAACAGACCGTCTTGGTTACAGGTTTGGGGTCGGTTGGGATTCTTGCGGCCGCGTTGTTGATCCGTGCCGGGGCCAGACCCGTCGGAGTGGATCCGAAGCCCTGGCGGAGGGCCGTTGCCGAGTCCTTCGGAATCGAGGCGATTGATGCGGAACGGCTCCAGCAGGTAATGGCAGCCCGACCGACCGGCGGGGTCCCGTTGTTGGTGGAGGCCAGCGGTAACCCGGAGGCGCTTGCCGATGGTCTCGCGTTACTGGAACACGAGGGGACTGCTCTCGTCGCCTCGTGGTACGGAGCTAAGCTCGTTCCGCTGCCCTTGGGTGGGGACTTCCATCGCCGGCGGCTGACCATAAGAAGTTCTCAGGTGTCGTCGATACCCGCGCACCTGTCGAAGACCTGGACCATCGAGAGTCGTCGGGCCGCGACCCGAGTACTTCTCGACGAACTCCCGCTTAAGTATCTGGCAACACATGAATTTGATCTCTACGATGCGGCTCAAGCCTACGAAGCTGTATCTCGTCTTGAGCCCGGATTGGTTCACGCGGCAATTCGGTATGAGGGGGCCGAGCTTGTTTGAGACGGGACTGACCGCGACATTCACCGCGGAGCACGTCATGCCCGGGTTGCCGCCGCCCGAGGGGGAGCTTCACACCCACGACTATCGAGTCGAAGTCATTGCATCCCGATCGGAATTGGACGATCGCGGAATGGTGTGCGATCTCGACCTCCTCGAGAGCGTTGTTGCTCGGGCGGTGAGAGAGATAGAGGGGAAGAATCTCGAGGTCATCAGACCCGCTGCCGCCGAGGCCGTGACGGTCGAGCTTCTCGCTCGTTGGTTCCACGAGAAGGTCTGCGAAGCCCTAAGTGGCAGCGGTGTTACAGAACTCGGTGTTCGTGCCTGGGAATCCGCGCTGGCCTTTGGGGGCTATGCAGGCCCAGTGGAGAGAAGTTCGTCATAGGCGACGAGACACCGTCGAGCGCAGCGATCCCAAGTGAACCGTTCCAAGACGAGATCCCTTCCGGCTCGGCCCATCTTCGTCGCCAGTCTCGGATTGCGGGTAAGCGTGGCGACACTGTCATGAAGTCCCTGGATGTCGCCCGGCTCGACGAGATAACCGGTTTCTCCATCCCTCACCACCTCAGGAAGTCCTCCGATCGAACTGGCCACGACGGGAGTTCCACTCGCCATTGCCTCGATCGCCGCGAGGCTCAGCAACTCCGAGATCTTCACGTGTCTGCCGTAAACGGTGTTGTGAACGGAGGGCAGAACAAGCACGCTCGCACTGCGGTAGAGGAGGGGGAGATCGTCATCTCGAATCTGCCCCAAGAGGGCAACGCTCTTGTCCCGAGCAAGCGTGGCGACGAGAGAGGGATAATTCCTCTCGGGCGAGCGCCGATCGTGCCCTACGGTGCCGGCGATCGTGAGATGGACACCTTGGGGGAGGGCGCGCAGAAGACGGTCGAGCCCCTTGTGGGGAGTGATGCGACCGACGAACAGAGCTCCGGATCGAGCCGTGTTCTCATCGGGGAAGAATCGTTCGGGATCGGCTCCACCGTAGATGATTCTGGTTTTGGATGGAGGCGCTCCGAGAGTGCGCGCCGAGTACTCCGAGACCTCAAGGAAGGCATCGAAGAGCTTCGGAAGGAATCCGCCCCAGCCCCCCGCGCCGAGACCATGGTCGGTGACGGCCAGTCGCTGGTTGCGGGCGTGGGCGACCACGGCTGCCACCCTGCTCGGGAGACTTTTCATATGGTGGGTGTGCACGATGTCCGACCTCTTGATCGCGGCTGCTATGCCCGTTGCGATCGGATGAGCGGGATGACCTTTGATATGAGCGAATTTTCTGAGCACGATCATTTCGAGGCCGGTCTCATCCACACCGCGAGATGGTTTCGACCCGAACCCCACAAGTGTGCAGTGAATGTACCTGCTCAAGGCGCGCGCGAGTTCGTGTGGATACCTTTCGCCTCCACCGAATAGTCCGTGCTCACCGAATAACGTCGGGGATAGATGAGTGACGCGCATTCGAATTTCCCTCGTAACCCTTGGCGATCCGAACAAGACGACGGGAGGCTATCTGTATCACGCAAGGATGGCCTCTGCCGCCGCCTCCCACGGTTCACTTCTCAGATTTGTTTCATTCCCAGAAAGACCGTTCCCCCTCCCCATCTTTTATTCACGCTCGATACGAAGGGAGTTGGTGGGTCAGCGCCCGGACGCCGTGGTGGTGGACAGTATCGCCGCCGACTATTTTGCTCTCGGCCTCGCTCGAACGGAGTTGGGCGTACCGCTCATCGGAATGCTCCACCAACCGCCGGGGGGGATCGACGCCGGTCCCCTCTACCGTTGGATTCAGGCCCGATTGGATCGGCTCACTTACGCTCGGGCGGTTCATCTCCTCGTTGCGAGTGAGTCTCTGGAAGCTTTACTCCGGGACTCGACCCTCAGCACGATCCCAAGGACGGTGGTTGCACCGGGAAGAGATGTGTCCGGGCCCGTCGAACGATCCCCGGAGGACCTCCGAAAGGGACGAAAGATCGCTCTTCTATGCGTTGGCAACTGGATGCCGAGAAAGGGGATCCTTGATCTGCTGGAGGCGGTGGCTCGCACTCCCCCCGACTCGGCAACGCTTCATTTCGTGGGCGACACGCAAGCGGACCGCGGTTACGGGCGCCGAGTCAGGCAACGGCTTGAGGACAGATCGTTGAAGAAGCGCGTCATCGTTCACGGGAAACTTCCTAAAGAACGAGTGGCCGCGCTGTACGGGGGCTCGGATCTGTTCGCTCTTCCGAGCCGGCGTGAGCCCTATGGGACGGTTTACGGCGAGGCCATGGCGGCCGGTGTTCCGGTTCTGGGCTGGGACGCCGGTAACCTTCCTTTCCTCGCTTCGGACGGAAGCGAAGGATTCGTCCTGCCCGAAGGGGATATCCCGGGTTTGGCGTCGGCGATCTCCAGGCTTGCGGAGGACGACGGGTTACGCAAAGAGATGGCCCGGCGGGCTCTCGAAAGAGCGCAATCCCTCCCCACCTGGGACGAGACGGCATCCCTGTTCTTTGCGTCCATAAGAAATGTAGTACAAGCAGGAATGATCAGCTCGTAGCTATCTCGTAAACGTTTCCGTCCGGCCCCCGAAAGTGAGCCCACTTGTACTGGCCTTCGCTGTGTGTGGGGCCGATGAAATCAACCCCCGCCTTCTCCAATTCCGTTCGGGCCTCGTCGACATCGTCGACCCCGAACCCGACGACGGGCCCGGTCGTGAAGAAGTCGTGGTCCTTCTCCTCGGGGCCGAAGACCTCGAATTTGGTTCCGTCTCCCAGCCGGAAGGAAACGAAATCCTGGGCCTCGTCCGAAACGTCGAGGCCCAGGACGTCACGAAGAAAACCGACCATCTCGGAGAAATTCTCCGTACGCGTTCCGCCCCACCCGATCGTTTTGATCTTCATTGCACCGAATCGGCTAGCTGGATTTCTTTCCGCCCTTGCGACCGGCCGAAGCTTTCTGCGATTTGCTTCCACCCCCCGATGATCCGCCGCCTCCGGACGAACCACCGGAGCTCTTACCGCCCTTCTTGGAAGCGTTGGGTGTGTTCGAGATCCGCGCGGCCCGCTGCTTGCTCATCCCCTTCTTGCGCAGGCCCTCGTACTGCTTGTCGTTCTTGACGCTGGAACCGTGGTCCTTGGCCATTGTTCCTCCTCTCGGGTTGGTGATCACAGCTCGTTACATTGCTTGTACCCGTCGAGGCGACGATTCACTCCCACCCCGCGGAACCCGATCCGCTCGCGCAACCGGCTCCTTCCTAATCCGGTACACCCGCGCCTGAATCCGACATGATTTTGGAGGCGATTTTGTAGGCGCGACAGGAGGTTGGGATGAGTGGTGTCGTAGCGATGATCGGAGTCATGATCGTGATTACTGGAATCACCATCTATCTCGTGGGCAGCCTGGTCCGGAGTATCCAGGACCAGAGTCGCCCCCAAATGAAGATCTGGAAGAATTTTGGATTGAGCCTGGGATTCTGCACGCTGTTCTTTCTCAGCTGGGTTGGGCAGGGGATCGCACAGTGGCAGGAATTCACCGACGACCAGGCCCAACACGGCGGAAGGGCGGAGGTCGGTGACTTCGTCGCCGAGTTCTCCGCACGCACCCTTGAGAACTGGCAGTCCGAGTTCCTCCAGTTGTTCTCCTTTACGGTTATGTCGGCTCTGTTGATTCACAAGGGAAGCGCCGAATCCAAAGACAGTGACGAAGACATGAAGCAGGCGCTGAGACGGATCGAGGACAAACTTGGGACCAAATGACCAAACCACCAAGACGGACCGAGGAAGGAAACTATTCGCTCGTCGAACTCTCCCGAAGAATGTCCACGAATACCTGGATGTATCTCTCTCGTCGCTGGGCGTCTTTGACGCCGTTGATCAATTTGCTAACGGCTTGTCGGTCGTTTGGGTTGAGTTCATTGAAGACCGAGTGAACTCCCGCCCTTTTCAAAGCAGCGTCGAAATCCGGAACGTCGTTCTCACGGTCGCCGCTCGCTGACATTTTTTTGCGCTTCTCCCGAGTTGGTCGGTGTGAAGTCTAGTCGTCATGCTGCGCCCGAAGAAGGCTTGTAATAGTTTTTGAGTTGTATCTCGCGTTGTGAACCAGCTGAATTAACTAGTTGTTACAACACTGTTGCAACCGGGTGCTCGAATGCGGACGCTCCCGTCGGCTGTAGCAGTCGCCGGAGGCGCTCGGTGGGTCAGACCTAGACCACTTCGCCCAGAGAAGTCTCGAGGGCAACGATCCCCGTCCTGTATGCGTCGCATCCGCCCCTTGCGTCCCCGCGTTTGACCAATAGATCGCCCAGCACTCGGTAGGTGGCGGAGAGCTGCGCCGGCTCGCTGGCACGTTCGTACAACTCTATTGACGTCCGAAGGTTCTTTTCGGCGACTTTGGAATCGGTGTCGATGTCGCACAGTCCGAGTTCCCGGTGGGCAAGCGCGAGTTCGGCGACGTCGTTGTCTTTGAGAAGGGAAATCGATCTTTGAAGTAAGTCCCTTGCGGTTTGCAGGTTTCCCGAAGTCCGTTCGATCCGCGCCAGTTCGTTCACGGCGTTGGCTTCATCGATCGGGTTGGGGCCGTCTTCGAACAATGTGATCGCCCGTTGCAACTTTTCCCGGGCTCCCTCATTCTCTCCTTGTCGAGCCATGATGTATCCCTGCGCCAGATATGCCGACGCGGTCTCGCTACGAAAATCAAGCTGTCGGTAGAGGTCCTCTGCTCGTCTCAGCGTCTGGGCTGCCTCCTCGTGACGTTTCTGGTGTAGCAAGGCGCGAGCCGCGTTGATGCACATGTTTGCCAGACCCTCCGGATCGGACACGTTTGCCGAGAGCTGAAGGGCTGTTTCTGCAGACTTGGCCGCCTTGTCGTAGAGCCCCAGTTCGAAATAGGCCGCGACCAAAGAACTGTGTATGCGAAGCAGCGATTGCGGCTCCCGGAGGCCACTTCTTTCGATCGTCTCGAGCAGTCCCTCGAGCACGTGGGCGGCGTACCGGGTGTCGCCCATCATCTGGAGGCAGCGCGCTTCTCCGGCGATCGCGTCGGCTCTCGCTATGGGGCTCTCCTCGCCGAGCTTGTCCTCGGCCGACTCATAGAGCTCGATCGCCTGCTCGAGATCTCCGGTTCGCTCCGCGCACAGGGCCCGGCCTTGGACGGCTTTCGCCTCTATGAGATGCAAACGGTGCTCGGCCGCCTGCTCGCCCAGCCGAAGGTAATGGGAGTCGGCTTCGCTGAAGTCCCCGGCGGACACCTTCCTGCGAGCTTCCTGAAGCTCCATTTCGAGCCTCGCCGCCAGGCCGGGGGGCCTGCCCGTCGCCAATTCCTCGGCGTCCATCTCCAGCCGGGAGGCGAAGTGACTGAGGGCTGCCTCCGAGGGCCGTCGGCGCCCGGACTCGATCGAACTTACGTAGGCGTGGGTGTACCTCGGGGCGGCCAGCTGCGCCTGGGTCAGTCCTTTGGCCATCCGGGCCTGGCGGATGCGGCTGGAGAGGGACACGTGAAGACCTCCTTGTCTGGCTGTAATTGCCACTTTAACGACTAGTTAAGGCCTTTCTTCGGAACAACGCCATACCCACTTGACCTCGGCCCTCCCCCTTGGGAGGCTGCACTTAACTCCTTACGTAACAAAAGGAGAGGATGAGGTTACATCCCAACCGAAAGGGGGTGTCCGGATGAGGAAGGTTTTCGTCTCTCTGAGCGTCTTGTGCGTGCTGGTGATGTCCGCCGCGCCGGCATTTGCGCTCTACCCCTGGAAGTAACAGATAGATGGGGCACCGTCGCTTGGGGGCGGCAGTAGGGCAACTGCCGCCCCCCGACGGGTCTTTTCACCAGCGAGAACGGAGCCCCGGCGTCCGGAATCGAAGATGAAACCGCTGCTGCAATCGGCCACCTCCCGGTCTCCAGCCCGGGTCGCGGGCCGGGCGTGTTTCGAAATGACCATCTATCCAGGCCAGGCGGACGAGATGATCCGAAACATCCGGATGCTTGGGAACTCGCTCGAGGAAGTGAACGAGGAGCAGGCCGAGGAAATGGGCCTCGTGGCCGAGACCTGGTGGGTGCAACGACAAGTCGGGGCCACGAAGCTCATTTTCATGATCGAGGCGCCCGATCCCCCCAAATCGATGGAACTCTTCCACAGAAGCGATGCTCCCATTGCTATCTGGCTGCGGAACCAGTTGAAGAACAGGACCACCTACAACCCGGTCGATCTACGAGAGATCGACTTCGATGAGGGGGATCGCGAAGGCCTCGAAGTTCTGGTGACCTGGAGCCGCCGCCTGGATTGAACTAGGCCGCGCTCTAGAAACGACGCTTTTGGCGCGCCCGCATCTTCGAGCGTCCACCGTGAGAGGAGAACACCCGGCGCGGAGTGGCCAGCGCGAGGCCGTCACTCTGGAACTCGTGCTTCAGGTCCAGTTGCCCGGCGATCACGCTCATATCGTGTTGCTGGGTCGGCGCCACAAACGTGACCCCGGTACCGAAGCGTCCCGCCCGGGCCGTCCTCCCAACGCGATGAACGTACTCTTTGTGATCCCTGGGGGGGTCGTAATTGATCACGTGGCTGATGTCTTCGAGATCGAGCCCGCGGGCGGCCACGTCCGTCGCGATCAGCACATCTATCTTTCCGCTGGCGAATCTTTCGAGGGCCCGCTCACGTGCCCCCTGTGTTTTGTCGCCGTGCATGGCCTCGGACCTGACTCCCTTTGCGCGGAGCCTCGCCTGCAAACGGTCGGCTCCTCGCTTCGTTCTGACAAAGACGAGGGCGAGATCGCGGGTTTCGTCGAGGACGGCAACCAGTTTCTCGAGCTTGTGGTGCTCGTCGACCGGGACGAACCGGTGCTCTGCTTCCTCGATGACGGGTTTCCGTTCGCCGACTTCGTGCCGCACGGGATCGACGGTGTAAGCACGAGCGAGGTGACCGACGGTTCCGTCAAGGGTGGCCGAGAAGAACATCGTCTGGCGATCGCCCGGGAGACGCTTGACGATCCGGTCGACCTGAGGGAGGAAACCCATGTCGAGCATCCGGTCCGCCTCGTCGAGCACAAGAATGCTGATTTTGTCGACCGAGATCAGTCTGCGCTCAAGCAGGTCCTGTAGCCGGCCCGGCGTCGCCACAATGACGTGCGCCTTTGCGGCTCGCTCCGCTTGCTTTGGTATCGGCACTCCTCCGTAGACAGAGGCCACGCGTAGATTCCGAGCTGCGGAGATGGCATGTAGCTCTTCGGTAACTTGGACCGCGAGCTCGCGTGTCGGCGTCAGGACCAGCGCGGAGGGGCGAGCCGAAGACGATTCGAGGGCCTCCATAATGGGAACGGCGAAGGCCAGTGTTTTCCCCGAGCCCGTTCGCGATCTGGCGAGGATGTCTCGACCCGCAAGGGCGTCCGGGATCACGAGATCCTGGATGGGGAAGGGCGCTTCGAACCCACGGCGGGCGAGGCCTCGGGATATGGGCGTGGAAACGCCCAGCTCAGCAAAGGAAGGCATGTGGTTCGACTCCTTATGTTCCGGCAGTACCGCTACCGATTACGGGAGATCTGATCAACCCGCAACCGCCGAAAGGAGGAACCGAGAGAAGATCTCACGGGCGACTCCCTGTCGCCCTGAAATTATCTTTCAGAAGGATACAACACCGTTGAGGCGTTGATATTCCATTCATTAATTAGATCGTCGTTCCGGGCTGCTTTCTTTAGGGCTCGCCGTACTTCCTGCTACAGGCCCTTTCGAGCATCGAAACCGCTCTGTCCACGGCGGCTTCGTCTCCCACAGCTTCGATCAGGGCAGAGGTGCGGCGATAAACCCGATGAACCGTCCGGAACTCAAAACTCCCTCTTCCGTATGTGGCGACGAGCGCCTTGTCTTCGGTGCCGTCTGATTGAAGAAGCGTATCGACGTACACGGCGAGTTGGCTGATGCACTGAACAAATCCCTGATTGGGGGTGGGGAAGGTCTGCTCGTCTTGCTCGTCGGGACCGATCGAGGCCTCCAAGGCTTCGTCGACACTGTCCTCGATCGCCGACGTCACGGTGGTGACGGTGCTGACGATCCGGTATCCCACGAAGCCGATGATGCCGAGGACCGATAGGAGGATCGCCGTTTTCAGTGCGGACCTCCGACCGGGTGCAGGCGGAGGCGGATAGGAGGGTACGGGTCCCTCAGATCCCGTTGCCGTGTCTATATCTGTGTCCTCCGTCAGACCGGCTCCGCAGTTCGGACAGGTCTCGGCCTCGAGAGGAACCACTTTTGCGCATGTGGGACAGGCCTTATAACCCTGAGGCACGATCCCATACCCTTGCTTGTGGGGGCTACTGGGTCAACCCAGATCTCCACGGAGGACACGGGACGCCACCTCCCGGACCTACGTGATCGCGGCCCGAACGACGCG
Source organism: Actinomycetota bacterium (assembly GCA_030862065.1). Lineage (GTDB taxonomy): Bacteria > Actinomycetota > CADDZG01 > CADDZG01 > WHSQ01 > JALZEK01. The sequence continues at coordinate 19,490 of JALZEK010000094.1, read as the reverse complement.
CGAAGATAGCCGTCCACAGACGAAAGGGGTTTCATGCCGAACGCTAGATTCCACACCTCCAGCGGGGCGTTTACCGTCCGGCTGATGCCCGAACATGCTCCCATTGCAGTTGCCAACTTCACGGATCTCGCGAGGGGGAAACGCGAGTGGCGGGATTCACGAGATGGGCAGAAGAAGAACGAGCCTTTGTATGACGGAACGATCTTTCACCGTGTGATCCCGAACTTCATGATCCAGGGCGGGGATCCCGAGGGAACCGGCAGGGGTGGGCCGGGCTATCGCTTCGAGGACGAATGCCCTCCCGGGGCTCCCTCGTTCGACAAGCCGGGGCTGCTCGCGATGGCGAATGCAGGCCCGAACACGAACGGCTCGCAGTTCTTTGTGACGGTTGCGCCGACCAAATGGCTGACGGGAAAGCACACGATTTTCGGGGAAGTCACCGAGGGGATGGAAGTAGTGAAGGCGATAGCGGAGGTCGAGACCGACGAGGGGGACCGACCGGCCGCAGACGTAGTTCTCGAACGCGTTGAAATTCTCGACTAGAACCCGCGTCATCGTCGGTGTCCTTGCCGTGGCCTCCTTGTTCGCCTGCTCCTCCGAGGGTGGCACCATGCCCGACCTTTCCGGCATGAGAGAACAGGAAGCTTCGGAGGCTCTGCGGGATAGCGGTATCGAGGATTGGACCGTTAAGTGGACGGAGGGTCCAAACCCCATGGTGGTCGTCGATCAGGAGCCGGATGCAGGCCGACCGGTAGATCCAGAGACAGAGGTACTAATCATCCTCTCGGGCGAGTAGCTGCCGGAACCGGACCCCACGGGTTCTTTTGGTGAGTGGACCTGGTCAGTACCTTTCATCGCATATGTCTGCCCGCGGCTCCGGAGAAGGATCGGTCGTCGTCGCTTCTGCGAGGGCGTGACCGGCGCCCCAGTCCGAGTCGACTGAGGCCGCGACGGGATTAGAAATTTCGGCCCTTTCTCATGTTGCGCGGCCGGCCGTCCGGATCAACCATGAGGTTGTAGGCGAGCTTCGCCCACCGCGAATGACGGCGGGGGACCGGGGAAGGGAGGTGGACGACGGCCCGACCCGGGGGCCTGGCTCCGCGCCTCCCCGATCGCTTCCATGCCTCCAGCCGGTCCGCAATCTCACGCCACGCCGAGAAGGCGGTAACGGGGTCCAACAGGATCTCCTCGTCGATCTCGTCACCGAGGTGTTCTCTCCATAGAGATAGCCGAAGCTCGCGGGCGAATCGCCTTGCTCCGTCGCCCAATCCCGCAGGGTCCGTCGGCTCGCGTCGGTCACGCTCGTCGTCGAGCACCGCGCAGGAGAGTTCGGAGTCGTGAGTCCACGAACGGCGGTTCAGATTGTCGGATCCGACCATGGCCCAAACGTCGTCGATGATGCAGGCCTTTGCGTGGATATAGATCGGTGTCCCGAGCTCGTTCTCAACCCCGTAAAAAGCGACGCGATCGCGCCCCGCCTCGCGCACGATCTCGGCCGCTTTTTGCTGCCCCCAGCGCTCGGGCGTCTCGGACACAACGCCCTGCTGCTCCGGGAAGAGCGGAAGGAGCACGATCAAGTGAAGCGTGGGCGTTGCCGTTAGCGCATCGGCCAGCGAGCCTGCCACCTCTTCCGACCAGAAGTACTGATCCTCCACGTAAATCAGGCGACGGGCCCGACTCAATGCCTTGGTGTACGCCCTCGCGATGCTGCGCTCTCCTCGACGAGCGAAGGGGTAGGGATGGCGCATCTTGGCGGGGTAGGTGCGTAGAACCTGAATCGCATGAGGGCCGGCGGGTGGGGGATCTTCCGGCATGTCCGGGAGGGATCCGGGATGGCGGGGATAACCGGCCCTCCGGGCCATCGCCCTCCGCCAGGGGTTGTGATGATCGAGCGGCGTGGGGTCGTCCCACCTCTCTCGAAAGGTCGTCGCGAGATCGCCGATCGCGGGTCCCCGCACCTCCAGCTGGACGTCGTGCCACGGGGGAGTTTCTCCGTAAACGTCGTTCATCTCCCAGGCCTGCTTGTCGCCCCGATGGTAGAGGTCGTCGTTGCGACTGTGGCAGAGGTCGATGCCGCCGACGAACGCGACGTCGTCCCCCTCGTGGCCGGGCTTGCGGATGAGAAAGAGTTTCTGGTGATGTGACCCGCCCTGGCGAACGCGCTCGTCCAACAGGACCTCTCCACCGGCTTCGTTGATGTCGCGGGCCATGTGAAGATTCTCCTGCTCGCTGAACTTGGCCTGGTCGGGGTGCGACCGCCAGACGAGCCCCCGCACCTCGACGCCTCGCCCGGCCACGGAGGCGAGCACCCGGGCGACCTCTGTACCGGGGCCGACGAGTCGCTCGTCGGGGTCCCCGCGCCAGTCCAGGAAATGGATCCACCAACCCTTTTTCAGAGAGTCGAGCACCTCGTGGAGTCGCCGAAAGTAAGTTCTGCCGTGGATCAAGGCCCTCACGTTGTTTCCCTCGGTATAGGCGCGTCCGTCACCGCGCCGGCGATCGATCTCAGTGTCGGGGTTGCCCCGCTCCTCGAGGGTGAGCAACCAGTGCTCTCGTTGATCCATGGGCCCAATGTATTCGTAGCCCCCTGGACCATGAATAGGGCTCGTATCGGTTCCAAAACGCTTGGAATAAGACCGGCCCGGAGGCGTTATAGTGCTTAGTAACTGAACATGAACGTGTGAGTGGTTGGCGCTGCCTCCCTGAGCTCGTTCCAGAGGTAATGCAGGGAGGTGTTTTTTATGGCAACCGGCACAGTTAAGTGGTTCAACGAAGCCAAAGGTTATGGCTTCATCACTCCGGAAGACGGCTCGAAGGATCTCTTCGTGCACTTTTCCAACATCCAGACCGATGGGTACAAGACCCTGGTCGAGGGTGCGACGGTAACCTTCGAGGCCCGACAGGGTCAGAAGGGTCCCGAGGCGGTCAGCGTTTCGCCGGTCGCGTGATCTTCCGATTGCGATAAGAAGAAGGGGCCCTTGGGCCCCTTCTTTGGTTTCGTGTCTCGCCCAGCCGTCGAGGAGGTCGTGTAGGTGCACTCAAGCAAGGACGAAAGGAAGGCGCTCACAGATTTCTCCGAACGATACGCGCGGTCATCGTCGCCCGTAGTCGAAGAGATCGAGCGAAAGGTGATCGGCGAGGTGTGGGGCGCCAATGGGTTCACGACCGCCGCCCAGGCCGATCTGCTCGCGAACCTCCTGGATCTTGGCCCCGGCACAAGATTGCTCGACTTTGGAACCGGCAGGGGATGGCCCGGACTCTACCTCGCGAAGCGAACGGGGTGCGAAGTCGTGCTCACCGATCTTCCCGCCGAGGGACTGACCGTCGCGGCCCACCGGGCGAAGAACGAGGGAGTACGCCTTGTGGGTCCGATTGTTGCTTCCGCTCGCAACCTACCTTTTGGGAAGTACTCATTCGACGCGGTAGTTCACACCGACGTACTTTGCTGACTGCGGCCAAAGCTCTCCGTGTTGAGAGCCTGCAAGAGGATGCTGAAACCGAGCGGCCGGACGGCCTTCCACACTATCGTCGTCTCTACCGGGCTGACGAAGTCCGCGCATAGAGTCGCCGTCCGTCTTGGTCCCCGCGCCGTGGCGAGCACACGCCCGGTCGATGTCTTGATGGCCGCAGCGGGTTTTGGTGATGTCGAGGTCACCGATCTAACGGAGGCCTTTATCGAAACGGTTCGCGCCTGGCTCGTCGAGTACGACTCTCACGAAGGTGAACTCCGGGTCCTCCTCGGTGACGAATGGAAAGAGCGCCAATCGCACCGCAGGGATTTGATCCGCGGCGCCGAGGAAGGATTGCTACGACGAATTCTTGTCACCGGCATCGCACCCGCCGAACCCGGTTAGAGATCGATTGCTGCCTTCTGAACGATCTCGATGGCCTCGTCGATTCGATTCTCGTCGGTACGGTGGGACAAGACACAAATGCGGACGTATTTCCGACCGTCGATGGTCGTTCCCGAGACGAACACCCGGCGACTGTCGTTGATCCGCTCGAGGAGGAGGTCGGCGGCCTCGTTGTCTTCCCTTGAAGGCCGAAACGCAACGATGGAGAGATCGGGCTCCCACGGAACGTCCAGCGATGGTGACGACGACAATGCTTCGTACACCTTTCTGGCGAGGTCCAACTTCTCTTCGAGCGCGTCCCTGAAAGCTCGCACACCGTGCAGGCGCAACGGGAGCCAGACCCTTAGCCCACGGAAGTCGCGCGACAATTCGGGAGAGTAGTCCGCGAAATCGGGCAGGTCTACGTCCGTAGACGATTCTGGAAGGTACCCGGCCTCGCTGCGGTGGGCATTTCGGAGCGCGTCGCCGTTGCGCACGATCAGGCTCCCGGTGCCGTAGGGGAGGAACAACCCCTTGTGTGGATCCAGTGTTATGGAGTCGGCGGATTCGATTCCGTCCAGCTTCGGCCGGCCGCGCTGCGTCATGTGAAAAAACCCGCCGTAGGCGCCGTCAACGTGAAACCATATCCGTTCATTGCGGGCGATCTCTGCTATTTCGTCTAAGGGGTCGACCGCGCCTATGTTCACCGTCCCGGCACTCCCGACGACGAGCAGAGGCCTGCATTTCTCCCTGCGATCCTGGGAGATCATGTTCTTCAATGCGACGGTATCCATCGTGAGGTCTGTCTTTGTCGGAACGACTCGGAGGGCGCGACGAGGCAGGCCTGCGAGGTGGGCGCTTTTCGTGATCGAGTGGTGAACCTGGTCACTGAGGTAAATCGTGGCGTCGTCAAAGTGGTCACCCATCACGGCATCGCGCGCCGTGACTATGGCGGAGAAGTTCGCCATGGATCCGCCCGACGTCAAGATCCCCTGGGAGCCCTCGGGGAACGCAAAGAGGTCGCACAGCCATCGAGTGACGTTTGATTCGAGCTGAACCAGAGCGGGGGCCGGAGCAGAGATGTTGACGAAGCGGTTCGTGATACAGGCAAGGAGATCTCCGACCGCGGCTGCATAGAGTCCGCCTCCCGGGATGTAGGCGAGATAGCCGGGGCCGGTGGTGTCGTACGATTTCTCCGCGGCTTTTGCCACGGTCGACAAGAGCTCGTCGAAGTTCGTTCCTTCCTCGGGAAACGAGGACTTGAGCGAGCGAGCTAGTTCATGCGCGCCGTCCAGATCGGAGGCCGGTGCCGAGTCACGCCGACCGAGGAAGCTCTTGATGAAGTCGTGGGTGGCATTACCGATCTCATCCAAGCTTTTTGGGTCGGGGTCAAAGTTGACGTGGGGTATCTGAGTCATTCACCCACCCTAAAAGACGACGCGACCCGAGGATCTCGTTCGACCCCTTACTCCTTTGGCTGCTGGTGGGCGGCCACGCCGAGGATGACGAGGGCGATGCCCGCGATCTCACCGAGCGTAGGAATTTGTCGCAGGACGACGATTCCAATGATCGTGGCAGTCGCCGGAAGCAGCGACACGAACAGCGAGTAGGTGGACCGCGCCAAACGTCCGAGCGCGAGTTGATCGAAGACGTAGGGAATGACCGAGGAGCTGATCCCGACTCCCGCTCCCGCCAACAGGGCGATCGGATCCACCAGCGCTCGCCCCCCGTCCCAGATGCCCAGCGGAGACGCCACGACCGCGGCAATCAGCATCGCCATCCCGAGTGAGTCGATCCCCGAGCCGGGGCCCGACTGAGCGACGCGGTGCCCGAGGACGATGTAAAGGGTGAACAGGGCGGCGTTCGCAAAGGCAAACACCAAACCCAGGGGCTCACCTTCAAGGCGGATGCCCGTGAGGATGTAGACGCCGGCCGCGGCGAAAACAAGGGCGAGTCCGTTTCGTCTGTTTCGAATACCCGCCGCCGCGAGCGAGATCGGCCCCGCGAACTCGATGGCCGCCACGGTGCTCAAAGGGAGCCGGTCGATGGCGATGTAAAAGCACGAGTTCATCAAGGCGAGGACGACGCCCCACGCGACGACCAACCGGCGGCCCTCTGGCTCCAGGCGAGCCCATGTGCGCCAGGGCTTGCGCCAGGCGGCAAAGACGGCCCCGGCGGAGATGATTCTCAGCCAGGCCACTCCCAGAACGTCGACTCGGGCGAAGAGAAGAACCGCAAAGGCCGGACCGAGGTAGTGAAAGACCGCGCTGACGACGAAGTAGGCGTGAGGGGGCACTGCCAACACGCGCTGCCGCCACTCAGCGGTTCCCTTGAGAGGGTCGGTTTCCACAATGACTACATCATTAGGCTCTTTGCGCGCGGGCCCTTCCGCTTCGGCCTCAGGTTCTCAATCGAGTCAGAAGTTCCTCCGTGAAGGACTCGTATACCGGAATGCCGATCGACTTGTAACCGGCCAAAGCGGATTCGAGCATGTTCTTCGCCCGTTCGGTGTCACCCTTTTCGAGCAGAGCCATTCCGTGGAACCTCAGTGTGTCCAGGCGCTCGACCTGGAGATCGAGGTTGTCGGCGAGCTGCATTGCTCGGGTGAAGTGCTCCTCGGCCGCGTCCCACTGTCTTCCGGCCGCAGCCGCCAAACCCGCCACGGATTCATAGGGCCTTCCGTCAAAGCGGTACGTGAGTTGAGTGGACGCCACGGCCAGGATCTTTGGGTACAGGTCGGCGGCGCGCTCGTGCTCTCTCAGGACGGATAACCCCTCGACCACCTGGCTCAACAGCATCCACGCGCCGATCGGAGCGACGGTGTCCGACTGCGGTAGGGCGGGGCCGATGTCGTCCCACAGTCCGAGGGCCTCGTCCCTTCTCCCCGCGTAGGCCAGAACGATAAACAAAACCCCGAGCGTGAATCCTCGAAGCACTCCGGGAAGGTCAAGCTGGTTGGCCAGCCGAGCGTGCTCGATGGAACCACTCAGATCACCTGCCAGGTATCTGGCCCGCGATATGAACGCGTGGGATTGTCCGGTCCAGGGGAGGTTGTGGCGCTCACAGATTTCGAGATCGAGTTGCGTCAGTCGTTCGAGGCGCTCGATGTCCTCACCCTGAATGATGGGAGCAACTATTCGGGCCCGATTGGCAAACATCAGGCCGCCGCCGAATCCGAGCCGATCCGATAGTTGATCGAGTTCCGCGGCGTACGGTTCAACCTCTCCGGATCGGCCTGTGTTGGAAAAGGTGATCGTCAAGAAGGCCAGTGCCGTCGCGTAATTCCATTGGGCTTCCGTCTCGCGCAACAAGTCCATGCCCTGCTTCGTCAACTCGATGCAGTCTTCGAGACCACCGTAGGCATAACGATGGACTGCTTTGCTTGTCAGACATATGCCCAGCAAGACGTCGTCGCCCAAACTGCGCGCCAGCTGCAGCGCCTCCTCCACCATAGGATCGGCAGCCTCATACTGTCCGATCCAACTGATGCCCACTCCGGCAAACGATGAGATCAGGCACCGCTCGGGGGTGGGGTGATCGCCTATCACGGCAAGGGCCTGCGCGGCGATTTCGATCAGCTCCTCCCACTGGCCTGCCCATCCAAGCTGCAGAACCATGTCGTGGGCAACCCTCGCGATCGCCTGATGGTCTCCCAAACGCTGGTAAATGGATAGGGCTCGACGCCAATTCGAGAGGGCCTCCTCGAAGTCCCCAAGGCTGCGTTCCGCGTGTCCGAGTCCCACGAGGGCTTCGGCGGTGCGCGCGTCGTCGTCGCTCTCGACGAGCCCGAGAGAGTCCTCGTAATAGCGGAAGGCGTCCTTGAACGCCGCGCTCTGCTGGGCGCGTGCGCCGGCCATGAGGAGGTACTTCGTAGTCATCTCGGCATCGCTCGACGCAGATCGATAGAGGTGGTTCACGATCTCGGCAGCTCTTTCGGCAAGGTCGCGCTCGTATATCTTCTCCATGGCTTTTGCCACTCGAAGATGAAGCTGTTGGCGGCGCGGGAGTGAGACGTCGCTCAACAGGGTTTGACGAATCAGTTCGTGATTGAACTGAAATCGGGTTTCGGTTGGATCGGTCGAAATCGGCTCGATAAGGGTCAGTTGTTCCGCCTGATCCACCGCATCGAGCAGTGAATCGGGGTTGACCTCCTGAAGCGTTTCCAAGAGGCGATAGTCGAAGCTGCGTCCCACGACTGCGGCGGCGCGCAAAGCTTTGCGAGCGTGTTCGCCCAGGCCCTCCAGCCTTCGCCCGACCACCAATCGCACTCCCTCCGGAACCTCGACCTCGCCGAGCTCGACACTGGACTGCCATCGACCCTCCGTGTCGAACAAGCGGTTCTGCTCCAAGAGGTGCCGAAAAACTTCTTCGACGAAGAACGCATTGCCGTCGGTCTCTCTGTACACGGCTTGAACGAGGTTGCGGGGCGGCTCGCGATCGGCGAGTTTTGTCAGCATTGCCTCCACCGCGCCCTCCGAGAACCGCTTCAGACTGATGCGATGGGCAAGACGGCGACGAAGGAGATCGTCGAGAACTCGAACGAGCGGCCGGTTGACGTCGAGTTCGACGTCGCGATACGTCCCGATGATCAACACGGGGATGCTTTCCAGGTGTTGCGCGACCTGCTGCAGCACCGAAAGGCTTGCTTCATCGGCCCAGTGGATGTCGTCGAGCATCAGGACCAATGGTCGAGTCGAGGCCGCTCGTTTCAGGAACTCCACGATGCTGTTGAAGAGGTATCGACGCTCCTGCTCCGGTGGCAACTCCAGCCCAGGAGGTATGTCATCGTAGACATTTCGCAGTTGCGGCATGATCTTTGCGATCTCCCCGGCGGCATCGCCCAATGCGATCCGAAACGTGTCGGAGTCGACCTCCTTGGCCGCGGCCTCTAGGAGTTCCGTGAACGGTAAGTAGGGGACGGGGGAGTCGACGTCGTAGGACCGACCGACCAGGGTCCGATGGCCCCGCCGAGAAGCCTCTTTCGAGGCTTCTTCCGCGAGCCTCGTCTTACCGACGCCGGGCTCTCCCGAGATGAGAACCAGGGCGCCGGTTCCCTTTGACAGGTCGTTGAGATGAGCCGTGATTTCGGCGCGTTCTGCATCTCGTCCGACGAAGGGGGTTCGGCGAAACCTGGCTCCCTCGTCGGATCGCCATTCCACCTCATAGAGCCGCCACTCCTCTTCAAAGCCCTTAAGCGTCGCCACCTCGGCGGGCCGGAAGCTGATGCCGGGAAGCGTGCCCACCAGCGCCTTAACGACCTCCGACGCGAGGATTTGCTGACCTTTGGCCTGAGCGGTGATCCTGGCGGCGGCGCTGACCGCGGAGCCAAATAGGTCGCCCTCCTCGTGGATGACCTCCCCGGAATTGAGGCCGATACGAACCGGCATCGATCCGTCGGATTCCGTTCTCGATCGCTTATCCAGTGCCTGCTGAATGCCGACGGCGCAGGAAATGGCCGCGCGGGCCGATGTGAACGCCGCCATGAAGCCGTCGCCCAGTGCCTTGACCGCTCGGCCCTTGTGCTCGGCGATCTGCGCCCGAACGACCTCGTCGTGCGCCCTCAGAATCCGCCGAGCGACCTCGTCTCCCTCCACCCGACCGAGATCCGTCGATCCCTCGACATCGGTGAACAGGATCGTGACCGTGCCCTCGCTGAGTTCGTCCACCTCTCTAGCCTAAGGTCGAGTGACGCCCTCGCCAGCCGGCCCGAAGGCACGGGACAAAAGGCACATAAAGGGTAACTTGCCGACCCCCTTGATCGCGTCGGATTGTGCCTTTAGAGCTATAGGTGTTCGGAACGACGCCAAACGAAAGTTCAGCAGCTCTCTCCCGAGAGCTCTGGAGACTTAGGTAGGAGGAGTAATGCAGATTCAAGAGCGACCCGGTGCCCCCGCGGAGGCCGATGGGAAAGCCTTTCCGACCGACGTGGTCGGTCTTCCGAAAGCATCGGCGCCCGACCTTGTGGATGTGGGTGCAGGTGAAACCTTCGACCTCAGGATTCACCCGGTGGTAAAGACCATCGGCGGATCAACCGTTCGGATGCTGTCCTACAACGGTTCGATTCCCGGCCCGACCCTGCGCGTGCAACAGAAGTCGGAAATCTTGGTCGACGTCACCAACGATGGAGATATCGAATCGACTGTCCATTGGCACGGACTACGTCTCGAGAACGGCTACGACGGTGTGCCTCACGACACCCAGGATCCCATCCCGGTAGGAGGGCGTTACACCCACCGGCTCCAGTTCCCGGATGCCGGCGTATTCTGGTATCACCCACACTTGCGCGAGGACTACGCGCAGGAGATGGGACTCTACGGCAATGTCTTAGTTGTCCCCTCGGATCCGAATTACTGGTCTTCTGCCGATCGAGAGATTGTTCTCACTCTCGATGACATTTTGATCGAAAACGGACGCATCGCGTCCTTTGATCCTCACGGCCCCACCTATACCGCAATGGGTAGGTTCGGGAACGTTCTCTTGGTAGGCGGCCAAACGAGCCAGGCGATTGAGGTTCGCCGCGGGGAGGTCGTCCGTTTCTATCTTACGAACACCGCGAATACCCGCGTCTTCAGGGTGTCGATTCCGGACGTCCGGATGAAGCTCGTTGGAAGCGACGGAGGACGCTACGAGAACGAACGGTGGGTGAACGATGTGGTAATTGCCCCGTCCGAGCGGGTCGTAGTTCACGCTTTATTCGACCGACCCGGCGGATTTCGATTGGAGCATCGCACGGCGGGGCGGACGTATCCACTGATGTCCGTCAATGTCTTGTCCGAAGAAGTCGAGTTCTCATCAGTAAGGGACTTTGAGAGCCTGCGGACGAATCCAGAGATGGTTGGGGAAAGAGAACGTGTGGCTCCCTATCTTGCAGCGACACCGGAAAAGACGCTGGCGTTGATCGCAGAGATGGATTTTGAAGAACCAGGCGACGGTTCATCCACGTACACGTGTCCGATGCATCCAGAGGTGGTCACGGACACTCCGGGAAAGTGTCCGAAGTGCGGCATGAAGCTCATGCCCGTTGAGCCCGCTCCGACTTCCTACACGTGTCCGATGCATCCCGAGGTGGTCACGGATGCTCCCGGAAAGTGCCCGAAGTGCGGCATGAAGCTATTGCAAACAACGGTCGCGGGCGTCGAAGAGGAGGGCGGGTCCGACGCAGATAAGGTCGGACATCACTCACATGGGGACTCGGATGAGATGGCGGATGGAATTGAGTGGGAAGACATGATGCCCGAGGTCAACCGCATGACGACCCCAAACAACATGCGGTGGAAGCTCGTCGATCGCGCCACCGGCAAGGAGAACGCCGACATCGATTGGGTTTTTCCGGCGGGCGATCAGGTGAAGATTCGCCTTGTTAACGAGATGGAATCGGATCACCCGATGCACCATCCCTTCCACGTCCACGGCCAGCGTTTTTTGGTTCTGGCCCGAGACGGGGTGGTGGAATCCAATCTCGTTTGGAAGGATACGGTTCTCGTCCGGACGGGGGAGAGGATCGACATCCTGATGGATGCTTCAAATCCCGGGCTCTGGATGGCCCACTGCCACATCGCCGAGCACGCGGAGAGCGGAATGATGTTCAGTTTCCGAGTCGCTCCCCGTAACGAGTCCACGTGACCTAGCCGTCTGAGACCGGACGGAACAAGAAGACCATGAAAAGCTAGCGGATCACGCCAACCCGAAAGGGAGTTGTTCGAAACATCTTGACGCTGCCGACCGGAACCGTCACCTTCCTCTTCACCGACATCGAGGGCTCGACACGCCTCGTCCAGCAGCTCGGCGAGGAATTCCACCGGGTGCTGGACGAACATCATGCCCTCATGCGCGGCGTCGTCGATGAAGGGGGCGGAGTGGTCGTGTCGACCGAGGGCGATGCTTTCTTTGTCGTCTTCCCCTCGGCTTCCGCCGCGGCCCGGGCGGCGCTGGCGATGCAACGAGTTCTTGCCGACCGCTCCTGGCCGGGCGGCGTCGACGTCGCGGTGCGAATGGGACTACACACCGGTGAAGGACACCTCGCCGGCGACAACTACGGGGGCATCGACGTGCATCGTGCGGCGCGCATCGCAGGCGCGGCCCATGGAGGTCAAATCGTTCTGTCGGCTTCAACGAAGGCACTCGTGGACGGCGCCATCAAAGATGCACGGCTGACCGATCTCGGCGAGCATCGGCTCAAGGATCTCGAGCGAACCGAGCACCTCTACCAGTTGTCTGCACCGGAGTTGCGCTCGGAATTTCCCGCTCTGCGCACCCTGGACGCTCGCCCAAACAACTTGCTGATCCAGCTCACTCCCTTCATCGGACGAGAGTCCGAGATGGGGGACGTGATCGAGATGCTTCGCAACCATCGACTCGTAACGCTGACCGGGCCGGGCGGCACAGGTAAGACCCGCCTGGGTATCGAGATCGCTGCCGTGATGATGCTTGAGTTCGCCGACGGCGTCTTCTTTGTCCCGCTCGCGACGGTGGTTGATCCATCACTGGTGGCGTCGTCGATCGGTCACGTCTTCGAACTCAAGGAGCAAGGCGACAGGCCAATGCTCGACATCGTGAAGGAGTATCTGCGGGACAAGGAGATGCTGCTGGCGCTCGACAACTTCGAGCAGATTCTGGACGCGGCGCCCCTCGTTGCCGACTTGCTGGCGTGCGCTCCGGGACTCAAAGTTCTGGTGACGAGCCGGGCGGTGCTGCACGTAAGCGGCGAGCACGAATTCGCGGTTCCTCCGATGGCAATCCCCGATCCGGAAGACCTTCCCCCGCCCGAGGCGCTTGGTCGTTACGACGCGGTCGACCTGTTCGTGCAGAGGGCGTCGGCAGTTCGGCCGGATTTCACACTCACCGAGAGCAACGCGCAGGCAATAGCCGCCATCTGCGCCCGTCTCGACGGGCTTCCGCTCGCAATTGAGCTCGCGGCAGCAAGAATGAATGTGCTGGCACCCGCCGAGATCCTGGGCCGGTTGGAGCGGTCTCTCTCACTGTTGACCGGGGGCGCCCGTGATCTACCCAGACGTCAGCAGACCCTGCGCGACGCGATCTCGTGGAGCTACGAACTTCTCGAGGACTCCGAAAAGGCGCTTTTCCGCCGACTCGGTGTCTTCGTCGGAGGCTGGGGTTTCGATGCGGCGGAAGCAGTCTGCGATCCCGATGGAGAGCTCGGCATCGAGATGTTCGACGCCCTCGCCTCGCTCGCCGACAAAAGCCTCATCCGCCGCTACGAGACCGAGCTCGGCCAGAGCCGTTTCAGGATGCTCGTCACGATCCGTTCATTCGCCCTCGAGCAATTACAGAACGGCGACGAATACGAGGCGGTGCGCAGGCGACACGCCGCCCATTTCTACGAACTCGTTCGTCGTGCCGAGCCCGAGCTCACCGGCAAGGGGGAGTGGGCCGACCGCCTGGAGTTCGAGATCGACAATCTTCGGGCCGTCTTGCAGTTCTGTATCGAGACGAGGGATACCGAGACGGCTCTGATGCTCGGGGGATGTGCGTGGCGCTTCTGGCATCTGCGCGCCCACATAGCCGAGGGGCTCCAGTGGCTGAACGAGTTGCTCGCGATGCCCGAGGCCCAGGAACGAACCGCAGGTCGGGCAAAGGCCCTCATGGGTGCCGGCAGCCTCACCTACTGGCAGAACCATTTCGAGATCACCCGCGGTCATTACGAAGAGGGTCTGGCGATCTATAGAGAACTCGACGACCGTCCGGGGATGGCCGAGGCGCTGTTCAACCTCGGTTATCTGGCCGCCGTCGACCAGGACTATCCAACCTCCGCCGCCCGCCACAGCGAGGCGCGCGCCATCAGCGAAGCGCTAGGCGATCGCAGCAGGCAGGCGTGGGCCGCGGAGGGCGCGGCCCTTGCCTCGACCTTCTCCGGTGACCAGGAGAAGGCTCGCCGGCTGGCCACCGAAGCCCTAGAGATCTTCCGCGAACTGGAAGACTGGTATGGAGAGCTGAACAGTTTGTTCGTGCTCTTCATGGCCGCCCGGGCCGACGGGGATCTCGACGGCGCCAGAGAGATAATGAGAGCCGATCTTGAGATCGCGCAAAGCAACAGGGATCTGACCGGGATCGCGGGCGCCCTGGATCTGTTCTCGGACGTCCTGCTCGATCTCGATAGTTATGAGGACGCCGTCCGGTTGGCCGGCGCGGCCGATCGACTCAAGGAACAGTTGGGCGGCGGTGCTCCACCCACCCTGGTAGGCGTTCGGGACGCCCGGCGGCATTGCGTCGGCGTGATCGACGATGCCACGATCGCCGCCGCCTGGGAGGATGGCAGAGCAATGTCGCCCGAGGACGCGACCGCCTATGCCCTGAAGTTGACCGATGCATAGATCCCTTTTGTCGGTTTTTCCTTGCCTGGGGATCGCGACGTTGCTCTTGCCCGTCCCCGAATGAGACAATTCCCCTTCTAGCAGGAGTCCGAAATGAGCCAAGTTCTCGAGCAATCCCCATTGGAGGCCGGGCGCGACGCCATAGAGCGTCATGCGTGGCACGAGGCCTATGAGTTGTTGAGCGCGGCCGACGCGGCGGAGCCACTCGGTCCCGAGGATCTCGAGAGTCTCGCCCAGTCGGCGTGGTGGACCGGGCGCCTGGAACAGTGCATCTCGGCGCGCGAACGCGCCTATGCCTCCTACCTACAGCGCAATAATCCGAGGCGCGCTGCGGTTGTGGCTCTGGACGTCTCACACGACTACTTCGGCAAGCTGGCCCACTCGATCGGCGCGGGCTGGTTCAACCGAGCCGAACGTCTTCTTGAGGCGGAAGATGATTGCGCCGAGAAGGGCTATCTGGCGATGCAACATGGCCTCGGGCTCATGGCCGCGGGGGACCTCGACGGTGGGCTGGAGGCGGCGAAGGCGACGCTCGATTTCGGGACCCGTTTCGGCGACCGCGACCTGCAGGCTTACGGATTGCTGCTCGAAGGCAAAGCCCTGGTTTCGAAAGGCGAGGTCACGGAGGGATTGGCGCTCCTCGACGAGGCAACCGTGGCCGCGGTCAGTGGAGAGATCGGTCCGCTCGCCTCCGGGATCATTTATTGCATCGCCATTGCGGCCACGGCCGCGCTCGCTGATTACCAGCGCGCCGGAGAATGGACGGAGGCATCCAGGCGCTGGTGTGAGCGCCAGTCCATCTCGGGATTCCCGGGCATTTGCCGCGTGCACCGGGCGGAGATCATCCGCTTGCGCGGTTCGTGGGCAGAGGCCGAACAGGAGGCCCGGCGCGCTCTCAACGAACTCCAAAACTTCAATCTCGAATTCGCCGGTTTCGGTTTCTATGAGATCGGCGAAGTCCGTCTCCGCATGGGTGATCTTGAGGAGGCAAAGGACGCCTTCAAGCAGGCCCACGAGTTGGGCCATAACCCACAGCCGGGTCTCGCCCTTCTTTACCTCGCGGAGGGCAAGGCCGATGCCGCGGCGCAGGCGATCCAACGAGCAGTCGACGATCCATCTTTTGACCGGCTCGGCCGCTTCCGGCTGCTCACGCCCCAGGTGACGATCGCGATCGCCGCCGGAGACCTCGAAACGGCGCGGGCCGCGGCGGAAGAGGCCGAGCTGATCGCGGCCGAGTTCGAGAGCCCTGTCCTCCAAGCGAGTGCGTTGCTCGCACGCGGCGAGCTCCAGCTGGCGGAGGGCGATCCGGGCTCGGCGGTGCTGAATTGTCGCAAGAGCTGGCGCGATTGGAGGGAGGCGGACCTTCCCTACGAGGCGGCTCGAGCGCGGATGGTGCTGGGGGTAGCGCTGAGGGCGGACGGCGACGAGGACGGTGCCGAGTTGGAACTGCGTGCGGCGCGCAAGACATTCGAGAAATTGGGGGCCGTGCTCGATCTCAGGCGCGCGATGGAGTTACTCGGCGAGGACGTCGCCGAGGAATTACCAAAGGCGGCGATGCCGGGCGAACGAGTGACGAAAACGTTCATGTTCACCGACATCGTGAGCTCGACAACCCTCGTCGAGGCCATGGGGGACAGGGCGTGGGAGAGCCTCTTGGCCTGGCACGACCAGACCTTGCGCGGGCTCTTTACCGCGCACTGCGGCGAAGAGGTAAAGCAAATTGGCGACGGGTTCTTCGTTGCTTTCGATGATCCGTTCGACGCGGTCGAGTGCGCAGTCGACATCCAGCGACGCCTCGCAGAGCACCGTAAGGAACATGGTTTCGCGCCGCAGGTCCGGATCGGTTTGCATTCGGTCGAGGCAACGCGCAAGGGAAAGGACTACGGGGGCCGGGGCGTGCACGAGGCAGCGCGCATCGGCGCACTCGCCGGGGCCGGAGAGATCCTTGCCTCGTCGGAAGTTATCGGGGCCGCCCGGACTCGCTTCCCTGTGGGTGAGGGCAGGAAGATGGAATTAAAAGGCGTGAGCGAACCCGTCGCCGTCGCGTCGATCGATCCCGGTATCGAGGCGATGACCTAAGACTCGGGCCCGGGTCCCAGACCCAGGCGTGCATGGGTCGCGCCCATGCAGGTATTCATGACCACTTGCAGCCCCTCGGCTCGGGCGATCTCGGCCGCGTCGTCGGAGGAGATTCCGGTCTGCAGCCACAGAACCTTTGCTCCGATTGCCGCAGCCTCGCGAGCGATACCGGGGGCCTCCTCGGACGGACGGAACACGTCCACAACGTCGACCGGTTCTTCGATCTCGTCCAATGAGGTAACGACCCGCTCGCCGAAGAGCTCGCCGCCCTTTGGGCTCACCGGAATGATGCGGAAACCCTGGCTCTGCAGGTAAGCCGGTATGGAGTGGCCGGGCTTGGACGGATCACCCGACGCGCCCACGACGGCGATCGTTTTTGTATCGGCATAGATGGCACGCAGCTCGTCCTCGGTCGGCATGTCTATCCTCCTAAACCCATCGGCCGAGCAGGGCCGAGAGCTGGGAGCGGTGCTCTTTGGTGTCATAGTCGTGTAGGTGCGCGGACGGTAGCAGATGCTCGGATACATCATCCCCCCGGCGAACGTAAGCAGCCGGATGAATATCTCCCTCGCCGTCGGTCTCGATCGTAATCGCGACTCCCTCTCCCTCGTAGGAATCGACGAAGTGAGCAAGAGGAATCGGTCCCGCGTCGGTGAAGCCACCATCCTCGTTGTGGTTGAGTACGCGGGCGAGGTAGGACTGCTGGTTCCAAAGGTCTGGGGCCCTCGTTGCACAGGCGAGGAGATGGCCGACCACGTCGCGGGGCGCAACCTCGGGATGATCGCTTTTGATGCCAAAGTGTTTCTCCGCGAGGTGGCGAGCAAGAACGCGTGCGTTGTAGCGAAAGCCGTGAACGGCGGAAGAACCGCTTGGATGTCCGTATTTCTTCAGCCCGATCGAACCCTGTGTGATCGTCCCCGCGAAGTAAATTCCGGGCGCGGACACGCTTTCCCAAAAGGGCGTCTGGGAGGGAAGCCGGTCCTGGGAGAATGTTTTGACCCCGAGCGTCCGCAGGTCTCCGAGAGGGACGGTGAAACCGGTGGCCGCAATGGCCGCGTCGACGTCGAAGACGAGGTCGCCGGGTCGGCTGGTCCCATGCGCGTGGACGCGAAAGCCTTCCCCGATGCGCTCGATGCGCTCGATTGCCGCGTCCAGCACCAGATTGCCGCCGCCGAGAACGTGGTCCTCGTAGGGCTGGATATAGCGTGCCCTTGCCGCTGCGCTCGAGTGCACGATCACCGACATCCGAACCGGCCGCGGTGACGCGAGGATGATCTGACGCGCCCAGGGCAGAAGTCCATCGGCGAGCTCGAATCCCGAGTTGCGCTTGCCGACCAGGAACACTCGCCTGTTCGCGTATGCCTCAGGTCTTTCGAGATCCACGTAGTGGGGGACGTGCTCGATGCCCTCAATAGCATCGGGCTTCCAGGGCTCCGCCATACCCGTCGCGAAAACGGCGACGTCGCAGCGATATTCGCCGTCGCTGGTTCCCAGCACGAGGTGTCCGGCATCGTCCCTCCGGGTCGATTCCCACTTACAGCCGTAACGGCAATCGGTCCCCGTCCGATCTGCGAACTCGACGAGTTGGTTCTCCATCTCATGGCGTGCGGGGAAGTACGAAACGCCGTCCATGAACTGTGGGGCGAGCGAGCGGTGCTCGGATTCTTCGGCGAGCAGGCTATTCCAGTCGTACCACTCGTAGTGCTCGGAGGCTCGACCTTCGGGTGCATGCAGCTTGGACCAGGAGATCAGTCGCTGAAAGACCGGGAATCGCTGGAACATCCCGCCCGGAGTTTCATCGGCGGAGATGAGCGCGTTTCGGATTCCCAGACGGCGAAGGTAATAGCTCGTCTGGAGCCCTCCCGGGCCGCTGCCGACGACCACCACCTGGTAGTCGCCGGGGGGATAGGGACGGTCTAGCTTCGCCACAGGCTCGCCGCGCGCAATCTTCGGACCTCGGCCTGGAGCATCCGTAGCGTGACGGTCGGTTTCGTCGCGAGCCAGTCGGTCAGTTCGTCGCGAGGCAAGACGATGCAGGTCAGGGGGGTCAGCGCTACGACGTCGGCGGTGGGCGGCTCATCCAGCAGGATGGAGATCTCGCCGAAGAAATCGCCGCGCGCGAGCCGGGAGCGCTCTTGTCCGTTGATCAACACCGCAGCCTCGCCCTGGAGAATCACGTAAAAGCCGGTGCCACCGAAACCCTGTCGGAGGATCCGTTGCCCCTCGGCGAATGATTCCTCCTCGAAGGTGTGGGAGACGGCCTGGAGCTCCGGGCGTCCAAGGTCGGCGAACAGCGAGAAACTGGCGAGCGACTCGATGATCTCGTTGGTATCCACGCCGACATGCTAGTCAGGCGCCTGCATCGGCGCTAGGGCTCGAGTTCGCGATCGGGCCGCGTGATATGAAATCCGGATGGCCGACACCGAGAGGGAGGGCCTCGAAAACCTCCGCAGCATCCCGCTATTCGAGCATCTGAGCGACGACGCGCTCAACGAGATTCTGCGCTGCGCTACCGAATTTGAGGCCGATGCCGGGCATGTTCTCGTTCAGCCGAACCAGGCCGGTACGGGACTGTTCGTCATCGAGGAGGGATCGGTGACCGTCGAGTTGCCCGGCAAACGGATCGAACTCGGGCCCGGCGATTTCTTCGGTGAGCTGGCCCTCCTGCGCGAAGAAGAAAGGCATACGGCGCGAGTTTCCGCGTCGACTTGGGTGCGGTGCATGGCCATTCGAAGGGATGACTTCGACACCCTCCTTGAGAAGGAACCGGTTATCGCCACCCCCATGCTGAAGACGCTCGCAAAGCGACTGGCCGAGAGGTTCTGACCGGCCCTTCGCGGCCCTGCCTTTCGACGAATCAACGCCGACCTCTGAGGCTCTAACTCGCGTTTGCCGTCCTTGATTTGACTCACAAAGGATTTGTGAAAAAAGACGGATATTTGGTCCCTACTTCCGAGGCGGCGGAGGTTTGGTCACCCGATCATGAAGCGGCTCCAGAGCTACACCCGCGGCCGCCCAGAAGAAGACGTAGTCGGGCCTAACGAGGCCGTCCATGTTCCACCGAGCATCGGAGTAATCCCAGGGGGCCTCGCCCGTGGCGGAGCGGATCAAATAGCCGCTCCCGTACTCGACCAGAAAGAACCCGGCCGCGTAGGAGAGGGCGCGTACCCAGAGCGGCCGGTTTCTTAGATTGTTATGGAGCGGCTCATACAGCGGCTGAATGAGGGCGTAAATCGGCACCATCCAC